>PLJR01000319.1 GCA_003140295.1 Acidobacteriota bacterium
GAGCTTTGGGAGATGCTCGGCCAAACATCTAGCCTGCAGCATTCCCTGTGGCCCGAGTACCTTCCCCAGCTTGCAGAGGAGGAACAAGTTGAGATCGTCATCCAGATCAATGGGCGAGTACGCGGTAAAATTCGCGTCGACGGCGGCTTGCAGGAAGATGATTTGGCCGAGCGCGCTTTCGGTGACCCTCGAATCGCCCAACTATTGCACGGCGCGCACATTGTAAAGCGCATCGTGGTGCCCAATAAACTTGTGAACATCGTCGTAGCCTAGACCATGAACGAACGCGGCGGCATCGTAGTTTTGGATTTTGGCGGGCAGTATACGCAGCTCATCGCGCGGCGTATCCGCGAACAGCAGGTTTTTTCCGCCATCCTGCCTTGCAGCGCCGCCCTGTCGCAAATTCGCGACTACGAACCAGCCGGCATCGTACTCTCCGGAGGTCCGTGCTCCGTGTATGATGCTGACGCGCCTCCTTGCGACCCGGGCGTGCTTTCCCTCGGCGTTCCCATTCTCGGCATCTGTTACGGTTTGCAGTGGATCGCCCGCACCCTGGGAGGCCGCGTCGAGCGTGCGCAGCGTCGCGAATACGGTCCCGCGGAGCNNTCCCTCAAAATCTGGACCAGTCACGGCGACCACGTACTCGACCTGCCGCCCGGGTTTCACACCACCGGCGCGACGGGCCCTTCACTTGCCGCAGCCGAGGATTCTGCCCGCCGCATTTTTGCCGTGCAATTTCATCCCGAGGTCCGCCACACCGAGCGCGGCACCGAAATCCTGCGTAATTTTGTTTTTGGCGTTTGTGCCGCCCAGCCCAACTGGAGCGGCGCTTCTTTTATCTCCGAAACCGTCGAAGCCATTCGGAAACAAGTTGGCAGCGAGCGGGCCCTCTGCGCTTTAAGCGGAGGCGTCGATTCCGCGGTGGCTGCGGCGCTGGTGCACCGAGCCATCGGCGATCGCCTAACCAACGTCTTCGTCGATACCGGCTTGCTTAGGGACGGCGAATTTGAGCAAACCATCGAACTGCTTGAAAAACGCGTAGGCCTGAAAGTCCTGGCTGTAAATGCCGCGGATCAATTCCTGGCGCAACTGAAGGGCGTTACCGACCCTGAAACCAAACGGAAGCGGATCGGCGCCGAATTCATCAAGGTATTCGCCGAACAAGCTCGCCGGTTGGCGCAACCGCTCGGCGAGATACGTTTCCTGGTACAGGGAACCCTTTATCCCGATGTGATCGAGTCGGTCGCCGTCCGCGGCCCCTCCGCGACGATCAAAACGCATCATAATGTCGGGGGATTGCCAAAAGATTTGCCGTTTCAGCTTATCGAGCCTCTTCGCGAATTATTCAAGGACGAGGTACGTCGGATCGGCGCCGAGCTTGGCTTGCCCAGCGAGATGCTGAACAAGCACCCCTTTCCGGGCCCTGGCTTGGCGGTCCGGCTACTCGGCGAGGTCTCCTCGCAGCGGTTGGAAACTCTTCGTAGCGCCGATGCCATCGTCGTCGAGGAGATCCGGCGCGCGGGCTTGTACGAGAAAACCTGGCAGGCCTTCGCGGTCTTGCTGCCGATTCGGAGTGTGGGGGTAATGGGGGATGAGCGCAGTTACGGTGACACCGTAGCCGTGCGCGTTGTCGATTCGGAAGACGCCATGACGGCGGACTGGACGAAGCTGCCCGCCCATGTGCTAAGCGGCATATCCACGAGAATTGTGAACGAGGTGGCTGGCGTGAACCGCGTCGTTTACGATATCAGTTCGAAGCCGCCCAGCACAATCGAATGGGAGTAGTTCTTAACGGCGATGTGCGAACACAGAGGTTAGACACACCCAAACCCTCCGGCCAGTTGCGTTGTATCGCAGCGCCAGGATTACGTTAAGGAGAGGGCGGCAGAAATCCGCCTCAGAGCCATGCTGTTAACGGTTGGCCATTTTCTGAGCCATGTAGAGCAGCAGCCGCCGGTCGCCTTCGTCGATTCGGCCCAGCAACCGCCGGAACATGGTCAAAAAGCGGGCCTCCTTCCCGGTGCTGCCCCAGGCAATTTCTTCCGCCGTCTTGCGTTTCGGCAGATTGGGCAGATCGGGAGGTTCTTCACCGTCGTAAAAAAGCTGGTACACGGGCACTTCGAGGGCCCTGGCCATTTTCTCAAGCGTCTCGATGGCCGGAACCGTATGGCCATTTTCGACGCGCGAGATATAGCACCGCAGCAGCCCGGTACGCTTTTCTATGTCACCCTGAGAAAGATTCTTTTCCTCGCGCAGGGCGCGAAGTCGATCACCAATTATCATCTTCATATTGTTCCATACGGTTATAACCCTGGCAAGCGCTATGTCTATGAAGCCGCATGGAATACGTTGTAACCAAATCGCTATGAGAAACGTCCCTAAACTGGAGGCTGAAAATCGCGGCGCGGTCCTTGCTGATTCTACCAGCAAGGCCGCCAACGCCGAGGCTGAACGTCAACTCGTGCGGCGCGCCCAGACTGGGGATGAAATCGCTTACGAAAGCTTGGTTCGTATTCATCATCAGCGCTTGTTGGCTGTCGTGGGCGGGATTTTACGGCGTAACGAAGACGTTGAAGATGTAGCGCAGCAGGCTCTCGTGAAGGCTTATTTTTCTCTCAAGCGCTTTGACCAGCGCTCGGCCTTCGGAACTTGGCTGTACAAAATTGCGGTCAACGAATGTTGGGACTATTTCCGTAAGAAAAAGGTTCGCCCGCTGGTCTATGAGTCCAGTCTTAGCGAAGACCAGTTGCGGCAAATGGAGGCCACGCCCGATTTAAGGGAGGGTTCGGCGCGGGAGGGTGGGGGAGCCGCCCGCGTCACCGAGCAGCGCGATCTTCTGGATCGACTGCTGGGCGAACTGGATGAGAAGGATCGCACCATGCTCGTGATGAAGGAAGTGGGTGGGTTTACAGTAGAGGAAATTGGAGATGTACTCGATCTCAATGTAAACACGGTGAAGGTCCGGCTATTTCGGGCGCGTGGAAAACTGGCGGAAGTTTATCGCCGCCGGTTGCAAGGCCGCAGGACGACGCGTTCCTTGAATCGATAGGGAAGAAAGGCAGGCCCGCAGTGTTGAACTGGACCACTAGACTATCGGCCAGTAAAGCATCGGGTTGTCCTAAATACAACGCCCGGCTCGAGGATCGGCTGGCCGGCGATTCCCAGGGAAATGCTCGCGTGGATGCGGATTTAGACGATCATCTCCTGGGCTGCGAAGGCTGCCGAAAGGCGCTTGCCGATGCTGCGCTTTCGAGCGTTTTATTTCGTGAAGCCGCGGCGCCCCGCGTCGCGTATAACTTGGACGCGTTCGCGGCGCGTGTCATGGCCGCAATTCGCGGAGAATCGCGGCTCTACGGAGTCGCCGGCATTTGGCGCCCGCTGGACATGCTAGCTTCACGGTTCGCGCTGGCCGCGGCAGTGTTGCTGCTGGCGGTATCGGTATACTTGGCGGAATTCGCGCCGCCGTTCCACGTACCCACGATAAGTTCGGAGACTTCACAGACGGAGGTCGGTGCCGGCATGCCTGAGCCGCCCGCGCAGCCGTCCAGTCAAGATGAAGTGCTAACCTCGCTGGCGGAGAAAACGAATGACTTCTAACCCGGCCAGTAAAAAAGCCATCGCTTTGCTGCTTCTGGTTTTTGGCCTGGGCGTGGCCTTTGGCGCCTTGGGCTTACGGCTGATGAGCGCGCGTGTATATGGTGCGCGCACTGCTCCGCGCGCGCAATCCGCCGGGGATCACCGCGTCGTGAATCGGCTTACTCACGATTTGGACCTCACGCCTGACCAGCAAACGCAGGTTAGCGACATACTCACTGGTATGCAGGTTCGCTATAACGCCATCCGCCAGCAAATGAATCCGCAATTTGATGAGGTGCGCTCGCAAGGGCGCGAACAAATGCGCCAAATCTTGACGCCCGAACAGCGGCCGAAGCTCGACGAATTTTTCCGGCAGGTTGATGAAGAGCGCCGCAAGCGAAACCCCCGCTAAAACTCCGTTAGAACAACCCTCACTCGCCGTGCGCATTACCACGCCATTGTAGTTCCGCGTGGCGGCAGGCGGCCCTAGAACGGCCTAGAACGGAATATCTTCGTCGGAGACTTCGCCGTGGTGTGATTCTTCGGGCACTGCGCCGGAACCTTCCGAATCGGCAGCTCCCGTGGACGCACCGCCTCCGGCATTATCTCCGCGGCCGCCGAGCATCCTGAAATTGGTGGCGACGATTTCAGTAGTGCTGCGCTTCTGGCCTTCCTTGTCGTCCCATTGCCTCGTCTGTATGCGGCCCTCTACGTACACGAGTGAGCCTTTGTGCAGATATTTTTGGGCAGTCTCCGCTTGCTTGGCCCACACCACGATGCGGTGCCATTCCGTCCGCTTCTGTCGCTCGCCGGCACGGTCCTTGTAAGTTTCGTCGGTGGCGAGCGTGAAGTTACACACCGCCTGCCCGCCCGAGGTGTACCGCGTTTCCGGGTCTTTGCCTAGCCGGCCCACTAAAATGGCTTTGTTGACGGACATCAAGGACTCCCAGGCGGGAACATAGCACGCAATTTCATCGCGCGCAAATTGCGCGCAAGTAATGAATTCGAGACCGCAAGTCGCCAGGCGACCGAACTTAGGCCGTTAGTCCCATGTCATGAAGTTTGGCCCGTGCCCGCCGCTCTTCATCGGTGCCCGGGTACTTGCTGATAACCGTGCGGAGTTCGCGGATGCCGGAGGCCTTTTGCCCGGACGCTACCAGCGCGAGGCCCTTCTTTAAATGCGCGGGGGCCAGCTTGAAACTCCGGGGATAATTATCGATGACTTTCGAATACGCCTCGATGGCCTGGGAATAGTCTTCCTGCGCGTAGGCGATTTCCCCCAGGTAAAATTCGGCGTTGGAAGCCAATTCCGTGCCGGGATAATACTTCAGGTAGTCCTGAAATTCCTGCGTCGCCAGGTCGTACTTCTTGCCATTGAGGTCCCTCAGCCCGTTCGAATACAGCAGGTCTGCGGACGGCAGGGAGCCCGCGGGCGTGGCAGCCGGGGTATAAGGCGCCGCGGAATTGCCGCCGGGGGCCGAGGGAAGTGTGCCGGGGGTTGCTCCTGCATTGGGCAGCGCACCCGGCATGGCAGTTGGCGACGAACCTGGCGCGCCGGTGGAAAGCTTGGAGTCGATGCCCTGAATCGAGTTCTGGATATCCGTGAGCTGTTGGTTGAGCTTGCCCATGCGCGCCAGCAATTCCTGCAAATTATCGGAGACGCCCTGCACCTGCGTGGACATTGAATCGAGGCGTGCGCCGGAATTGGCCTGCAGGTCTTGCACGGACTTTTGCAGCGAGTTCATGGTGCCGCTGAGCTTATTTACGGAGTCGAGGGATTGCTCGATCAGCGTTTTTTCCACGGCGTCATTTTGGGTCAACTGCGTCTGCAGCGCCTGTTGGCCCTGAATCAGTTGATTGACACTCTGTTGCAGTTCGACGATTTCACGGGCCACCGCGCCTACCGGGGCGGGCGCCAGCAAGCCACCGCCGATAGCCCCAGCCAGCATCGCGATTCCCAGATAAATCACCCATTGCTTCCGCATAGCGGTTCCTCCTTCCCTGAAACCTTCCCAGCGCTGCCCGGACGGTCCTGATCCCGCCTCATGCATAGTATGCCTAAAACGGCGGCATGGAGGCAAAGCGTTGGAGCCATTCCCATGGCTCTCGTCTCCGCCAAATAAGTAACTGGCGGTTCGTGCTTGTTTTACTTGGCCATGGCGAAATGCGCTCGACGGTTCTGCTGCCAGCAGGCTTCGGTGTGCTCGTTGCAAAAGGGCTTTTCTTTGCCGTAGCTCACCGTCTGCATGCGGTCCGCCGGCACGCCCAGCGATACCATATAATCCTTGGCGGCTTGGGCCCGCCGATCGCCCAGCGCTAGATTGTATTCAGTGGACCCGCGTTCATCGCAGTGGCCTTCGAGGGCCACCTTGATCTGCGGATAAGATCGCAGGAACTGCGCGGACTTCGACAGGGCTTGTTTGGCATCCGCGCGAATATCCGCCTTGTCCAAATCGAAGTAAGCGTCCTGCATCTCCCGGGTAAACATCTCCTCGAGCGTTGCCGAGGGGCTTGTCGGCGCCGGTGCCGGCGCTGCGCTGGCCACCGTGACGTGCGCACTCGCATCAGCCGACCCACCCGGCCCGGTCGCCGTGATTGTGTAAGTCGTGGAATCGGTAGGCGCGACCGTGCTAGTGCCCTCTGCCGCTACCGCGCCGATTGCCGGACCGAGCGTCAGCGTCGTGGCATTCGTGGAAGTCCATCGCAGAGTTACCGACTGCCCGCTCTGAATATTGGCGGGCGTCGCTTGCAGGGTTACCGTCGGTTGGGCGGGGGGCGCAGCCGGCGCTGGCGGAGCCTGGGTTACCGGTGCGGGATGCTTACAACCGGCACCGGCAATTACCAGCACCAGCAAGGACAGCCGGATAACGCTTCCAACGGAACGAGTCCGCATTTCAAAATCCTCCTTGAGCAATCGCTCTGGCACTGCCAAATTCAATATCAAGTGTGTTATCTCGGCGACACAAATCGGAATGTCGCACGTCGTTGCCCGAATCGGATTTGCCTGCCGCAGTCGTCATTTAAATTATTTCGGCGACCAGTTCGGAGATTCGTTATCGCCCTGCATCGTCAACTGGTGCACGTTGGTACCATCGGCCAGCATCGACCAGATCTCCCGCGTGCCCGTTCTCGTGGATTCAAACACTAGATGCCGGCCGTCCGGCGCCCAACTGGGCCGCTCATTACGACCGGCATCCCGCGTAAGTTCCACCAGTTGGTGAGTGGATATATCCATCGCATAAATGTCGTAATTCCCATTTGGACGGCGCCAGCTGAAAGCCAGCAGTTGTCCATTCGGTGACCATGCTGGGTCAATGACGTATCCCATGTCGGGCAGCGGCACTTTTTGCACCTCGCCGCCATCGGCGTCCATGGTGTAGAGCTGAGGGGTGCCGCCCCGATCGCTGACAAACGCCACCTGCTGACCCGTCTTGGGGTTCCAGGCTGCCGACGTGCTCGCTCCCACGGCATAAGTTATCCGCTTCACATGGCTACCGTCAGAGTCCGCGATGAATAGTTCAGGATTGCCGTACATGCTGGACATGAACATGACTTTGCTTCCGTCGGGCGACCAGGCGGGCGCGCTGTTGGTTCCGCGATACCTAGGCCAGGTGAGCAGTTTGTTGGTAAGCGTCGAGTACATGCAGATTTGGGCGCTGACGATTCCCGTCGTCGGATAGCACGTAAACGCGATACGGCTGGCGTCGGGCGACCACCGCGGCGTCAGAGAAATGGAATGCATGGAGCTAAGTTGGTGTTGGTTCGCGCCGTCGTAATCCATCACCCAGATTTCTTTGTTTCCGCTGCGGGCGCTGACGAAGGCGATCTGCGTTGAGGCGATCCCCGGCACACCGCCCGAGAGCGCGGCGATGATTTCGTCCGCGAACTGGTGCGCAAACTTGCGGGTATCCGCTTCGGTCATGGCGCCGTGATATACCCGTCCCACCACCGGTGGCGCGGACGGATTTCGCACATCGTTGAACCAGGCCGCAATGCTCAGGTCATTCCCGGCGGCGGTCAAGTTGCCAAATGCCAGGAACTGCGCGGAGATAGGAGCCGCAGTCCAGACGGCCCCATTCAACTCGCCGGGAATGCTGGGCACTTGAGTCGGATAGAAGCTTTTGCTGGCCAGGTCCAAAATGCCGCTGAAATCCAGGTCATTGCGCAGCACGTCGGAGAAAAGCGTGGAAAGTGACTGCGCCTGTGGGCTGCGGGGGACTATATCCGCCACCGCAACGCGCGGCTTCGAAACGCCCAGACCGGTGCCCGTTCGAAACCAATCCTGGCCCGCTGCCAGCTGCGGCCAGAAGGCCAGCGCCAAAATAAAAATTGCTGGCACGACCTCGCGACTCCAGCCTCCCGGCTTGCGATTGCCGGCGGACCGGCGCATGGAAGGCCCGGTCCGCAAAAACCCGCTCCGGCGAAGCCCAGTCCGCAAAAACCCGGTCGGTGAAAATAATGTTGGTCGCTGGTGTTTATCCATTCTTCCTTCCGTTCTCGCGGCCGGGTGGCGTGAAATTTTCGGCCGCACGATCAGCGCCGGAAATCAAACCAGAACTCCACCGATACCTTGGAACCCGAATATGCCGGCGGCAGCGGATTCACCGGATTCGATCCCACTATGGCCCTTACTGCGGATGTGTCCACCGAAGCATTGCCGCTCGATTGCAAAACCTGCACGTTGGTCACCGTCCCGTTGCGCAGAATGTCAAAGGTGACGACCGCCCTTGGAGCAAAACGCACTGACGGGTCGACGGTGCTCTGCAGCCAGTTGCTGCTCACTCGGCTCCGCACCGCATCCACGTACCATGAGAACTGCGAACCAAAATCTCCGCCGCCGGAGCCTGTAAAGCCCATGCCGGCATTGGTGCCCCCTCCCGCACCCAGGGCGAATTGCGTGTATGGCACCGCCGGCGACCCGCCTTGCCCGTACGGCACGGCGTTGGGAGGAGGTGGCGGGCTCTTATCTTCGAGCGTCTTCGAGGGGCGCGTAACGTAGCGAGGCTGCTTTTCCTTAGTAAACTGCGGGATCTCTTTCGCCTCTGCCGGTGGCTCTTTCACCTTAGGAGGCGGCTCTGACTTGTACAGACCCTTCGTCTCGTCGACCACGCGATTTTCGGTTACCACCTGCGGAACCGGCAGGGGCACGCCTTGCATACCTCCGACCAGTTTCACTGAGATCGCCCCACCCGCGCCGGGTCCGCCCCAGGAGTTGCCGCGGTGCGACATCACGGTTGACACTGCCAGCGACCCAAACAGCGCGGAGTGCAGCATGATGGACCACAACAGCGGTCCCTTCAGGCTTTCCTCCCGCATTTCCATGCTGCCCGCACTCATTGCGTTAATAGCCCTGTGGGTTCATTGCTTTATGGTTCTGCGCTCGGCGCTTAGGGCGACGCCGGACGCGTGCTCAACGGCTCGGTCACGATGCTGATGTTGGTGATGCCCGCTTGCCGCAACGTATCAATTACCGTCGCGAAGGTGCCAAACGGCACCGTCTCGTCGCAGCGCAGAAAAACGGAGTCCGATTGCGGGTTGTGCATCTGCGAGCGAACCTTGCTGCCCAAATCATGCACGTTCACCGCCTCATTGCCCAGATAAACCAGTTGCCCCTTGTCGATGGTCACCACCAGGCGGTCTTCCGAGATCTCTTTTACCGTCTGCGTTTTCGGCAGGTCCACCTCGATGCCGGATTGCAAAATCGGCGCCGTAATCATGAAAATAATCAGCAACACCAGCATCACGTCCACAAAAGGAACGATGTTGATGTCGGAGAGCGAACTGCCTGTCTGGCGTGCTAGCTGCGGCATCCCTGTATCCCGTGGCGCTGCGCGTTTTCGTGCGGTTCCGGCGGCGAGGGCGGCGCTTTACAAAAATTGCTTCTCGATCATGGCGGCCACTTCCATGGCAAAATAATCCATGCGCCCGCCTAGCTCTTTGATATTGTGCAAAAAATGATTGTAAGCGATGACGGCTGGAATGGCAGTGAATAGCCCCGCCGCCGTCGTGATCAGCGCCTCCGCAATGCCCGGAGCCACCGCCCGCAAACTTGCCGCCCCCGCCGTTCCCAAGCCGGAGAATGCGTCCATAACTCCCCATACCGTACCGAACAATCCGATGAAGGGCGTCACTGAGCCGGTGGTCGCCAGCCAGGGCATGTAGCGTTCGAGCTTCCGGATTTCCTCTGCCGCGGCCATCTGCATATCGGCCGTCACCGCGTTCAAACTCTTCACCTTTCCCGGCGGATTGCTCGCCACCAATTGACTCGATAATTCCCGGTAGCCAGCCGCATACACCGCTACCAGCGGCGATCCCATGGACCCGACCGCCTTGGGCTCCGGCAGTCCTTTGCCCGCGCGAAAAACGCGCAGAAAAAGCGTTGTCTGCCGGCGCAGCCGCGCGAACATGGCCAATTTTTGAAGGATCAACGCCCACGAAAAAAGAGAAAAGCAGAAAAGCATCGCCAGTACGGCCCGGGCTACCCATCCGGTTTGTTCGAGCAACGTGCTTAATTGCCCTGCGTAGATAGACAACGAGAGTAGCGGAATCGTTTTCTCCCCCCCGGCAAGCTGAAACGATAACCGAAGTCACCGTAGCACATGCCTATTAGCCGGTCAAACATATCAGACGCGCCCCACGATATTTTAGCTACTCTTGCGACACATCGGAACACGATATTTACCGATTCTCTTTGCGCGCAAACTTCCGCCATGCTTGCCAATCACCTCGCCCACATGCCTCGGCCGCCCCTTTCACGCGCGGCGAAACGCGTGAAATCGAAACGTGATAACATTTCCACATCGTGACCCATCCCATTCATGTGCGCCTGGAGGATTTGGCCGGTACTCCGCGCGCGCCGCTAGCCCCAGAAGTCTCGGACACCCCGGCCACGTTTTACATCGAGACTTTCGGCTGCCAGATGAACGACCATGACTCCGAGAAAGTGGCCGGCTTCCTGCTCCGCCGGGGCTATCGCCAGGTGGATTCCCCCGAGGCGGCTCGTCTCGTGTTCTACAACACTTGCAGCATTCGCGAAAAAGCTACGCACAAAGTCTTCTCGCGCCTCGGCCTTTTCAATCCTAAGAATAATCTCCTTGATTCGACCGATAAAATCATCGGCATTCTTGGGTGCGTGGCCCAACAGGAGGGCGAGCGCATCTTCGATCGCGCGCCATGGGTCAGCCTGGTCTGCGGCTCGGCCAGCTATCGCCAGCTGCCACTGCTTCTGGCGCGTCTTGAAGCAGGGGAGAGGCGCGTCACCGGACTCGATACTGACGTCGACGAAACGTTTGAGACCGAGCTTACACGCCGCGATCACCCCTTCCGCGCGTATCTCACCATCATCGAAGGTTGTGACAAGGCTTGCGCCTATTGTGTCGTGCCGTTTACCCGCGGTCCCGAGCGCAGCCGCACCAGCGCGTCCGTGATCTCCGAATCACTGGAGCTGGCTCGAGCGGGCTACAGCGAGATCCAGTTGCTCGGCCAGAANNAACGTCGCCGCGGTCCCCGGCATTCGGCGCGTCCGTTTTATGACCTCGCACCCTTGCGATCTGACCCCAGACATCATTGACGCCATGGATGCGGCCCCCGCGATCTGCAATCACATTCATTTGCCCATGCAGTCTGGGTCCAGCCGAATTTTGCGCGCCATGCAACGCACCTACGATCGCGAGGAATACTTGGAAAAGCTCGCCATCATTCGCCGCGCGCGCAGGCCCGTCAGTGTCACCTCCGATTTCATCGTGGGTTTTCCCGGCGAGACCGAACGCGACTTCGAGGAGACCCTCAGCGTCTTGGAACTCGCGCAGTTCGACGGCATCTTCTCCTTTCAGTACTCGCCCCGGCCCAACACCCCGGCGCAGACCATGGCCGGCGCGGTTCCCGAACACGAAAAGGCCCGGCGCCTGCACGCCCTGCAGGAACGCCAGCGCCTGATTCAAACCGCGCGCAACTATTCGCTCATCGGCGAGACCTTCGAGGTGCTCGCCGAGGCTTCTTCCAGGCGCGAAGAACAATGGGCAGGACGCACCTCCAGCAACCGGGTGTTAAATTTTACTTCGTCGCACCCAAATCTTTTGGGACAATACATTTACGCGCGGGTTACCGAAGCCGGCGCAAACAGTTTGGCGGGCGTGCACGTGAACGGGTGCGGGCTCTACTTNNNCTCGAAATCGAAAAAGTGCAGACCCCCCGGCCTATGACCCACGACTTGTTGAAAAACGTCCTGTTCGGCCTCAATGTCCAGGTGCAAAAGGTGGTGGTCAACGATCTTCGCGAAGACACTTTCTACGCGCTCATCTGGGTGATTTGCAATGGCGAGCACATGTCCATTGATTCGCGGCCCAGCGACGCTTTAGCTCTGGCGTTGCGCGTCGATTGCCCCATCTACGTCGAGGAAACCGTGCTGAAAAGTTCCAAGATCTCGAGCGCCATTAATGAGAAATCCACCAGCGAAGAATTGCGCAAATGGCTCGAGGGTCTCTCCGACGACGACCTTGGCCGTTATAAGATGTAGCCCCGGGGCCGGCCACACCCCTGGCAGCGAAAATTCCCCTTCTTAACTTAGCCTTGTTTTCATTACGACCCAGTGTTGTGCTCATTAAGAATAGGATTGCCCCGCATTTTGCCGCCGGGAAAATTTCCGGGGCCCGCTAAATTCGCCATTTTTTACTTGCGCTGGCGGCCATCACGCGGTTAGATTGGCCCACCTGCACGGTTTGGGCGCACGACTGGATATTTCAAAGGTTGCACTGGCCCAGGGAGGCGCGATCCCGCCGCATAGCCGGCGGCAATTCTATGACGGCCATCCTGACNNACCCGCAGGCCAATACCACCATCGCCTTTTTCGACTCTGCTGACATACAGACTTCCATGTTCGACGTCCTCGGTGACCACCGTGCCGAAATCGCCGGCGTCATTCGGCCCACCAAGGACCCCATGTTGTTCGTAGCCCCCGCGCGCCTCGCACTGGCGAAAATCGAGCAGCAGCTTTCCGGCCAGTTTGACGCCCCCTTCAAGCTCAAAGACGCGCTTGCGCCCGTGCAGAAGGACTACGACTACATCGTCATCGACACGCCCCCGGCCCTGGGCATTTTGACCGTCAACGCCATGGTGGCTTCGACGCACCTCGTCGTTCCGATTCAAGCCGCTTATTTCGCCATCGAGGGCACTGACGATCTGCTCGAGACCTACGAGCGTATTCGCGCACGTCCCAATCCCGCGCTCAAGGTTCTCGGCGTCGTGATTACGCTTTTCGACAAGCGCACCAATATCTCCCGTGATACGCACGAGCAGATTCGTTCTGTCTTTGGCACGGTTCTGTTCAAAACTCGCATTGGCAAGAACGTTCGCCTCGAGGAGAGTCCCGCCTACAAGGANNACACTGAAGATGCGGCATGACGCTCACTACGTCGAGCAGTTAACCAGCTTTAGCGGCGCCGCCGTGGGCCGCATGATTCCCATCGATAAGATTCGCCCGAACCCCGAACAGCCGCGCAAGGCGCTCGGCGATTTGCGCGAACTTTCCGATTCCATCCGCGAAAAAGGCGTTTTGGAGCCGCTCCTGGTGCGTTTCATGCCCCGCGAGGATGCGTATTACATAATTTCCGGCGAGCGCCGTTATCATGCCTCCCGGGAAGCCGGCTTGCGTGAACTGCCCTGCATAGAAAAAATCGCCGATGACGCCGAAACGCTGGAGCTGGCCCTCATCGAAAATCTCCAGCGCAAGGATCTGACCGCCTTCGAGGAAGCCGACGGCCTGCATCGGCTGGCCGAGCAATTCGCCTACACCCATGAGGATATCGCGCATAAAATTTCCAAGGCGCGTTCCTCGGTTACCGAAATTCTTTCCCTCCGCAACATACCCGAGCAGATACGCCGCGCTTGCATCGAGCGCGGGGTTACCTCCAAGTCGCTCTTGCTGCAAATCGCGCGCCAACCCAACGAACGGAAAATGGAAGAAGCGGTTCAGCGCATTCTTCAAGGCGGCCTCACGCGCGACGANNACTCCGGTCCGCGCCCTCAGCCTTTCATCTTCAATTTTCAGCCGGAAAACGAATCGTTTCGCCTGCGCATGCAGTTCCGCAAGAGCAATGTCTCGCGCGATGAGCTGATTTGCACCCTGCGCGCCATTCTTGACGCCCTCGAACATGATGAGGAACTGAACGTCGCGGCTACCCGCCACGCCAGCGGTCCCGCCGTGGCCTGAGTGTCACCCGCGGCGTGCCCCTTCGTGAATTGACCCCGGCTCAAATCGCTGCACTCGAGCGCTTGCTCGCGCAGGGATTTTCTCCCGTTGTGATTCCTCTTTATCCCAACTTTATCGCCGTCCGCCGGGACGCTTACGCCGTGCTTCTCGCCCCGGTCGAAGCGGGCGGCCTGTGTTTTTATGGCGAAGCGTGCTACCTAATCGATGGAAATCTCAGCGTGCGCATGCACCGCGGAGGCCGCGATTGGTTCGTATGGAAGGGCAGGCAAGTGGAAGCGACCCCGGAACTGCTTGCCGCGCGAAAACGGTTTCTCGACGACGTGGCGCGAGTTCTTAATTAAAGATCGCCCCGCCGGTAAAAGCTCGGTAAAAACCGGCCGCGTGCGAAAGGGAATCTCTGTTGGGTCTGCACCAAGGCTCATAATCCATGATCTTTACAAGCGATGAATTGATCTTGGCACTGATGAGTCTCGCGCGGGTTACCCATCCTTCCATGCTTCGTCAGGAGCCCGATGGTTTTACCGTGGATTTTGAGGCCATCGAGCGCAGCCCCTCCAAAAGTGACGCCGAGCAAATCCTCCTGAAGATTCGTCCTCTTCTGTCGACCGCCGGACCTGAGCCGCGCGCCCTGGACCTAACACCCGCGGAAAGTCATTGCCTCCACGAGACTCTCGTCAGTCTCGAGACCTTGCAGGTATGGCCCGCCGATGTCCTCGAAATGAGCCGCGCGTTGCGCCTGCGCCTCACGAATTCCAAATGATGGGCACTCGACGCACACCCTATTTACCAATCACCGCGATCTTTGAATCCTGCGATTTTGCGCCTCCAAGTTCAGTGGGTTGCAATCTCATTCCTTCACGGGCAAACTGATGCCGTGAACACCGTCAGTAATTCGCGCACCGTCTACGATCTTTTGTGCATTGGGGCCGGGCCCACCGGCTTGGCCTGTGCCATCGAAGGGACGCGCGCCGGCATGCGCGTGCTCGTCGTCGACAAGGGTTGCCTCTGCAACTCCCTGTACCATTACCCCGTCAACATGGTTTTTTTCACCACGCCCGAACTGCTCGAGATCGGCGATCTCCCCCTCGTTTGCGCCGCGGAAAAGCCCACCCGCGCCGAAGGCCTGAAGTATTACCGCAAGGTTGTCGAACACTATGGCCTGGAAGTTCGCCTGGGCGAAACCGTCGAGGGCGTTGACGGCGCTGACGGCCATTTTCAGGTGCACACGAGCGCCGCAAACGGTGAGCGTGCCACATATTCATCGCGAAAACTCGTCGTCGCCACCGGGTATTACGATTTGCCGAACCGCATCACCGTGTCGGGCGAGGATCTGCCCAACGTTTCCCACTACTATACGGAACCCCATCCCTTCTGGCGCAAGGACGTTGTGGTTGTCGGCGGCAAGAATTCAGCGGCCGAGGCGGCGCTCGACTTGTATCGCAATGGCGCCCACGTGACCCTGGTCCATCGCGATGCGACTCTGGGCTCGACCATCAAATACTGGGTGCGCCCGGACATCGAAAATCGCATCAAGGCCGGCGAGATACGCGCTCTATTTAACACTCGCGTCGTGCGCTTTGAGTCCGAAGCGGTGATTGTCCGCGGCCCCGAAGGCGAACAAACCCTTCCCGCCGTGCAGGCCTTCGCCATGACCGGTTATCACCCCGACTTCACATTCTTGCGCAGTCTCGGTGTGGAACTTGACCCTGCCACCAATAAGCCCCGCCTCGATTCGCAAACCCTCGAAAGCAACATTCCCGGTTTGTACCTGGCTGGCGTCGTAATCGGCGGCAACCACACCAGCGAAATCTTCATCGAAAACGGCCGCTTCCACGGCAAGCAGATCATCGCCTCCCTCACCGGCTCCCCATTGCAAGTTGCGCCATAACTGACTTTGCGCGTCGCCAGCACCTCACGCGCTTCTTTCCCGACCGTTTTCATCACCCGCAAACACAACGAGTCCGCGCAGCACACATGAAGGCCAGACATTACGAACGCGAGCATGTCACCCCGCTGGTGGTGCCTCGTTTTCGCGTCTGGTGGACGCGACTGCGTTCCTTCTACCGCGCGGAACGTTGCCCTGGAGCGGCGCAATCCGGAGACGGCCGAGTGAAAGATGCTTTGTCGAAATGCGGTGAAGAACACAGCCGTGTTCATCAATGTCGACATGGACCGAACCATCTATTGTGATTTTCCAACGTTTTAAGATGGCGGGAAAAACCACACGCTCAAACTATTTACAACGCACCTGACACCACCCGACAAACGCCCCGTTTGCTCACCGTTTCCCCTGCTATTAGACTACTATCACATGCACCCAAAGGTTTCAGCGTGACCTTCCGCAATACCTGGTGAAAGCGGCCACGGAAGATTATCCCGACGGCCCACTCGTTTTTTGTAAACGAATTGTAATTCGCGGCCTGCAGGGTATTACCGTCAACTCGCCTCGTTTGCTCACCATTCGGCTTGCGGTAGACGAAAGCCGAACGCATCCAGAGGGCTTCAGCGTCACTTCCGCAATACGTGCCGAGAGCGCACCAGGAAAAATTGTCCCGACGAGCACGCTCGGTTTTGTTGTATACGAATTGTAATTGGCGGCCTGCACGGTATTGCCGTCAAATCGCCTCGTTTGCTCGCCATTCGGCCTGCCGTTGGACTAAAGCCGAACGCATCCAAAGGGCTTCAGCGTCACTTCTGCAACATGTGCCGAGCGCACGACGAAAAATTATCCCGACGAGCGCGCTCGGTTGGGGGGGGACGATCTGTAATTCGCGGCCTGCACGATATTGCTGTCAAAGCGCCTCGTTTGCTCGCCATTCGGTCTGCTGTTAGACTAAAGCCGAACGCATCCAAAATGCCTTCCATGCTTGCAGAGATCGGTGGCACCTTCCTCACGCTAGCCAAAGGCTTCAGCGTCACCTTCCGCAATATCTGGCGAAAGCCCACCACGGAAAACTACCCGGACGAGCCCGTCCATTTTCAGGCCCGCTATCGCGGTATCCACGTATTGCATCGCGATGAGAATGGACTCGAAAAATGCGTAGGCTGCTTCCTGTGTGCGGCGGCCTGCCCGGCGCAATGCATCTATATTGAGGCCGCCGAGAACACCGAGACAGTGCGAATCTCAGCAGGTGAGCGTTACGCCAGCGTGTACAATATCGACTACTCACGTTGTATTTTTTGCGGCTACTGCGTCGAAGCGTGTCCCACCGACGCCATCACTCANNCCCCCAGTTCGCTCCGCTTAAAATACGGTCAGCATCTGAATAGGCTGAACGCCGCCACCTCTCAAATTTAATGCGCACTCCGCACCAGCATCGCCCCTAACGATCTCCACCAAAGCGAACCGAATCATAAAACCGAAGATAATGTATACCATTACGCGTGAACATAGCGCGCTTTATATTTACTGTATAGTTAGCACAAATACATCGGGTTAGGGATGATAGGAATTTATCTATTGGCATCGGGCGGCATTTTCTACGGGCGTTGTGTGCTTATCGGCTAGTTGGAATATTTATCGCGTCCACTTGATGTGTATTACGTAGAAGTGGCGGCAGCGCGCACACACTTCCCAACTGTGGCCGCTTAGGAACGGCGGTAGCGGCGGTTCGCGCTTGGACATCTGTCGATGAGCATCGAAATAGTTACCAAGTTTGCGTACAAGTAGGGGGCCACAATGAAAACACTTGTATTGAGGGCTGGGAGTGGCGGGCGTGTGTAGTCGACGTCGACGACGCCCGTTTCGGAATCGCGACGAAAGATCGGTCACAACGGAACCTAACGTGGCAGCTTTAGATGCAAGTGCCGAGCAGGGCACGAAGAAGACTGGCGGGCAGCGGGTCCTGGCGGCCGGGGGCTGTCGTAACGATATGGTAAATATTGCTTGGACTGGAACGTTGATGTCGGGCGGCCATGGTGCGCTCCATATCGAGTCGCGCAAGAGTTACAAAACAGGTCATCTGTACCTGTTGCGGCATCGCAAGCGCACGGAGACCGTCGGGCGGCGCGGTGCTCACCAAGGCGCACTGCCGTCGATTGTGGCGATTAGTTTGACGATGAGCGTGCGGTGCGCCGGGATAATTTCATCGCGCGTTCAGATTGGCGCGGCGGCGCGGGGGAGGGAGCCTCGTCGAATGGCAACTGCGGCTGCGGAGATTCGACTTCTGGTGGGCCTCCACGGGGCAGGGCGCGATCCTCGCGGACCCATCGGGCGAGCAGGGCCTGCGTACTATCCTCAATCCACTGGTCGAGCAGCGCCGCAATTTCCCGACGAAGATTGGCCGCATGATTTAACCGCGATAGCTCGTAACTTTCAAGAGAGGGAACAGAAGCGTCATGTAAGTAATCCCACGGCGGCTGAATGCGTCGTGACATGGTCTAGGGGCCTCCCCACAAATGATGCTATGTGTATATCAGATAGCAAATATACTTGCTTGATAATATCGTGAGGCTGTGGAAATCTCAGCGGGTCGGACCGGCGTGGAGGAGTGATTGATGTGCAGCGAATGCGCAGGAAGCTACGAAGACGGCGACGAAGATCTCGAGGGGCACGGCGGCGGACGCGAGGCCAGAAGATCTAGAACTGCTCCTGGCGCGGGCGGGGCGCATGAATGGCCGGATAGACCGGCAACCATTCGCACCGGCTCGAAGCCGGCGCATTTCGCGTCGTTCGAGGAAAGTTACGAAGTCTTCGTGGGAGCGGACCACATTCTAGAGGTGCGCGTGGTACGCGACAATGTATTGGTTACACCGGTCTTAACATCAGCCGCGGGGCGCCAATCGTCCAGCGAAGACACTGTCCGGCGTCGGCAATATTATCAGACGCGCCGATTTCCCGCTGCGCCCAACCAGTCATCGGGGCGCGCGCCCTCGGTCCGCATGTATTTCGCGGCCCTGGCGATGGTCTGGGCGGCCGCCGTCGGCGCGTGGTTAATTATGAGGTAATAGCGGACCAGGTTGGGCGGAGGGTTCAGGAAGCGATTGTGAGTTCACATTTTACCATGTCAAACGGAGGACGCAAAAAGGAGGACAGATGCCGAGTGAAATCTTGCTAAGGAATCGGGAGTGCAACGAAACACAACTGGCGGCTATTCGCGAGTTGATGCTCGCGGCCGCAACGCGTGGCGAATGGCTGACACTTGCCGAGATTGCCAACCCGACGGAATTTGGCGAGGCGTCAATTTCCGCGCAATTGCGCCACTTGCGCAAGCCATGCCACGGCCGCTACCGCGTCGAGAAGCGCCGCCGGCGCTCGAGACTCGAGAGCCAACGCGTGGGGGCGGGCAGCCAGGATGCCGAGCTTTACGGCGTCGCCCTCTGGGAGTACCAGGTACTCGCTCCTGAGTAGGTTTTCCTGGGGGTTGCGCGTTTTTCATTGGCGTGGTGCGCTGCTGCCGGGTGAATCGCACCCATCCGACGGAAAAGCCCAAGGCACGCGCCAGCGCGCTCTCTCGCGATCCGCTAAGGGCGACTGACGCAGTGATACGACCGGATGGAGTACGCCCGCTCGCAGTGAGGACCACCGCGAAGGAGGCACGATGCCAAAGCGTGTGATCGATTTCGATGCCATGTGGGCTAGTGACAAAATTGCATCGTGCGCCGACTGGGCGCAAGCCGAGTATGCCTGGCTTTACGGCCTCGCGGACGCCTCCGGGTGCTTCGAGCTGACCAACGTGCGCGTCATCTGGGGGCGCGTGTCCGCCATTCGCAAAAATCTCACGCTCGAGCGTCTGGAACAAGTCCTCGGCGAATTCGTGGCGCGCGGCCTGCTGTTCACCTGGGAAGAAAACGGCAAGCGTTACGGGCACTGGACCGGCAGCGACGTCCCCGGACGTCTGCCAGCGCCATCGTGGCGAGCGCGTCTGGAACGGCTGGCGCCACCGGTTCCCCCCGCGCAGCTTGCCGCATACACGGCGCGCTACGGGTCGCGTCGCGGTTCGCCCGCCGCCGTGCCGGCAACTGTCCCGGCGACCGAGGATCGTGCGGAGCTTCTGGCCGAGCTTGCGGAGCAGCGAGGCCCATCTGCGCCCACGTGCGCGCGCCAAACCGACTTCCACGCGGCGCCTGAGTTGACCCCTGCGTTGAATATCGAGGCACAGCTCAAGCTGGGGCTTGAGTCGCCTCAAGCACAGGATGTGGATTTGGGCTTGAATCTGGATGGGAATCAGGAAAAGAGCACGAAACACACGGAGGCGTGTGCGTCCGCATATACAAATGCATTGGAAAAACAAACTGCGCGGAAGCGAAGCGGCTCGCCGGAACAGTTACTCGAAATTTACGAAGCGGGGCGGGGCGCGCTGCCAGCCGCCAACCGCCTAACCGCGGAGCGCCGCCGGCAATGCGCTCGGCGGCTAGCCGCGGGATTTACGGCGGCAGACTTTGCGATGGCGGTGCGCCGCGCGGCACAGACTCCCTTTTTAGCGGGCGGTGGCGAGCGCGGCTGGCGCGCGAATTTCGACTGGCTGATCGCGAATGATACCAACGCGAGGCGCGTGCTCGAAGGGTGCTACGACTCAAATATTCCGGATGCGGGCGCTGCAGGCGTGGCAAACGCAGCCGGCTCCGCTACGGCCAACCCGAATGGCGTGCCTCTGGCGCTGCCGTACGACTCCGCGGCAATACGGCGCGGCCCGGCGGCGCTGTATGCCGGCGCGTCGCCCGCGTCGCTGCGTGGAGTGCGCGTGAAGCCGGCGGCGCTCGAGCGTATGCGCGCGCGCGACGCGGCGCTGCGCGCAGCGCGCGGTTCGCCGGCCGCGGCGCCGGCGGATTTCGCGCCCTCAGCGGCGTGCTGTCCGGAGCAAGCGGAAGTGACCGAACCGGTGCGAGTGACGGCGCACGACAAGATACGGAACGAGGAGGCATCGTGACCCAGCACAAGACAGCCTTGCGGCCGCCCGCGGCAGCGACTGCTGAACACCGCACGGTTGGAGCACGTAAACGAGCTGCAGCAAATGCGAATGCACTTGGAGCACCAGGCGCGGTCGCGAAACACTACGCTTCGAGTGTGGTTGCGGAGTGCCGCGCGGCAAGGGCGATTGCAAAATGCTGTGCGGCGACCGCAGTGGCAAAACGCCTCGCAGTGAGCGCAGTTGCGACCGATCGCGTGGTAAGTGCGGTTGCGAAACTCGGCGTGGTTAACGTGGGTACAAAGTCACGCGCGGTGAGCGCGGTGACGAACCTGAGTCCGGCACGCACCGCGAGCCCGGACCTGCCTGGCGATCGCGCTGGCGCGCGCCGCATCCGCGGCGCAACCGAAGCTCATCCTGTCCGGTACCCGGCGCGAAATGCGGAAGCGCCTGCAACGCCGCGGCGCCGCCGCCGGCGCTCCACCTCCATGTCCGATTCAACCGGCGTATGGCCGCCGGTTAGCAAGGAGACACGGATAAACGTGGGCGCGACGCGCGTCGGGAATCTATTCGCGCGCCTCCAACTGCACCTGGCCACCGCGCGGTTTCTTGCCGAGTTGCGCGCCGATGCGCTCTGGGAGACGGCCTGCGACGCCGCCGCACTCAAGCTCGATACTCTGGCCTCCGGCATGGCGCCGGAGGCGCTGGCAGCGCCGCTGCATTCGCGCGTCCCACCCGCGGAGCGCGGGGATGGCGATCGCATGTCACGTACGCCGGCGCAGGTGCTGACCTGTGCTTTGGACGGACGGCTGCGGCGGAGCAGCGGTAGGAAACGCGTTTCGGCGCCGGCAGCACCAGATCTACCCGCGATTACTGCGCGGCATTTTCCCGCCCCGGCAACGGCATCCGGTCGCGGCGCGCTGGCCACGTCTGATTCCGGCGCGTTCACCGCGCGCGGACCCGCGCCCGCGCGGAGCGCGTCCTTCTGCGGCACGCGCACGGCCCGCGGGTCCACGTCTGCACTTATCGCATCTCGCGCAACTGCGCGCATCGCGCCCGATTCCGGCGCATTCACCGTATCCGATGCCACATTTAACGGGCTCCAGGCGACGCCTGCGCTCGCCGTACCAAACGTAACTACTTCGATCACGCGGCACCCGCCCGGACGTCCGCCGCACCGCGCCGCGCGTCAGGCCTTTTTGCGCCAGCCGTTCTCGCAAGGGAAGGGCGCGCGATGAAGACGAGCGCCGCATTCGACGTCTGCCACGAAATCTATTTGGCCGCGCGCGAGCTGGTCGATTCGCGCCTTCCCACGATGCAGTTGGCGTCGGTCTCGAAATTTTTGTGGAGGCCCAACCTGCACCCGCGTTTAGTGGAGTACGTCGCCGACTTCGCGCTTGCCGGGGAGCGGGCACTCGCGGAAGCCTCATCTCCGCAGAACTGCGGCAGCCGCGCGCGGTTGCGGGCGAGCCGCCTGATTCTGTTTCGGATGTATTACCTGGGAGGCGCCGAGTACCAGGCGGCGCGGCGCCTGCTGGGCATCAGCGAGCTCACCTGGTCGGATTGGACGGCGGAAATTCGCACGCGCGTGGGCCGCGAATTGCTCCGCTCCGGCATGTTCCCGCCGCGCCGCTATTTCCGCGAGCCGAGCGCGCGGTGTCAGCCGTCTCGAGTCGCCTGAGGGAGGGTTCACGCGCATTTACTCTATGCAACAGGCTCGTCACTGGGCCCTAGGCTGGCGGATTTGGCTTGTTCGGCCGAGACCTTTTATCTGAGGTCCAGCAAGTGTGATTAGCGTTTCCTGAGTTCAGTTACACTAGCAAGTGAGCACTGAACTGGAAACGAATGTCGCGGTTGCGAATTTTCGAGGCGGCGTCGACGGTGACGCTACCGTTTGCGCTGGCGCTTGGGCTGCTGCTGTGCGCGGCACCGCGGGCGCGCGCCCAGGCACGTGCTCAGGCGGGCGACGCCGCTGGTCCGGTGAAGGGCAGCAACGAGGTTGAAATCTGGAGCAGCGCCGGAGGTGCGGTGGCCATCAACGGCAGCGCCGCGCCGGTCACCGAATGGAATCTGGGCCTGCGCTACGGCCGCGTGCTCACCGACGCGCACGGACGCGGCCCGCTCAACGGCCGCTTCGAATATTCGTTCGACGTGATTCCCGCGTTCCTGATTTTCCAGCGCACGGGCACGGTTTACGGGGGCGGCTTCGATCCGTTCGCCCTGAAGTGGGATTTCCGCACGCGCCGCCACATCGCGCCATTTTTGGAGATCAGCGGCGGGGGATTGTTCACCACCGCGCCGGTGCCGCCGCGGGGCACGGCGTTCAATTTCACGGCCAGCACGGCTCTGGGCGCGCACGTAATGCGCGGCCGGCATGCCGTGAGCGTCGATGTGCGCTGGTTTCACATCTCGAACGCCCACATCATCGCCTACGATCCGGGCATCAACGCGGTCGAGGTGCGCGTCGGGTTCGGCCTGTTCACCCAGCCGAAATAGCTTGCCCGCCGACCATCAAGCTCGGCCTTCGGCTATCGTCTGATCCGCCCCGTATCCGCAAGCTACCCCCCATGTACCGGCAGGCTTGCCGCGAGCATCTGACCGGGTGCGCTCGCCGTGCACTCGACAATGCAGACGTGCGCTTGACGTGCGCTCGACGGTAAGTGATGCGGAACGTTGACGCCGCCTCGCCGACCGTATAGAACCGTGCAAGGCCGTCCAAAGGCGTATAAAGCTATAAAGAGAATATCGCCGGTGGCAAATATTTCTTCGGCAACCTGCCTCGTAGCGCTCGTGGGAGCGCTGTGCTTTGGCGCGCCCTTAGCCTCAGAGTCCAGCGGGGCACAATCGACCGCTCCGCAATCCGCTGCGACACGCGGCGGAGCGGTCACCTCAAACGTGGCTGAGGCATCGTCCGGTACGCCACCGCCCGCGACACCATCGCCGGACGTGCCATCGTCTGCNNGCCCAAGCATCAAGCCATCAATCGCCAGCCACCTTGGCGCCAGGCGCTCCGCCAGCCGACACCGCCGCGCCCTCGGATATCCGCGAGAGGGAACGATCGGCTACAAGCAAATACCCCTCCCGGCGCAACGACGGCAGCGCCGAGGGCAGCGCCGTACGCGGCAGCAACGAACTGCATGTCTGGACCGCCGGAGGATCCACCATGCCGGGCGGCGCCCGCGGCATCGCTACCTGGAATGCCGGCGTGACCTTTGGCCGCGTGCTCACCTCCGCTCATGGACCTGGCTTCCTTCGCGGCCGCTTTGAGTACGCGGTGGATGCCGTACCGGTGTTCGTGGTTTTTCAGCCTGGCGGCACCGCATATGGCGCAGGGTTCGATCCGCTAGGACTCAAGTGGAATTTCCTGACGCACGGCCGCTTCGAACCCTACGCCGACCTTTCGGGCGGCGTGCTTTTCACCAATCGGCCCGTGCCCTCCGGCGTCTCTCGCACCAACTTCCTGCCGTCGGCGGCGTTTGGGCTGCATTTTCTGCGCGGCAAATATAATTGGAGTGCCGAGGTCCGCTACATGCACATTTCCGACGCCGGCCTCACCAGCTTCAATCCGGGCATCAACACGGTGCAGGTGCGGCTGGGATGGGGATTTTTCACCCGCCAGAAGTAAGGATCCCCGCGCCGGCACGCCGCTAGCGCCAAGAAATCGGCGCCGGCGCTATAAATATTTGTCCTCGTGCGGGTCCAGATTGGTATTATCGGCGTTCAGACCGTTGGCCTGCCCATGAAAGGCAGATCCAAATCGAAGCCCGCCCGCTCTCGCGCATCCTCGCGGCGCCGCGTCTCGAGAAAGCGCTCCGCGCTCCCGGTGGACCATCCGTACCGCGTGCTCGCCGAAACGATTGGCGAAGGCACCGCGCTGCTCGATGATGCGGGCACGGTGCTTTATGCAAACGCACCGTGCGCGGAAATTTTAGGCGTCCCGCTCGCACGGCTTCCCGGCACGTTGCTGCAGAGCCACGTGGCCTCGCACGATCGCGACGCGGTGGCAGAGTTGATCGGCAAGGGCCTGCGCGGCCAGGTGCGCACGCAACTGAGCCTGGTGCTGGATAATGTTCGGCGGCGAATGGTGCGCCTGTCGTTCAGCCGGTTCGCGTTTGCGGGCCCTCATAAGATCGCCGTGGTGGTTACCGAGCTCACCGAATTGCTCGAAACCAACGTGGCGCTCAAAGCCAGCGAGGATGTGCTGCGGCAGCTTTCCGCGCGCCTTCTACAACTGCAGGATGAGGAGCGCCGCCGCATCGCGCGTGACCTGCACGACGTTACCGGCCAGAAACTGGCCTTTCAATCCATCGTGTTGTCGCAACTAGTCGACGCCGCCGAAAACTCCGCCGATAGCAAATCCCGTTCGGCGCTCGCGGAGTGCCTGGTGGTGACGCAGCAGATCAGCGAAGAGGTCCGCACGCTCTCCTACCTGTTGCACCCGCCACTGCTCGACGAATTGGGGCTGGCCTCAGCGGTGCCGTGGTACACGCAGGGCTTTGAAACGCGCACGGGCATTCGCGTCACGGTGGACATTCCTCGTGACTTGGTGCGCCTGCCGCCAGAGGTTGAGGTCACGCTGTTTCGCGTCATCCAGGAGAGCCTTACCAACGTGCACCGCTATTCCGGCAGTTCTAGCGCCTCGATTCGGCTCAGCGCCGATGCGAATGAAGTCACCCTCAGAATTGGCGATGCGGGACGCGGTCTCCGCGGCGGCGGGCTGCATGCGATTCCGGGCGCGGCCGCCGGTCTCGGTGTGGGCATCCAGGGCATGCGCGAGCGTATGCGGCAACTGGGCGGCCGATTGGAAATCACCGCGGATTCGGCACAGGGCACGGTGGTCACCGCGGTGCTCCCCATCCCCGAGCCGCCGTCTGAGGACGCGCGGGAATGGGGCGGGGAAGCAGATCGCGCGCCTGGCAACTGGCACCAGCGCATCCTGGTGGCCGACGATCACGAAGTGCTGCGCCACGGCGTGCGCCTCATCTTGCAGGACGAGCCTGGCTGGGAAATTTGCGGCGAGGCCTCCGACGGCAAAGAAACAGTGGAAAAGACGCTGGCTCTCAACCCCGACGTGGTATGCGTGGACATCAACATGCCCACCCTCAACGGCCTTGAAATTGTGCGCCAAATCTCGGATCAGCGGCCGCATATCAAGCTACTGGTCTTCACGGTGGAGGAATCCGATCAAACCGTGAGCGCCATTGCGGCCGCGGGCGCGCACGCCTACCTGGCGAAGACCCAGGCTGGCAAAGAATTAGTCTCCGCCCTCAAAAAGCTGTTGGCCGGCGAGAAATCTTTTCCCACCGTCGCCGTGCGCGCATAAACGCAAAAAAGCGACGGGCTCGCGCGGGAATTTCGGCTTCGCTCGGGAGCCTTAGTAGAGCGGGGGAGGCATCCTCTGCAAATCCTCCTTCAGCACGTCTTGCAAGGGCTTGGTGGGCGACACCCGCGCAACATTCCACTGCATCAGGCCGCTCAGCATCAGAAATTCCTGGACCACCTCGACGCGATCAGCCTCGACCACCGCGAAGGATTCGTGCTCGGTGACGAGCGCGAGCGGCCCGGTGACGAACTTCATCCCCAGCTTTTCGACCAGGCGCGGAATCTCCGGCATGCCCTTAATCACTGTTTCTCTGACCTTGGTATTCGCGGAAGGGCATTGGTCGGCCGCGTGCGTGAGCTTGATGAAATATAGCGGCATCTCGATTGGCCTCGCAGACTTTCTGAAAGTTTTGCTCAAAAACCCGTGACCGCGTAGAGAACAGCTGCCTCGCGCCGCGGGCCCCGGAATCTTTCAGCGCAACATCGGCCTGAAAATCGTACCCAGAAGCGTTGCGCCACGCCGCTCAGCGCACCGCCGCTGCAGCGGGTGCGTCGGTTTTCAGCAGCATCTCCACCAGGCTGCGGAGCGTGTAGTAATCCATCGCGCCCGTAAAAAGCCGCCCGTTGAAAAAGAAGCTGGGCGTGGCTCGGACGCCCAGTTGCCGGC
>PLJR01000062.1 GCA_003140295.1 Acidobacteriota bacterium
TGCATCGACGAAGTTTCCGACCACGCCATGGCCTTGCTGCTTTCGCTCGTGCGAAAAATTCCTTTTTCCAGCGCGCGCGCCCACGCGGGCCGCTGGGAGATGCCGGCCGTCACGCCGATTCATCGCTTGCGCGGCACGGTTTTGGGCCTCGTCGGATTTGGAAGGATTCCGCAGCTCGTTGCGCCCAAGGCCAAGGCCTTCGGCATGCGCGTTATGGCGTATGATCCTTACGTGCCGCTGAACGTGATGGAGCAAGCGGGAGTCGGCCGTTTGGAATTCGCGGAACTTTTGAAAATTTCCGATTACATTTCCATCCACTCGCCGCTCCTGCCCGAAACGCATCACTTGTTCAGCACGGATGTATTTCGTCAGATGAAGCCCGGCGCGCTCATTGTGAACACCTCGCGCGGTCCGGTAGTGGATGAAGCGGCGCTGGCGGCCGCGCTCGATTCCAAGCATATCGGCGGCGCCGCGCTCGATGTTCTGGAACAAGAGCCGCCGGTAACGTCGCCCTTGTTCGGCCGCGACAACGTGATTTTGACTCCGCACACAAGTTTCTATTCGGTGGAATCGCTCGAGGAATTGCAGACGAAAGCAGCGGAAGAGGTAGTGCGCGTCCTTTCCGGCCAGCCGCCTCGCAATCCGGTCAATCCAGAAGCGCTGGCAATCCCGCGCGGCAAGTAAAAATTTCTTAAGGAGGAAGTCATCATGTCCGATACGCCCTGGAAGACAGACAAGTGGTTCGTAAGCCCCTGGAATTTCAATCCCGCAGTGAACAGCGGCTTTAAATTTGCGAAGAAGATCGAGTTTCACGACGTTACGCTGCGCGACGGCGAGCAGCAGACCGCGGTAGTCTTCCGCCGCGAAGAAAAAGTCGCGATCGCCCGCCAACTCGATGCGCTGGGCGTGCAGCGAATTGAGGCTGGCATGCCCGCCGTATCCGACCAGGATCGCGCCGCGATCCAGGACATCGCCGCCCTGGGACTGAAAGCCCAAATCTTCGCCTTCGGCCGCTGTATTCCCGAAGAGATCAAGACGGTAAAGGCCTGCGGCTGCACGGGCGTGGTGATCGAGATTCCCGCGAGCGACCATCTCATCCAAAACGCGTATGGATGGACATTCGACCGCGCGATGAAGTCCTCCATCGACACTACGCGCGCCGCCAAGGAAGCGGGCCTTTATACGGTTTTCTTCACGATCGACGCGACGCGCACCCCCGTCGATCGGCTGCTCGACATCGTCGAGCAGGTGGCCACCGAAGGCCACATGGATGCATTTACGCTGGCCGATACCATGGGGGGAGCGACGCCCGAGGCGATCTATCACGTCGTAAAGAAAGCCATCGAGCGCCTGAAGAAGCCCGTGGAGATTCATTGCCACCAGGATTTCGGCCTTGGCGTGGCCAACACGATCTATGCACTTGCGGCGGGCGCGTCGGTGGCCCACACCACGGTGACAGGCCTCGGCGAGCGTGCCGGAAACGTACCGATGGAAGACGTGGTCATGGCCTTGCTTTGCCTGTACGGCATCGATCTCGGCCTGCACACCGAAAAGCTTTGCGAGGTTTCCCGCTTTGTCCTCGAAAGGGCCAAGGTCACCATTCCTCTCAACCGTCCCATCGTCGGCGACAAGCTGTACGAAGTGGAGTCCGGTATCATCGCCGGCTGGGTGCGCCTCGCGCGTAAAGATAATCCGCTCGAATACGTGCCGTTTGCGCCGGAGCTGGTCGGACAAAAGCCCGTATCCATTTCGCTCGGCAAGAACAGCGGGCCGCCGTCGATCCTGGAATGGTGCGAAAAACTGGGCATTACGGCCACCGAAGAAGAGCGCATGGCGATGCTGCAGCTGGTAAAGGCGAAATCGTTCGAGAAGAAAGACCTGCTGACCGCCGATGAATTCAAGGCCATCGTCGATAAGGTCCTGAATAAGGCGGTGGTGGGAAGATAAGGCGGCGCGGAGGGGCGGCAAGTTTTCGCGTTTTCGATTGATGTGGGCGTTGGGGTGTTGAGGTGGGAGGGTGCCGCAGTGCGGCACCCCGTACCCCAGCTCTGGGCGTTGTAATTAAGTTCTGTCTGCAAAGCAGTTCTATGTGCCACTGCGGGCGGCACGGCATCTAAGGCCGCAAGGAGCACGCTAATGAAAATTTTCCTGGACACGGCAAACCTCGAAGAAATCCGGCAGGGCGTCGCCTTGGGCGTGGTGGATGGCGTCACCACCAATCCCACGCTGGTGGCCAAGGAAAATGCGCCTTTCCGCCAGCATATCCTCGATATTTGCGGAATCGTGAAAAATGGAGTGGTCAATGCCGAGGTCGTTTCCACCGATTTTGCGGGCATCATGCGGGAAGCGCATGAAGTCGCGAGTTGGCACCCCAACATCGTAGTCAAGATCCCCATGATCCCGGACGGTGTTCGCGCTCTCAGCGCTCTTTCCAAGGAAGGCATCCGCGTCAACATCACGCTGGTTTTTTCCGCGCCGCAAGCCTTGCTGGTGGCCAAGGCCGGCGCCTATTTTGTGAGCCCCTTCCTCGGCCGCCTCGATGATATCGGCGAGAACGGTTTGGTGTTGCTGCGCGACATCCTGGAAATTTATCGCGTCTACAATTACCCGACGCAGGTGCTGGCGGCCAGCCTGCGCCATCCCATGCATATTCTCGAGGCAGCCAAGATGGGCTCGCACATCGGCACCATGCCCTACAAAGTTTTCGAGCAGTTGTTTCATCATCCGTTGACGGACAAAGGCCTCGAGACCTTCCTGAAGGACTGGGGGAAGGCGCGCGAGGTTCTGGGCGACATCATGGCGCCTGCGGCTGCTGCGCCCAAAGCGGCACGTTGAGCGACTCGAAATCCAAGTGGCGTTTTATCGCGCTGACGGGCGGGCTCGCCGCCGGCGCGGCTGTGCTTCGGTGGATTACCCGCCCGCCAGATCCAGACGATCTCGAGCGCCGCCGCCGCTCGCATGTAAATCGCGTAGGCCGCATAGTTGACGGCCAGATTGTTGAAATCATCGAGTTAACCGGAAAACCTGCCGAGGAAAAAGCGGGTTCTGCGCGTAAATCATCTCGCCGCGATTCGAGCGATGGCCAGCGCAAGCTCGTCGGCTATAGTTACTCGATTTCCGGTGTCAGCTACGAAACCGCGCAGGACGTCACTGGCCTCGAAGAGCGCGCCGCACTGCACAGCCTGGCTGCCGGCCAACCGGCCAGCGTTAAGTACGATCCGGCAAATCCGAGCAACTCCATCTTGATCGCCGACGACTGGTCGGGCCTGCAGTAAGCCTTTGTGCCCGCGCTGAAAAGCGTTTTCACCTCGACGATCGCCGGTATTCTCGTCGCAGCCGTCACCGTTTTTGCCGTGATCGCCCTGGTCGCCGTTTCTGTGCGCATATCGGAAATTGCCGATCCAGCGTGGCGCACAGCCGCAATTTCCATTGAGCTTGTCGCCGGAGTCTTTTGGCTCCTGGGTACAGTGTATGTAGCTACGTATCTGGCCGTGCTGATCTTTGCCGAACCACAGGAAGCCGGTGATCCCAACTCGCAGGACAGTCCGCGCCCGGTAAGATAAAATCCCCCCNNGCTGTCAGCGAGGATCCCACCATGGCGATTGAGCCGAAAAACTCAGACAAGCTAGCCGAGTTGCGGCGCCGGGGCGCCGCTGCGGAAGAAGGCGGGGGTGCGGCGCGCCGTGAGCGTGAACGCAGCGCAGGGAAACTCACGGTGCGCGAGCGCATCGCGCTCCTGCTCGACGAGGGCAGCTTCGAGGAGCTCGACAAATTCGTGACGCACCACTGCACCGATTTCGGCATGGAAGAGCAGCGCCCTCCCGGCGACGGCTTTGTCACCGGATACGGCCGCATTGGCGGGCGCCTGGTGTATCTCTTCGCGCAGGATTTCACGGTCTTNNAACGATTCCGGCGGCGCGCGCATTCAGGAAGGAGTGATGTCTCTGGCCGGTTATGCGGAGATTTTTCTGCGCAACACGCTGGCCAGCGGCGTTATTCCGCAAATCAGCGCCATCCTCGGACCGTGCGCCGGCGGCGCAGTCTATTCTCCCGCCATCACCGATTTCATTTTTATGACCGAAAACACTTCGTACATGTTCGTTACCGGGCCCGACGTGATCAAGACGGTGACGCACGAAGAAGTGTCGAAACAAGAGCTGGGCGGCGCCATGACCCACAATGCCACCAGCGGGGTCGCGCATTTCGCCGCCCGCGATGATGCCGAATGTTTAGCCATGATTCGCGAGCTGCTCAGCTTTCTGCCGTCGAATAATTTGGAGGACCCGCCGCGCCGCTCCTCCTGCGAATCGCCGGGTGCGCTTGGAAATGCGGCAGAACTCGACCGCATCGTTCCCGACGATCCGCGGATGCCCTACGATATGAAGGACGTCATCCAAGCCGTGGCGGACGACGGGTACCTGTTTGAAGTGCACGAACATTTCGCGAAAAATCTGGTTGTCGGGTTCGCGCGCCTGGATGGCCGGCCCGTAGGGATCGTCGCCAACCAGCCCGCGGTGCTTTCCGGAGTGCTGGACATCGACGCCTCGCTCAAGGGCGCGCGATTTGTGCGTTTTTGCGACGCTTTTAATATTCCCCTGATCACTTTCGAGGACGTGCCCGGTTTCCTTCCCGGCACGCAACAGGAGTACGGCGGCATCATTAAACACGGAGCAAAATTGCTGTACGCCTTCGCGGAAGCCACCGTGCCGAAGCTTACGGTGATCACCCGCAAGGCCTACGGCGGAGCCTATTGCGTCATGGCCAGCAAACACATTCGCACCGACGCTAACTTCGCGTGGCCCGGCGCTGAAATCGCGGTGATGGGCGCGGAAGGTGCGGTCAATATCGTCTACAAAAGTGAAATCGATCGCGCTCCCGAAGCCGACCGGCCGCGCTTGCGCGAACAGAAAATCGCCGAGTTCCGCGCCCGGTTCGCGAATCCGTATATCGCCGCCGAGCGCGGATATATAGACGCCGTGATCGAGCCGCGTGAAACGCGAGACCGCTTAATCGCCGCGTTGCGGTCGCTCGAAAACAAGCGCGCCACCAACCCTCGCAAAAAGCACGGCAATATCCCGCTATAGAAAAACTGGGGAGAACCCGGCCGGGTTGCAACGACTAAACACTTCTTGAAATTACCGAGCGCAGGAATTCAATTTGCGGAACTGTCCGGCACCACCGGAGGTGTTTTGGTTTCGAGCAACTCCTTCACCACGCGCAACAGGTCTTCGCTGGCATTGCCTTTCGATAAGTATCCGTTTGCGCCGACGGACTGGATTTCCTTGAGGGTTTGCTCGGAATCATGCACCGTGAAGATCAGAATCTTTGTTTGGGGCCGGTTGCGTTTGATCAAACGCACGGCCGCCAGGCCGTTCAGAACCGGCATATTAATATCCAGAATCACCAGGTCCGGGCTCAGAGAAATCGCTTTCTCGACCGCTTCTTGTCCATTCACCGCCTCGCCGCATATTTCCCAATCCGGCTCCCGTTCCAGCATGGTGCGCAGGCCGCGCCGCAGCATTTCGTGATCGTCTGCAATAAGTATCTGCTTGCGAGAATTATTTCCGTTGGGGCGCGCCTCTTCTCTCGCTCCGAGCGATGACGGCGCCGTGGCGCTCGCCGATTCCGCCGAAGCGTCCTTAGGCGAGTGTAAAAAAGGCAGCGTGGCAGTGACGAGCGTCCCCTGATTGACGCGGGACGTAATCTCGAGCGTCCCGCCAAGCTGCCGCATGCGTTCCCTCATGCCTTGAATGCCGACGCCCAGTGGAGCGGCGGCGGCCGTGGCGGAATTCAGAATTCCCTCGTCCATGCCCCTTCCGAAATCCCTGATTTGCACTTCGATTAGTTTGTCGCCGGTGGCCTTCACCCGAACCTGGGCCTTCTTACTGCCCGAGTAGCGCTGGACGTTGGTAAGGCTTTCCTGAATGATCCGGAAAAGTGTGACTTCAATCTCCGGCGTTAATCTCAGGAAATCGGAAGCGATGTCCACTTCCACGGCAATGCCCGTTCTCTGCTCGAATCCTTCTGCATACCATTTCACCGCGGAAGATAAGCCCAACTCGTCCAGCAAGGGAGGATGCAAAAGATAAGAAAGAGTGCGAATTTCTTCGCCCACCTGTTTGCTGAGGGTCACGCATTCCAAGAGCAGACGCTGCGATTCCGCATCCAGGCCCGCGGTTTTGCGCTTCAGTACTTGCGATAACGCCATGGACTGCGCGGCGAGTTTCTGGCCCGTAATGTCGTGCAGATCGCGCGCGATGCGGCGCCGCTCGTCATCCTGAAGCTTCAACAGACGTGCGGAAAGCTGCCGCAACGACTCCTCATTGGACCGCAGCGCCTCATTCGCTTCGATCAGCTCGGTTAACTCGGTGGCCACCACGCACACATTTTCGCGCGCCGAGTTTGTCAGTGGATTGAAAGCCAGCCGCACCAGCCGAGGACGGCTGCCGGACCCGTCCAAAATAATTTCTCCCTGGGCTCCGCCGCTCAGTCCCTTGGCGATTAGTTCCTGCAACTTTTCGTGGTCTGCGGGTGATACATGGCTTTGCAACCGGCTGCCTATGAGCGTTCCCTCGGGAGCGCGCAGAATTGCACCAAAGCGGCTGTTCGCGTAAAGAATGGTGCCGGCCCGGTCGAGTGTGGCGGCTCCATCATTCACCGTCTCGACCAGCACTCGGTAGGGATGTTCGGAGTTCTGGAGCGTTAAAACTTGATCGCCCTCCGGCCCGGCCATTACCAATGCATCGACCTTGCCGCGGCGAATGGCATGCACGATCTCCTGCGCGTCGGGAGTGGTTTCGGCGGGCGCAACCACCGTGGCCCGAGCGCCATTCGTTTTTTTCGCGCGCTTGCCGAGGCGCGTCTTGATCCTAGTGGCCATCAGTCTTAACCTTGTATGCTAAATTCCTGCATGCCGACATAGGGCCTACACTGTAATTGTTAGACGCGCGCGGTGCTCTCAGGTGACCCTCACTGCCTGCTTAGCCCGAGAATCTCCCCCGTTCAATCCTTGACTGTCTTTCTCTACGTTTTTGAATTGCGAACTTCCAGACATACCACCACCCTTTCAGTATCCGACAAGTCCCCAATGATTTTACGCATGGGAACGGGCAACCTGCGCACGAGCGTGGGAATGGCTAAAATCTGATGGTCGCGCGCCAATGCCGGGTTCTTGGCCAGATCGATGACTTCGATGCGAAATTGAGCGTCTAAATAGTCGTTGCAAATCTTATTGAGGTTGGAGATCGCCGCCAGGGACTTGGGTGTCTGCCCGGCAACATACAACCGCAGTTCCACGATCTCTTCGGAGGGACGCGCGGCGGTTTTAGATTTACGCTTCATCGATATGGCCCCCGATTCTCGCGCTGGCGGAGGATTTTTCGTCGCTGCCACGGCTCTTGGCCATATTCCGCCGGTCTAAATTCTGCGCCCGCTCGCGCTCCAGCTTTTCGCGGCCCAACTCTTCGGACTCCTTCTCCACCTCAGCGAATTGGGCCTGTAGCGAGGCGATTTCAGCTTGCAGGGCGAGGCGCTTGCGTTCCGCTTGCCGCTGTCTCTGTTCGATATCCTGCTGCTGCAAACGTGCCTGCTCTCTCTCGCGGACCTCTTGCGCCAAACGTGACGACCCTGTCAGCACTCCACCGGAGCCGATGTATGCGGGGATCAGTTGTATGCCATGCACGGTCATTACGAATTCGCGCAGCTGGTTGGAGTGGGCCATTCCCCGCGACTTCAAAACGTAGAGGCAGCGGTTTCGTTCCCCGTTCAATTCCACGTCCCTAAGCAATATCCACGTGTCCGTCAAAGATGAAATTCCGAGCCTGGTATTCTCCAGGTTCTCGCCGCCGGCGGTCAGGCTGACGAAAATCGCCGTAATTCCCAAGTTTTTAAGAAAATCGATCATGCGCAGCAACATCGAATAGACTTCTTTATCGTTGCTGCTTTCGATCAAGCTGGTGATGGGGTCTACAATCACGAATTGCGGCTTCACCTTCTCCACCAGTTTATGAATCCGCAGCAGATGCATCTCGAGGCCGCTTTGCGTCGGACGCCACGCCTCGTGGAATAGAAGGCCTTTCGCGGACCATGGTTCCAGGTCGATCCCTATGGACTTCATATTGCGCGCGACTTGATCTTTGGATTCTTCGAAATCGATGTATAAGCCGCGCTCGCCCCTCCGGCAGGCGGCATCCGCGAACGAGACTGCCAAACTGGTTTTGCCGCTTCCTGCTGTGCCGCTAATCAGTATCGAAGAGCCGCGATAAAAACCCTTACCTTCCAGCATCGCGTCCAGATCGGGCACCCCCGTGGACACGCGTTCGTCGGATACTTTGTGCTGTAATTGCAGGGAAGTGAGGGGCAGAATCGACATCCCCTGCTCGTCGATCACGAATGGATATTCGTCCGCTCCGTGCTTGGTGCCCCGGTATTTCACGATGCGCAGGCGGCGCGCGGAAATTTGGTCCCGTATCCGGTGATCGAGCAGAATCACGCAATCGGAAACGTATTCCTCGAGCCCTTGGCGGGTCAGGCTGCCGTCGCCCCTCTCCGCCGTGAGGACCGTGGTTAACTCCCGATCCTTGAGCCAGCGGAACAGGCGCCGAAACTCCGCCCGCAATATGCCCGGGTTGGAAAAGCCGCTGAAAAGCGCCTCGACCGTATCGAACATCACGCGCTTGGCCCCGACCGTTTCAACCGCATTCTGCAAGCGAATAAACAATCCCTCGAGGTCGTATTCCCCGGTCTCCTGAATCTCGCTCGGCTCCACGTGCACGTAATCCAGAAATAGCTTCTTGCGATCCGCGAGATCCTGGATGTCGAAGTCCAGTGAGGCCACGTTGCTGGCTATGTCTTCGGGTGTTTCTTCGAAGGCCATCAGCACGCCGGGCTCATCGAACTCCAGCGCCCCTCGCACCAGAAATTCGATTCCCAGCATCGTTTTGCCGCAGCCCGGCCCGCCACAAACGATGGTGGTGCGCCCCTTCGGCAAACCTCCGCCGGTAATGTCGTCAAGTCCGCGAATACCCGTAGGCGCCTTGCGCAGCGGCGTCAATTCGCGGGCCGGCGCCTTGCGTTTATTGGCCATAAGAAGAATCCGTTAACCAGGCGTGCCGCAACAAGTCAGGCAAACCCGACGAGCGTAGCAAGTCGAAAGCCTTACGACAATAGGGAACGGAACTGTCGCCGCGCATTTGCCCACGCCGGTGGGCGGCGTAGCACCGAGTAGCGCGATTCGCCGAAGGACGAGCTGCAGCGTTTCGCTGGCACGTTCTTGCCTTGGAAAGCGCAATATGCAATTGATCTCTGTCGGGATATAGGCTCATACTCGCGGCGATTTTTCGCGAATAGTGTAGGGTCGCTGCTTGGCTCGCAATGGTGAGCGGCGAGCCAACGGAGACTTGGCGGCGTAGAAGGGCGTAGAAGGAGGATATGTAGCATGCGAAAAGTAAAGTATCTCGTCGCAACCCTGATTTTTTTGCCAGTCGCAGGTAACGGCATTTTGTTTGCGCAGCAGAACCCGGCAGCCCCGGGAGCCGCGCCCGCGGGCCAGGCAGCGCCACGCGGAGGAGGTCCCCCACAGCCTCTCAAGCTGGTGAGTCCGGCGTTTGCCGACGGCGCTACGTTACCCGCGAAATACACTTGTTCCTCGGGACAGGATGCAATGTCACCGCCGCTCCGGTGGATGAATTCGCCATCGTCGAGAGATATGGTGACCTTTGCACTCATCGTTCACGACCTGGAGCCGCGGCCGCGCAAGGGCGTCGACGATATTTTGCATTGGATGGTCTGGAACATCCCGGCGCCGGGCAGCGAACTGCCTGAGGGTATTTCTTCAGCGGCTTCCGATTTGCCGGATGGCAGCCACCAGACCAACGGAAATCCGGGGCAAGGCGGAATCGCCGGCTACCGGCCACCTTGTCCGCCTCAGAACGTGGCCGTGCCTCACCATTATGTGTTTGAATTGTTCGCGCTGGATACGAACATTGATTTACCGCCGACAGCTACTCGTGGCGACGTGCTCAAGAACATGGATGGGCACATTGTGGCGCACGCCGTTTTGGTCGCGCCATTCAGCCGTTAGTTTTCAATAATAGACGTAGGTAGCGCCGGCGCTCACCGCGGTATTGTCGGCTTGGTTGCCATTCACGCCCCTAGCCGCGCTGTTTTCCCTCATGGCGCCGACCGCGAGCACTTTACCATCTGAATTGAGGGCGACGGAGATGCCAAACTCAGCGGATGGCTTGGGGTTCAGAGCCTTAACGTAAGCGGCGGGATTCCAGGTGTCCCCGTTGCGCATGTAAATATAGGCAGCGCCGGCGTCTTCCATCGATGCGTCCTTCTCATCGCCGTTAATGCCCTTGGCGCCGCTGTCTTCAAGGTGCGAACCAACGGCAATCGTGTTGCCGTCGCGGCTGATGGCTAACGCCCACCCGAATTGATCGTTGATTCGCGTGTTGAAGCCTTTCATGTAAGCCCGCTGCGACCACCTGTTCTCTTTGCGTTCGAAAACGTAGGCGGCGCCGGCGGAAGCATCGTCGTCGCGATCGTGCGCGCCCGCCTCGGGCGGCTGGATACCGGACAGGATCGCATCCTCTTCGCACGCGCCTGCTACGAGTGTGTTGCCATCATCACTGATGGCCACAGAGCATCCGAACTGGTCGTCACGCTCGATGTTGGAAGTGGCGAGGCGAGTCTGCTGCGACCATTTCTCGCCGCCGCGCGTGAACACATACACGGATCCTTTACCCGCATCTTCGTTTTGGGCGCCGACTGCGAGTGTGTCGCCATTGCCGCTCAAGCTCACGGAATAACCGAAGAGCGCACCGCCGGCAGTCGTATTCCACGGCTTGATAAATGCCTGTTGGGACCAGGCGTCTCCACGGTGAGTGAAGACGTAAACGGCGCCTGCTTCCGAGGCTGATTTGTCCGACTGATCGCCGTTGATTCCTTTGGCAGCGCTGGGCTCGCCCGTTGAGCCTATGGCCATCGTGCTACCGTCACTGCTCAGGGCCACTGAACATCCGAATGAATAGCCGGCGTCCGTTATGCCCGTGTTAGACGCTTTGACATAAGCCTGTTGCGACCAATCCGCAGCGCGCCGTGCAAAAACATACACCGCCCCCGCACTTTCTATGGACGTGTCCGACTGATTGCCGTTGATGCCCGTCGCGGCGCTGGCTTCACCGACCGCGCCGACAGCCAGCAGGTTGCCGTCGTTGCTCAAGGCCAGCGAATATCCGAACTGCGCGCCGGGAGCGGCGTTCGAAGCCTTAACGTACGCTTGCTGCTTCCATCCCGCGGCGGTCCGAGTGTAAACGTAGACGGCGCCTGAATATAAGGCCGCGCCCTTTGCCGCGCTGTTGATCCCTTTGGCTGCGCTGCCTTCACCAATCGCGCCGACCGCCATAGTTTGGCCATCGCCACTGAGCGCGATGGAATAACCAAATTGATCATTCTTGCTGGTGTTCGACGCTTTGATGTAGGCGCTGGACTTGGGCTGCCACGCCCCCGTAGGCGCTATGCTGACGTTGGGGGTAGCCGGCGGGGGACTCATTTTACGTCGCGCTCCTTGACCGAAGGCCATAACCGGGGTTGCCAAGCAGCCGATCGCCAAACCACTAACCGCCAAAACGCGGCGAACTTTTCCCGTGTCACTCATGTGCGGCTTCCCCTCCGTGTTGCAGCCTGTTGTATCGTCGGCCTTATACACCAATCCTGTTGCTTAGCAACCAAGTTTTTATTTGCCACCATGCAACGGTTGCGAAATCGTTCGACCGAATCGTCGCCAGGCCGTCACCGACCGCGATGAGATACACGCTGCCTTATATGTGGAATAAGTCGAGGTGAGTTCAAACCGGCCAGATTTGATCCATTGCCCACCGGTTATTTTGCTTGACACGAATCCTGATCGCTGCTATCACGCTCGCATATTCATTCATTAATCGATTCGTTTATCGGGGTGAAACGAAATCGGGCCCTTGCGGTAAAGCAGTACAAGCCTAATCGAATTGTTTCTAACAGGGGGGAGCTATGCGATTCCTTTCCACTGCGAGGGTGTGGTCTGTCCTGTGCGCAGGTGTTGTGGGCTTGTTCAGCTGCGTGCCGGTTTTTTCGCAGGTAAATCAGGGGCGCATTCTGGGAGCCGTTACCGATCAAAGCGGCGGCGTGATCGTCGGCGCTATCGTTACCGTAACCGACACGGAAAGAGGTATCTCCCGAACTTTGATGACGGATGACTCAGGGGAATATAACGCTCCCAACCTGACTCCGGGCACCTATGCGGTGCGCGGCCAGGCCAAAGGGTTCAAGGCCCTCGAACGGCCCAACATTTTATTGGAAGTGGGCCACGAGATTCGCGTTGATCTCAGCCTGCAACCTGGCGAGCAAACCCAAACGGTAACCGTCACCGAGTCTATTCCCCTGGTGGAAACAACCAATGCCACTCTGGGCGGAACGCTTAGCCATGAAACAATTCAAGACCTGCCCTTGAACGGGCGCAACTACCAGAACCTGCTGATGCTGCGGCCAGGAACAGTCGTTAATCCTGGCGGAAACGAGCGGCAAAGCACGAATGGCCTGCGGGGCACCGACAACGTCTACCTGGTGGACGGCTTGGCGAACGACGAAGTTTACACCGGCCTGAGCATGCTCAATGCGCCCACGCTCGCGGGAGATGTTGGCGTGATCCTGCCGATGGATTCCATTCAGGAGTTCGGTACCTCAGCGAATAATAAGGCCGAAACCGGTTTGAAGCCCGGTGGGGTGGTTAACGTAGGCATCAAGGCCGGCACGAATGATTTTCACGGTTCAGGCTTTGCGTTTGGACGCGGCACCAATTTCAATGCCAGAAATTTCTTCGACACTCCCGTATATGGTGGGTGCCAGCCTAACCAGGTAGTTAACGGCGCATGTCCGCTGACGCCAATTTCCCTGGAGCAGTGGGGAGCTACTCTGGGCGGACCGATCAAGAAAGATAAGCTTTTCTGGTTCGCAGCCTACGAGCAGCAGCTCTATACGGTAGGCCAAGCGCTCCCCAACTCAACTCCGGTGGTGTGCGGCGGCGGGACACCGGGCTGCGGGCTCACCAGTCCAAATCCGCAGGTTAGCTTTACCGACGCCCTCAATTCGCTGATCGCTTCCGGAAAAACCGTGGGCCCGACGGCGGGAACGAATATCGCCGCATACAGTCTGCTGCTCGCCGGCTGCCCCAGCTCTCTTCCTGCTACTCCGACGGCGGTGTGCACCGGAGGGCTATTCGCGCCAAATATGGGTACGAATGGAACTAACTTTCAGCCCAATCTCCTTAGCAACAACCGCAGCGACAATGGGGTCACCAAGATTTCCTACCGCGTGAATGACCGCAGCAACATTGAGGGCACATTCTATTTCGGTAACAACACCGCCTTGTTTAACGACAGCAGCACCGAATCGCGGACGCAATGGGAGTCTCTTCAGTCTGTCCGTTCCATCCTGGGCGCTGGGAGCTGGACGTGGACGCCGACCTCCAACGTGGTTAACGAATTGAGGGCCGGATACGCTCGCTATGGCCAGAAATTCGACTCCGATGACATTGGGATACCGGTGACCAACTACGTTTCCCCGTCCGATGGCAAAAACTATAGCATCAACACCGGCGTGACAAATCCGGCGTTCACGGGATTCCCGCTCATCAACATCACAGGATTCAACATGAGGTTGGGTGGTGCTTGGCCCAAGTACATCGGACCAGACAACTCCCTGCAGTTCCTGGATCACATCTCGGTGTTGCGCGGAAAGCACGCCATCAAGTTCGGTGGCGAAATCAACCGCCTGCAATTCAACGGAGCGGCCACGACAAACTCCAGGGGCCTCATTGGATTTGGCGCTACCAATGCTACGGCAGTGCAAGACTTCTTTACCGGCACGGTCGCCACAACCGGGGCCATTATTCCCTCCATTCTGTCCGGCGACCCCTTCCGCAGCGTGCATAATTTCCAGTATGCCGCATTCCTGCAGGACGACTGGCGAATCAAGCCAAGAATTACCGTAAATCTCGGAGTGCGCTACGAGATCAACACCGTTTTGGTGGAATCCTTTAGCAGGTTCGGCAATTTTATTCCGAACGTGGGCCCGGTCCAGGTGGGCTCGGGATTCACCCGACCCTACAACCCCGACTACAAAGATGTATCGCCACGCCTCGGCATCGCGTGGGACATCCAGGGCAACGGGAGGACAGTGCTGCGTGCCGGGGGCAGCCTGATTTACTCGCAAATACCCTATATTTCATTGCTCGGCCCCGGCAACGGAATTGGCTTGGGCACTGTGGGGACCGGGGACGCCACGCAAGTGGCAGGCGTCACCACTCCAGGTAAAGGCAACATCTCGGTGGCGCAGGCCACGCCCACTATCAACTGGAACGGTTCGACACTGGGCGGCGCGACCATCTTTCCTGCCAGTGCGCTCGGCGGAACGGGAACCCCGATTGTTTGCGGCGACGGGCTGGCGAAGGGAACCGTCGTCAACGGGGTCACCCTCGCTGCCGCGGACGCCTCGCCATGCAACATGCCGGGGGTGGATCAAAATCTGCGTACGCCCTACGTCACCACTTGGACGCTGGACTTCCAACGCGCCATCACCAGCAAAATCTCCTTAGATGTCGCTTACGTCGGCACGCACGGAACGAAGCTGCTCGGCTTCCTGGACATCAACCAACCGCCGGTTGGCGCGGGATACGTCGGGAACTCCAGCGGGCTTACCACGCTGGCCAGCTGCATCAACGCCACCAACACCGCAACCTATACGGCCTTGTCAACTTTCAAAACCACCCTGCCCGGCACTAGTTCCACCTGCCAACCCAATGCCACGTCTCCGGCTGAGCACGTCAACCGGCCGTACACAATCTCCTGTCCGGCTCCCATCGGACGTGGCATTGGCAACAACGTGTGCCTCCCGTATTGGCAGACCGACACGATCATCTCGAACATTGACGACTCCAATTACAACGCCATGCAGGTGGCTTTGACGGGGCGGCCGACTCACGGGCTCTCTTTCAACGTTGCATACACGTGGAGCCACGCTCTCGACGACGCCTCCAGCAACTTTGGCATCACCACGGCGCCCGACAGCACGAATCCGAAGCATTTGCAATACGGGCCGAGCACCTTCGACCGCCGCAATGTATTCAACACTTCGATCACCTATCAATTCCCCGACAAGAAAACGCCATTGCAACTGTTGGAGGGCTGGTCAGTGAATTCCATCGTCAGCCTGCGCGGCGGAGCGCCTTGGTCGCCTGCGTCTGGAGATTTCTCGGGAACGGGTGACGCGGGTTCCTTTTGGAATTTCGTCGGTAATCCCAATGACTTCCGGGCGACCAGTCCACGCGACGCCAAGTCAGATCTGAACTTCCTGCTTCCGGGAAATCCGGCCATGGCTGCGCAGGATCCGACTCACAATTATGCGATCAATAACGCGGCCTGCACCACGCTGGCGGCCAAAGAAATCGGTCCCAGCGTTCCGTTGACCGTTGGGGGCACGCCGGTTCCAACGAATGGAATCACCTCGCTCGAGAACCTTGGCTGCTACGTGCAAGGAAGTTCGGTCCTGCTTCCGCCAGCCTTCGGAACCTGGCCGCAGAACAGCCGGGGCATCTTCCGCGGGCCGAGCTTTGATATCTGGGATATGTCGATCACGAAAAATATCAAAATCAGGGAACGTGTCGCCGTGCAGTTCCGCGGTGAGTTCTTCAATGTCTTGAACCATCCCACTTTCACCAACCCGGCGGGCAGCGGCGTTAGCCCCACCAGCACGCTTTTCAGTGGTTCCGCGCCGCCAAACCAGTTTGGGAGCCCTGCCCAAACTCTGGACGCGGGCGGGCAGAATCCAGTGGTGGGGGCCGGAGGGGCGCGCTCTATTCAGTTGGGCCTGAAGATAAGCTTTTGATGCGGTCAACGAGCTAAACAAGGAGGGCTTCATGTCACGATGCCGATCGCTGGAGTTATTGTGTGCCACCACAGTTGTAGCCGCCGTGCTGTTTTTTTCCCCCGCTGTTTTCCGCGGCGCTCCCCAAGGCAAAGAGGGCCAGCAGGGCCAACAGGGAATGACCGGCGGCTATCATCTCATCCGCAACATCCTGCTTGGGGGCGAGGGTAGTTGGGATTACGTGACCGTGGATCCGGAGGCGAAGCGCATCTACGCCCCGCGCACCGAGGATATTCAGGTAGTGGACGAAAACACCGGCAAAATTACCGCGGACATCACCGGCTTCAAAGGCCTGCATGGCGTGGCCGTCGCCCCTGAATTCAATATAGGATTTGCGACCGGCAACGATCCGGATGCGGTGATTTATCTCCTTGACCTGAAAGCCATGAAGTCGACGGGCAAAATTACCTTGAATGGCGCCAAAGGCTCGGACTCCCTGATGTACGACCCTTTCAGCAAGCGTGCGTTTATTAACACAGCGGGCAGCAATAACGCCCAGGCAGTCGACGCCGCCACGGGAAAACTTGTCGGCTCGGTGACGCTTCCGGGCAGGCCGGAGGCGGCGGTGCCCGACGGAAAAGGCAGCGTGTTCGTGAACATCGTGGACAAGGACCAGGTCGCCGAATATGACGCCATGAAGCTCACCGTCAAGAACGCTTGGTCGAGCACACCATGCGTGCGGGGCTTCGGCATCGCCATGGATACAACGAGCCGCCGGTTATTCATCGGCTGCCAACCGACTGCCACGAGCGGCGTTATGGTCGTCATGAATGCAGACAACGGCAAGGTTGTCGCGGCAATGCCCATTGGAATCGGAGCGGACGGCGTGGGTTTCGATCCTGGAACAGGCGACATCTTCTGCCCGTCGCGCGATGATGGAACAGGAAAGAGCGGGGCCACCTACATCTTTCACGAGGATTCGCCTGATAAATACAGCAAAGTAGCGGAGGTCAAGACCATCTACGGGGCGCGCACCGTGGCCGTAGACCCCAAGATCCACCACATGTTTTCTATCGCCACCGCCGAGAACAATCCTCCGGCGAACGCGCCGGCGCCCACCGCGGACAATCCACATCCGCGCTTAACCNNGGCGCCCACTGCGGACAATCCACATCCTCGGTTAACACCGGTGCCCAACACATTCAGCGTAGTCGAAATTGGGAAATAGGGAACGACTCGCAGCCGGCGCCGTTCTTGGCATCCTGACTAGCACACTCCGCTTGGGCGAGTGGCGGTTCCGGCCTCCTGCGTCGGAAGAGTCTGCGTGGTCGGCACTGTGTAGGGCGTCGTTCCCGCCAGGTTGGCGATACATTGCTGGATCGCCTGCAGAATGGCAGGAACGGTGGACGGCAAATTCGGAATCGACTGATTCGGCGCCGCAAAGTTAAATGC
>PLJR01000179.1 GCA_003140295.1 Acidobacteriota bacterium
CGACGTCGACCGCATCGCAAAGATGGTGCCGACCACACTGAACATCAAGCTGGACGATGCGCTGAAAGAGTCGGTTGCGTTGCAAGAGGCGTATCAGAAGGATCCGCAGGTGCGGCAGTTGATGGATACGGCGCGCAAACTGGAGGGGCTGGTGCGGAACTCCGGGGTGCATGCGGCGNNACCGCCTTCGACATGGTCGCCATCGAAAAGATGGGCCTGTTGAAGATGGATTTTCTTGGGTTGACGACGCTCACAATTCTCGACGATACGCAGAAATTGATTGCGCAGAAGGGAATTGATCTGAGGCTCGAGGACATTCCTCTTGAGGATCAGGAGACGTACGAGAAGGTTTTTCATAGGGGACTAACGTCAGGCGTTTTTCAGTTTGAATCGTCGGGGATGCGGGATGTGCTACGGCGGTATCAGCCGAACTCGATTGAAGATTTGACGGCGTTGAATGCGCTCTACCGGCCGGGGCCGATACAGGGTGGCATGATTGACGACTTTATCGAGCGCAAGCATGGGCGTCGCAAGATTGAATATGACCTGCCCGAGCTCAAGGAAATCCTCCAGGAGACCCTCGGCGTCTTCGTGTATCAGGAACAGGTGATGCAGACGGCGAACAAATTGGCGGGCTACTCGCTAGGCGACGCCGACCTACTGCGACGAGCCATGGGAAAGAAAAAGGCCGAGGAGATGGCGGCGCAGCGCGAAAAATTCCTGAATGGCTGCGCCGCGCACAAAGTTCCGGCGAAAAAGGCCGAGCGCATTTTCGATCTGATCACGGAATTCGCGGGATACGGCTTCAATAAGTCGCATTCCTGCGCCTACGCGCTGCTGGCCTACCAGACGGCGTGGCTGAAAACGCATTACCCGGTGGAGTTCATGGCCGCGCTGCTGACCTCGGAAACTGGCAACACCGAGAAGGTGGTGAAATACATCCGCGAAGCGCGCGACATGAGCATTACCGTGCTGCCGCCGGACGTGAATTCGAGCGATTTGTATTTTACTCCCGTGGGGGAGGCGGTACGCTTCGGGCTGGCGGCGATCAAGAACGTGGGAGAGAACACGGTGCGCGGGATTGTCGCGGCGCGCGAGAAGCTGGGGGGCTTCCGCTCGTTGTTTCAATTCTGCGACAGCGTGGATGCGCGGTTGCTGAATCGCCGGGTGCTGGAAAGCCTGATCAAGTCGGGCGCCATGGATTCGCTGGGCGGGCGCCGCGCGCAGCTTTTTGCGGTGATCGATCGCGCGATGGAGCGGGCGCAGAGATTCCAGCGCGAGAGCAGCACCGCGCAGCACGGGCTTTTTATGGGGGGCGGAGCGACTCCCGAGCCTGCGGAACCGGCGCTGCCGGACTGCGAGGAATGGGCCGAGCACGAGCTTCTGGCGGCCGAATTCGCCACGCTGGGATTTTACATTTCGGGTCATCCGCTTGCGAAACACGCCGCGCGCTTGAAGGAACTCCGCGCGGTGGAATTGTCGGGCGTGGAAGGGAAGCGGAATGGCGAAGACATCACCATCGCGGGCATCGTGGTGGCGATGCGCGCCATGCGCTCGCGCAAGGGCGACCGCTGGGCCATTCTTACGGTGCAGGATATGACCGGAGTGCTCGAAGTGCTGGCGTTTCCCGAGGCGTTTGCGCGCTTTGAGAATGTCCTCAAGTCGGATGCGCCACTGCTGCTGCGCGGGCGCGTCAACGTGGAAGAAGCCGGGACGCGAGTGAGCGTGCAGGAAGCGCGGCTGCTCGACCAGGTCGCCGAGGGGAATACGTTTATGCGCGTGCGCGTGGAGCTGGGCGCGGTTGACGAGGGGCTGCTCGACCGGCTGAAGGAGCTTTTCGCGGGTTCGCCGGGGCCGTGCGCGGTCGCATTCGATCTGCTGGATCCGGACGGGTCGGTGGCGACGCTGCGCTCGAACCAGCGCGTGCGCCTGGACGAGCGGCTGGTGGACAAGGTACGCGAGATGTGCGGCGCGGATGCCGTGGAGGTGGTGCGTTGAGCGCGCAAGACAGGCGCACGAAGGCGCGGCCACAGGAGCAGGATCGCGCCCGGGAAATCGAGCAGATGGAGCGCGAGGTCGGCGAGCTGACCGGGTTTTCGGCTTCCGGAAATTCGGATGCGGAGCGCCTGCGCGTGGAAGTGACGGAGTTGCGGCGGGAATTCTATACGCACCTGGGCGCGTGGCAACGTACGCAGCTGGCGCGGCATCCGCAGCGGCCGTACACGCTCGATTTCGTGCGGCTGTTGTGCAGTGATTTTTCGGAATTGCACGGCGATCGCGCGTTTGGCGACGATCCCGCGATTGTCGCGGGATTCGCGCGGTTTCACGGCCGGCCCATCCTGGTGGTGGGGCATCAGAAAGGCCGCGATACCAAGCAGCGGCTGGCGCGCAACTTCGGCCAGGCCAAGCCGGAGGGATATCGCAAGGCCCTGCGGCTGATGCATCTGGCGGCCAAGTTTGGGCGGCCGATTTTTACGTTTGTGGATACGCCGGGCGCGTATCCCGGGCTCGATGCGGAAGAGCGCGGGCAGGCGGAGGCGATCGCGCGCAACCTGCGGGAGATGTCGCGACTGCCGGTGCCCATCATCGTCACGATCACCGGCGAGGGCGGCTCCGGCGGAGCGCTGGCCATTGCGGTCGGTGACAAAGTGAACATGCTCGAAAATACGGTGTACTCGGTGATTTCGCCGGAAGGGTGCGCCTCGATTTTGTGGCGCGATGCCGCCATGGCGGAACGGGCGGCCGAGGCGCTGCGCATTACCGCGAGCGATTTGAGCGCCATGGGGATCATCGATACGGTAGTGGCGGAGCCGGAGGGCGGCGCGCATCTCGATCATGAAGCGGCCGCGCAACTGCTCGATGCGGTGCTGGTGCGGGATCTCGAGGAGCTTAGCGCCATTTCCGCGACCGAACTGCTGGAGCGGCGTTATGAGAAATTCCGGCACATGGGGCAATCGTTCGTGGCTTCCGCGGCGTCCTGAGCGCGGCGGGCAGCGATAGCGACTCGCGCGCCGCTCCGTTTTCGGCGAGGGGCCTAGGGGAAACCGGGAAGTAGCCGATTAGCAACGCACGCACGCGTAACGGATTGTAGTGTGCGAGAACTTGCGCTAGGGTCAACAAGTGGAGATTGTGCGCAGTCCCGAGGACCTGAGCAGCCAAATGGCCGAGCCATTTCGCCCGTACGAACACCTGGTCAAGATCAAGGTTTTAGGGAAAACCGTCGAGGTTCCGGAGAAAAACTCCGTGCTGCGCTGCTTCCAATTTTTGAGCCCGGAGACCATTCCGTACGGGCGTTTCTGCTGGAACCAGGATTGCCAATACTGCCGCATTCGCGCCAAGCTGCCCGACGACGATGAGTCCCGGGAGATGTTGAGCTGCAAATTCATCGCGATGGCCGGCATGGAAATTACCGAGTTAAGCCCCGAGTTGAAGGCTTGCCTACGGCCAGTCCTGCGCAAGTAACTGCTTCCATCCATCAATTGCCTGTCGTCTTGCTATCGTGGTCCGCCGTATGGCGGTGATTTTTAGCACTCCAAGCGCTATACCCCCCGGCAGTTTGTAAACCACACAAACCAAACAGGATGTGAAATGAGGCGTTTGTAATCTATTGAAAACGCAGGCAGTTGCGCAGCGCGATTTGGGTGTTTCAGCGCGTTGCGGCACGGTGGGAGGAAGGTGTTAATGGCGCTTGAAGTGTTGTGGAGCAGGGAATCGATGGTCACAAGACATTTTAGCACAAAATTTTGAACATGTAAACCATTTTGATACTAGTAACCATATCTGTATGGGATGGGCGCGCGGCGTTCGAATCGCCGACCGGATTCGTCGAGGCCAAGGGGAAAGAGGGCTGGGTTTTGGGCATCACGCGGACATTCCCCTGCAAGCTAGGCGTTACTTTACTTAGCGCCTGTCCTTGTCATCCCGATCGCGATTGGCGTCGTCCCGGTCCGGATGTTCGTGGCGCCAGTTCCAGTAGTCCTGCTGCCGGTCGCGATCCATCTTTTGGTAGTCGCGGTAGTCTTCGTGCTTCTCGTTGAGATACTGGCGGTAGGCCCGGTCTTCGTTCTCGTTCCAGTCGTGATAGTCCTTGTGTTTCGCGTCGTAAACGCGCAGCTTCTTTTGCGCCTTATCGACCTTTTCCTCTTTTTTGGCGTGCTCCTTGTCGTGGTCGTCCTGCGCTGGTCTGGCCGCGGCAAAGGCCGCCGGCACCGTGAGAACGGTACTGACGAGGAAGACACTCAGACTTCGGGATAGCCGATTCATGTGAGGTTACCTCCTATTTATTCGATGTGGCGGGCCTATGAGAGGTGGCCGTAAAAGGGCTCAGTAGAATCTGGTACGTGGCGTACATCGCTCTGAAGTACTGGCCCATGGGCTTCGGATGCCGGAGGATACGCACTCCAGGATTCCTCGGCCATCTCGACATAAGTAGTCGTAACCAAATTCAAGAACCCCACACGCAAATACGGAGTGTGGGCCACGCGCCCGGCTGGATAGAAGGCCGAATTGATTTTGGAGCGCGCCAGTCTCTCACAGGTTATACTCCCGCGAACTCCAAATTGGGAGCCCATGCCGATTCTCACCGGCAAACGCCTAGGGCCCTACGAAATCCTCTCCGCCATCGGTGCGGGCGGCATGGGCGAGGTCTATCGCGCCAAAGATACCCGCCTCGACCGAATTGTCGCCATCAAGGTTCTGCCCTCGCATCTTGCTGATAGTCCTGAATTGAGAGAACGGTTCGAGCGCGAAGCTCGAACGATTGCCAGCCTAAATCATCCGCACATTTGCACCCTCTATGACATTGGGCATCAGGACGGAACTGATTTTCTGGTGATGGAGTATCTGGAGGGCGACACGCTGGCTCAGCGACTCGTGAAAGGCGCGCTACCGCTAGAGCAGGTGCTTCAATACGCCATTGAGATTGCTGACGCACTCGACAAGGCTCACCGCAAGGGCGTGACGCATCGCGATCTGAAGCCCGGCAACATCATGCTCACCAAGTCGGGCACGAAGCTGCTGGATTTCGGTTTGGCCAAGCTGAAGCAGGAGGTTGCTCCGGCCAACGTACAGCTTTCGCAACTTCCTACCGCGAACGAACCGTTAACGGCGCAGGGGATGATCGTGGGCACATTGCAATACGTGGCCCCCGAGCAGTTGGAAGGCAAGGAAGTGGATGCGCGCACAGACATTTTTGCGTTTGGCGCGGTCGTCTATGAGATGGCGACGGGCAAGAGGGCTTTTGAGGGAAAGAGTCAGGCGAGCGTGATCTCAGCGATTATGTCTTCGGAACCTCCGGTGATTTCGTCGCTACAGCCGATGACTCCGCCCGCGCTTGACCGTGTCGTTAAGAGATGCCTCGCCAAGGAGCCAGAAAAGCGTTGGCAGACAGCGAGTGATCTCTGCGAAGAGTTGAAGTGGATTGCCGAGAGAAGCTCGCAGACGGGCTTGCAGGCCCCGGTTGTCTCTCGCACCCGGCCAAGCCTCCGTTGGTGGATCGCAGGAATTGCGGCGGCGTTGGTATTGGTGGCGCTCGGAGGCTGGACGGCGTCGCGCTTCCGCCAGCCACCGGCGGATGCCGGCGTGCTGCGTCTTCCGATCAATCCGCCCGAAGGGGGCGCCTTCTTCTTTGGGAATGCCCGCGGTGGCGTTGCCCTTTCGCCGGATGGCAAGACAGCCGCATTTATCGCGACCGTGAACGGGGAGATGGCGCTTTGGGTGCGGCCGCTGGATGGAACGGACGCGCGCATGCTGCCCGGAACCGATGGTGCGTTCTACCCCTTCTGGTCGCCGGACAGCAAATCCATCGGATTCTTCACGACCAGCCAATTACACAGGATCGACCTCACAGGCGGCACGCCCTTCACTATCTGTGACGTGCCCGGCATCCGAGGCGGCGCGTGGACCAGCGATGGACAGATCATCTTTGGAGGAGTTGGCACCCCTCTATTCCGCGTGCAGGCCTCAGGCGGTGCGCCTTCGCCGCTGACTATGTTGGATGCATCGCACGGTGAAATCGAGCACCGCTGGCCGCAGGTGCTGCCCGGTGGGCGCTTGTTGTTCTGGGTACGCGGAGACAAGCCTGAAAACACCGGTGTCTATGCAACCTCTCTGGCGAAGCCCAGCGAGCGGGTGCATTTGTTGACCACGGGCACTGCGGCCCTGTATGCGCCGGGTAATGACGGCAGGAACTATCTGGCGTGGGAGCACCAAGGAACGCTGGTGGGACAGGAGTTCGATCCAGACACACTCAAACTGGTGGGAGAATTTCGTACGATTTCAAAGCAGGTGGGGACGAGTCCGGGCGGCCAGATGATGGCCGCTGTTTCCAGCAACGGCCTGCTGCTCTATAGCAACGCCGCCACGGCGAGCCAATTCACCTGGTTTGACCGGGCCGGGAAGCCGCTGGGAACGGTAGGCGAGTCTAGCGAATATGAAACCTTCCACCTTTCGCCCGACGGGCGCCGTGTGGCGGCGACTCGCGACAAACCCGGCGGATCGGATCTCTGGCTTCTGGACACGGAACGAGGTGTGGCCAGCCGATTTACGTCTAGGCCCGGCGATAGCTTCTTTCCCATCTGGTCTCCCGACAGTCGCACGATTGTGTTCCGTTCCGCGATCAGTATGGTTCGGAAAGAGGCCAGCGGAATCGGTGACGAGGAGCGCCTCACGGAGTCAACAAAGCAACAGGATCCTGCCGACTGGTCCCGCGACGGGAGGTGGCTCCTTTACGAAGAATCTGCTCCCAGCACGGGTTTCGACCTGTGGGTTCTGCCCGTAACACCGGACGGGAAGCCAGAGGCGAAGCCGAGACCATACGTGCGCACGCCATACCAGGAGTTGGGTGGACGTTTTTCGCCTGGGCCGAATCCGCGCTGGGTGGCGTATGAATCGAATGAGTCCGGGCGGTTTGAAGTCTACATCGACGCATTTCCCGAGCCGCGCAACAAGGTGCGGATCTCGACGGACGGAGGCCGGTATCCGGCGTGGGGCCGGGATGGACGCGAGCTGTTCTACATCTCGCTGGATTTGAAGCTCATGGCCGTGAGCCTGAAGATCGGCGGGGATGCCGTCGAGACATCCACGCCCCGCGAGCTGTTTGCGCTACCTATATTTGACAACGGCTACAACCCCTTTGACGTTGCGCCTGACGGCCAGCGCTTCCTCGTCCGCGCCGTGCCCGAGGGACAAGCTTCGCAGCCGCTGACACTCATCAGTAACTGGCCCGCGCTACTCACAGGATCGAAGAGATGACGCTCGCCGTTGGCACTCATCTCGGTTCCTATGAAGTCCTCGCACCAATTGGTACCGGCGGAATGGGCGAAGTCTATCAGGCGCACGACACCAAGTTGGGGCGCGATGTAGCCATCAAGGTTCTGCCGGAAGCCTTTGCGCATGATCCCGAACGGCTCTCCCGTTTCCAGCGCGAAGCCAAGATGCTGGCGGCTCTGAACCATCCAAACATCGCTACGATTTATGGACTGGAGCAGTCAAACGGCACCAGCTATCTGGTGATGGAGTTGGTCGCCGGTGAAACTCTGGCGGAGCGCGTTAAGCGAGAAGGGGTGGTTCCTGTTGAAGAAGCACTGGCAATTTGCAAGCAGATCGCAGAAGCGCTCGAAGCCGCTCACGAAAAAGGCATCATTCACCGCGACCTGAAGCCGGCAAATGTGAAGGTGACGCCGGAAGGTAAGGTCAAGGTTTTGGATTTTGGTCTAGCGAAGGCGTTCGCGGGTGACGCAGCAAACGACGATCCCTCCAATTCCCCGACGTTGAGCATGGCAGCGACGATGCACGGAGTGATCCTGGGCACGGCGGCGTATATGTCGCCGGAACAAGCGCGTGGCAAGGCTGTGGACAAACGAACAGATATTTGGGCGTTTGGATGCGTGCTGTATGAGCTATTGACTGGGAAGCAGACGTTTCACGGCGAGCACGTAACCGACATTTTGGCTGCCGTGGTCAGAGCTGAGCCCGACTGGCAAGCATTGCCTGCTGCGACTCCCGTCAAAATACGCGATCTACTTCGAAGGTGCCTGCAAAAGGACAAGACTCAGCGGCTTCAGGCTGCTGGCGATGCCCGCATCGAGATTCAGGAGGCTCTGGCCGCACCGAAAGATTCTGGTGCCACGCACGCTGCTCCAGCTTCCACGAGCAAGTTGTTGTTGGCGGTGGCCGTAGGATTGGCAATCATCGCGGTCGTGGCGCTGTGGGTGGCCTGGAGGGCGACGCGGCCCATAGAGCAATCACTACGACCGCTGGTGCGGCTGGATGTTGACCTCGGCCCCGACGTATCGCTTGGCTCAATAGCTGGGGCCGACGAGATTCTTTCGCCTGACGGCACACGGCTGGTATACGTGGCGCAGGGGCGGCTCTTTACGCGGCGGCTCGATCAGCCCACCGCCACTGAGCTTGCAGGAACGCAGGGGGCATGGGCTCCATTCTTCTCACCCGACGGGCAGTGGGTTGCTTTCTTCACTACAGGAAAGCTACAAAAGATTTCGGTGGAAGGTGGCTCCGCAATCACCTTGTGCGACGCTTCCCTTGGGCGGGGCGGCAGTTGGGCCGAGGACGGCAACATCATCGCGTCGCTCAGCAACAATGGCGGCCTGTCGCGGATTCCTTCCGCTGGGGGTCCGCCAATGCCGGTGACCGACTTACAGAACGGAGAGCAAACCCACCGCTGGCCGCAAATCCTGCCGGGAGGCAAGGCCGTGTTGTTCACGGCTGGTACAACGGGCGGGGCCGACGCGGCCAACATCGAAGTGATGTCTTTGGCGGATCACCGCACGAAAACCCTCGTGCGAGGCGGCACGTTCGGCCGCTATTTGCCCAGCGGCCATCTCGTTTACGTGAATAGAGGCACTCTTTTTGCTGTGCCGTTCGACGTGGATCGGCTGGAAGTGCACGGGACCCCTGCTCCGGTGCTGGACCAAGTCGGCTACAACGGAGCAAACGGTTCGGCGCAGCTTGATTTCTCGCAAACTGGAACCTTGATTTACCGCAGCGGCGGAGCAGGAGGCGGACTCCTCACCGTTGCGTGGCTGGATGGCACGGGGAAGGTGCAGCCTCTGTTAGCCAAACCGCGCAACTACGGGCTTCCTAGCATGTCGCCTGATGGGCAGCGACTGGCCCTTGATGTGTCGGAGGGATCGGGCACGGACATCTGGGTCTACGACTGGCAGCGAGACACGATGACGCGATTGACCTTCACCGGAAATGCCACTTATCCCTTATGGAGCCCGGACGGTCGGTACGTCGCATTCCGAGCGGCGGGAGAAGGCCTGTTTGTGACCCGTTCCGACGGATCGGGCAAGTCGCAACCATTGATCCAGAGCAAGACCATTCAGTCTCCGTGGTCCTTCGCGCCCGACGGCAAGCGGCTGGCGTTCTCCGAGGAGGATTCCAAAACCGGACGCGATTTGTGGACCATGCCATTGGAGAGCGATAGCGCGGGAATGCGTGGTGGAAAGCCGGAGGTTTTCCTGCAAACCCCGGCGACCGAGCTAGATCCTTCCTTTTCGCCCGACGGGCGGTGGATGGCCTACTCTTCCGATGAGTCGGGGACATTCCAAGTTTACGTGCGAGCCTTTCCGGACAAGGGTGGCAAGTGGCAAATCTCGAACAGCGGCGGCGGTTACCCGATGTGGTCGCGCAATGGGCACGAGTTGTTTTTCGAGACTTTGGATAACCACATCATGGTGGCAGGATACACGGTTAAGGGCGATTCCTTCGTGGCCGACAAACCGCGAGTGTGGTCGGAGAAGCGAGTCGGGGGCGGGGGCATGCTCAATGCCGCGAAGAACGTCGATCTCGCCCCGGACGGCAAGCGCGTCATCGCGTTAATGCCAGTCGAGACGGCGGAAGCGCAAAAGGCGCAGAACCAAGTGACTTTCCTCGAAAACTTCTTCGACGA
>PLJR01000004.1 GCA_003140295.1 Acidobacteriota bacterium
GAGTTCGAATCCAATCTTCTCCGCCAGCCAGTCTCTTGCTTTTCATTCTCCTGAGTACATTGGGTCGAAACATCGCTTTTCCCGCGTATAATCAGAACCCACGTCTCGGCTGCAATTGCACCGGGCCAACTCCGGGGACCCCGTTATCGCTTCAGGTGCGATTTCCGTTGACCACAAAGAGAAATAGGACTACGTTTCGCTCAATTGCGCGAAGTAGTAGCAGAACCTCCCCTGGGACCGGACGAGTCACACCCCCCTTCGGGTCCCTTTATTCGCTTCTATAGATTAAGGACCTGGCAAATCTTGGACGCGAGTACCTATGCCCGGCGAATTGGAAGATTTCATGCGGACGCCGCTCCAGGATTTGGTCGAGCAGATCGCGGCGGGCACGCTGCACGCCCAGGTCGGCAGGACCTTCCACCTTGACGAGATCGCTGAGGCGCATCGCTGCATGGAGGAGAACAGCGCCACAATCGACAGACTCGAACCATCGGGAAGCTGAAGCGCAGGACTAAACAATTCGGATGGTTGCAGGCCTCCGCAATCATTCTTCTTTGCTTTCAAGAAGTTCCCTACCCGCAACCATCCGATTTGTACGGGCGTGATTTTAAGCGGCGGTGAGCTCGCCCCTGTTATGCAGGAGATCGCAGGCTCAGGCACCGTCGCTCCCGCTAATTTCTCGATTTTAGGCACGGCCGACGAAGACGGGGCAAGTGAATTGCCTTGCGGCGGCAATGGTGTTCTTGCCTGGCACCGTCCCCCTCGTGATTCATTCCGGTTTGGCCGCCATTAGGACAGAACTATTTCCGATGCATAGAACCTCGGAGGATCTGGCAAGAACTTCACCTAAATAGGCAAGCTGCCGACGAGTAGGCCAACTACCCTCTCTCATGGTCGAGCCAGCCGGATTCGCAGCTTCGTCTACGTTTCCATGGCTAGAAGGAGAAACAATGCAGAAGCGTAAACTTGGAAAAGGCAAATTGGAAGTTTCCGCTCTCGGATCAGGCTGCATGGGAATGAGCTTTGGCTACGGTCCCGCCGCCGACAAGAAGGAGATGATCTCACTGATTCGGTCGGCCGTCGAACGCGGCGTCACATTCTTCGATACCGCAGAAGTCTACCTGTGTTTCGTGATCCTCGAGTGAAGGCGAGCGAGGAACAGATCGCGCGGAGCCTGGAGGGTAACTGGGAAGAAGATCTGCTGTTTGTGCTGAAGCAGGAACAGGATGGTTACGAGTTTTACCAGAAGCAGATGGCCGAGTGCGATCGGCGGCTCCAGCAGTATCTCCAGCACAGGATCGGAGTCAAGGCGCCTGTCTGCCAGAGGAGAAGCGGAAGGAACGGCTCAAGAAGAAGAAAGGGAATGCGCCGCTGTTCGGCTTGGGCGCGGACTTGTTTCGGATGACCGGTACGGACCTGACCCAGATTGACGGCATCAATGTCATGACCGCGACGACGATCCTCAGCGAAGCGGGATGGGATATGAGCAAATGGAAGACCGAGGATCATTTTGTTTCCTGGCTACGGCTGTGTCCGGACAATCGAATCAGCGTCGCTTTAAAGATGGCGGCCAGCACCTTACGGTTAAGCAGCACCTATGTCAGAGCGCAGTTCCGTCGACTGCGAACCAAGCTGGGTGCTCCTGTGGCAATTAAGGCCATGGCGGCCAAGCTGGCTCGATTGGTCTACCGTATGCTGCGCTNNCGACAGATCAGCCATCTCAAATGGAAAGCTGCCAAGCTGGGATTGGAATCGCCAGTGGGACTATAATCCGCGGATGGCATCCGCGGAACATGGTTCCCACCAGCCTGGCCGCTCAACCGATCCGCAGCCGGATGACACATTGGCGAACGGCCTGGCCAGTGAGGATATTCTCGAAATATTGAGAATGATTCTCGCAGGCGCGTCTTTGAAGGAAGTGCTGACGAGCGTGGCGCGGGTTGTTGAATCTCATCGTGAAGGAATGCTCTGCTCGGTTTGGCTTCTTGATCAAGACCGTGTACACATGCGGGCTATTGCAGCGCCGACTCTTCCCGAATCCTACGTTGCAGCGCTTGACGGATTTGTTGTTGGCCCACAGGGCGGATCGTGTGGCGCAGCGGTAAACGAGCGCAAGCCTGTTTTCGTCAGCGACGTTCTGACGGACCCAATCCTTGAACAGGTGCGCGACATAATCGCAGCACATGGCATTCGCGCCTGCTGGTCTGCACCAATCATATCTCACCAAGGTGAAATTCTTGGAACCTTTGCGTTTTACTTCCGATCAGTGCGAAGCCCAGGTCCAAGAGATATCGACCTAATCGGAAACGCAACTAGCATCGCTGGAATCGCGATAGAGCGGAAGAAAGCAGAGGAGAATCTACGGCGCAGCGAATGGTCTCTGCTTGAGGCTCAGAGACTAGGCCATTCGGGGAGTTGGAGTCTNNCAAGCCCTGACTTTTGGTTTAACAGGATTCATCCTCAGGATCGGAAGCGGGTTAGGGATCTCTTTGAGAGATGCGTCGTGGAAAAAACTGATTACGAAGCGCACTACCGCCTTCTGCTTCCCGACGGAACCGTCAAATACCAACATTCTATCGGACGTCCCATCGTGAACGAGAAGGGCGACCTCGTGGAATTTGTTGGGACGGCAATAGATGTCACCGAACAGGCGCAGGCCAGGATTGAATTGGAGAAAGCTTTCGAGGAAATTAAGCAGCGGACGGAAGCTGCCCGCCGGAGCGAGAGAGAGCTTCGCGACGTGGTCAATACGGTTCCGGCACATGTCTGGAGCACTTCGCCCGAGGGTCAGGTTGATTTCGTTAATGATCGTTGGTTGCAGTTCACAGGTTTGGCTTTGGACGAGGCATTCGGGTGGAAGTGGGAAGCGGTTCTTCATCCCGATGACCAGACGAGGGTCGTCGGCGATTGGCACACAGCCCTTAAGAACGGGCGAGCCATGGAGAGTGAGGCGCGGGTTCGACGGGCAGACGGAGAATATTGCTGGTGGTTTATTCGCAATGTACCGCTGCGCGATGAAACTGGAAAGCTCGTCAGATGGTATGGAACTGCTATTGCCATCGAAGATCGCAAGCGGGCTGAGCAAGCCCTTCGGAAAAGCGAGGAGCGGTGGAGATCCGTCTTTGAGAATTCGGCTATCGGCGTTGCGCTGACTGACCTGAACGGCCGCTTTCTAGCCACCAATCAAGTCTACCAGACAATCGTGGGTTACACGGAGGAGGAACTGCGTGCACTTTATTTTCTGGACCTAACGCATGAGGACTACCGCGAAGCCAACCGGGCGCTCATCACCGAGTTGCTGGAGGGAAAACGACGACAGTTTCAGATTGAGAAAAAAGTATCTGCGCAAGGACGGCAGTTCGATTTGGGTAAGCAACAACGTTTCTCTTGTGCCGGGCACCGAGAGGGTACCGCGATTCGTGATGGCGCTGTCCGAGGATATTACACAGCGCAAACGTGCCGAAGAAGCTCTACAGCGGAGTGAGGGTTATTTAGCCGAAGCACAGAAATTGGCCCATACAGGCAGTTGGGCGGTGCGGGTCCCTCAGATGGAACACGCACAGCGTGAGGCCGGTCAAGAGCTTGCCGTGATCCCAAGGTTCGCTGGGACGTTTCCTATTGGTCAAAAGAGATGTACCGGATCTTCGGCCTCGATCCTGATCCCACGCCGCCATCTTACATGGAGGTAGTCCGGCGGATGCACCCGGAGGACGCGCGTTATTACACACCTGTGGTCGAGCGCGCCATTCGGGACAGGACCGACTTTGAGGCCGACTATAGGCTTCTTCTGCCAAACGGCGCGGCCAAGTACATTCATGTGGTCGGACACCCGGTAGTGAATGCTTCCGGTGATGTCATTGAATTATTCGGCACTGCGATGGATGTCACCGAGCAGCACGAAGCGAGAGCGGCTCTTCAGACTGCGTTTGAGCAAATAAAGGCGGAGGAAACAGAGCTTCGACGGATGACCGACGCCATCGCCAGTTATATTTACGTGTTTCGCCCGGATGGGACAGCCCTTTATGCAAATCAGACAGTGCTCGATTACATCGGTCTCACTTTGGAAGACGTGCAGAGAGAAGACCAGCGCGCACGGGTCTTCCACCCCGAGGATTTGGAAAGGCTGCGCGAGGAGCGCCAGAAGGCGTTCGCGCGCGGTAAGCCTTTTGAACTTGAGCAACGAGCGCTTGGAAAAGACGGTAATTATCGCTGGTTTCTTGTCCGATACAATCCCCTTCGCGACGACCACGGGAACATTATTCGCTGGTATGCGACTGGGACGGATATTGAGGATCGCAAGCGAGCCGAGGAGAGCATGCGTGACGAAAACCTTGCGCTCAGTGAGCAAATCGATCACGCGTTCATGTTTGAGGAAATTGTGGGCTCGTCACCCGCCCTGCAAACCGTGCTCTCCAGTATTGTGAAGGTGGCCCCCACCGACGCTACGGTGCTGATTACGGGCGAAACAGGCACTGGGAAGGAACTGATTGCGCGAGCCATACATAAGGTTTCGCAACGTGCTGGCAACGCGTTTATTGCCGTCAATTGTGCCGCGGTTCCTTCTTCGCTCATCACCTCGGAATTGTTTGGCCACGAGAAAGGGGCATTTACCGGCGCTCTGCAGCAGCGAAAAGGCCGTTTTGAGTTGGCGCACTCCGGCACGATTTTTCTCGACGAAATCGGCGAGCTTCCCGCGGAAACTCAGATTGCGTTGCTGCGAGTACTTCAGGAGCGGCAGTTCGAACGAGTGGGAGGTAACCGAATTATTCCCACCGACGTTCGCGTCATAGCCGCAACCAATCGTGATTTAACGGCAGCCATTGCCGCGGGAACGTTTCGAGCCGACTTGTTTTACTGGCTTAACGTTTTTCCGATTGAGGTACCTCCTCTGCGCAAGCGGAGGGAGGACATTCCGATGCTGGTCGAGTACTTTGTGAAGTGCTACACGGAGAAGGCACGAAAGCAAATCAGAAAGATCGACAAGAATACGCTCAAGCTTTGCCAATCCTATCCTTGGCCAGGAAACATTCGTGAGCTGCAGAATATCGTCGAGAGATCGGTAATCCTCGGCACCGGGGACACCTTTTGGATCGATGAGGCGTGGCTTTCAAGTCAGGACGCAACTCCCCCGCAGTCATCCGGTCCTCTCACACAGAGCGTCCAGAACTATGAGAAGCAACTCATCGAGGCGGCTCTTGCGGAAAGCAACGGAAAAGTTGCTGGTCGAATGGAGCGGCTGCCAAACTCGGACTTCCGCGGTCATCGCTAGAATTAAAGATCAACAGCTCAACATAAAGAAACACATCACCCGGTAAGCCCCTCGTTGAACTCCCAGAATTCTGCCACTTGCTACGATCCTGACACTCCAATTTCTTTTTCGAGTCCTGCTTTCAGTGATATCCGATTGGCTACTCGGTTGCACCACTCGTGATCGGTGCCCGGATCGAAGAAATACGTTGCAGTACAGCCGCGACCGCTATGTGGCCTGCTCAATGACTTTTAGGATTAAGACTGCGGAGCTCGGGAGATTCACGGTGTTCATCCTGAGTGGCCGAATCGAACAACAGGCGATAGCTGGATTGAGAAGACTTTTCGAACTCCAGACGGACCACCACGACATCATTCTGGACCTGAAAGATGTTGGCGTAATCGATCGCGACGCGGTGAAGTTTCTAAGAGATTGCGAGGCGGATGCGATGAAGCTGGAGAACTGTCCGGCGTACGTCCGCGAGTGGATGGAAAGGGAAAAAACTTGAGGGAGCCAGCGATTGACAGCTCCGGTTCGAGAGAGGAGGTCCACCGTAGTGATGACTACATTGTTTTCGGTGCAGAGCGATGCCGCAGCAGTTAGCGATCTTCGAGCGTGGAGCGAGGAGCAGTTGATAGCAGCCGCCAAGACTGGCAGACGAGCCCCCTTCGGAGAGCTTTGCGAACGCCATGTCAAAAAAGTCTTCCGTGTCATTCATCGGATCATGCGAAACCGCGAAGACGCGGAAGACGCACTGCAAGATTGTCTTCTGAATGCCTTCGCACATGTCAAGGATTTCGATGAAAGATCGCGGTTTGCCACCTGGCTGACACGCATCGCGATCAATGCGGCGCTGGCGAAGCTTCGTAAGAACCATTGGAAACGAGAAATTCCCATGAATGAACCAGACCCGCCCTGCGAACTCAAACGCCACAGTGAGATTCAAGATGACGCCCCGGATCCAGAAGAGACTTACCGCCTTCGTGAACGGAGAGAGATTCTGAATACAGCCATTTGGGGGCTACGGCCACGGGCTAGAAGGGTCGTGGAGCTCCACCAATTGCAAGAACACTCACTCAGAGAAACCGCACATATTCTGGGGATCTCGACCGCAGCAGTAAAAGCGCGAATGTTTCACGCGAGAGTTGCCCTGCATCGAATGCCCCTGCTGCAGAAGTGTCGCCAGGTCCAATCGGCTGAGCGCCAGGTCGATAAAGAGACATCTCAATGGCAGCAACAATGAAGACCGCAATTTCTCCGGTTAGGCAGCCTAAAACGGAACCCAATGCCATCTCGATTAACTTCCTCGATGAGGCTCTGGCTTTAGTGCCAGCTTCTCGCATTCCGGAAGAATTTCGTAAGCTATCTCGTTTCTTGCCGGTGATCGTGCTTGTTCCGAAATCGGCTGTTCATGATAAGACGACCCAGAAAAAGCCGGAACCCAATAAGTCCGTCACTGGCCTCATCGATACCAGCGATGTCTGCTTACCGCTGGATGCAGCGAAGGCCGGGTTGAGAAATCCCAACGCCACAGACACGTTTGAGTTTGGGGGGAGTGAAAGGATGTTTTTCAACGATGGAAATTCATCGCAATGGTCGGCCCGTTATTCTCACATGTAAGGAATTCAAAACTCTCGCGTATCTGATCAAAAACCCGCGGAGAGTGATCTCGCGGGACGAACTACTCAATGAAGTGTGGGGATACGAGAGCTATCCTTGTACAAGAACTGTCGATAACCACATTTTGAAGTTGCGCAAAACACTAGAAACAGAGCCTGCCCATCCCAAGCACTTTCATACCGTCCGTAGCTCTGGTTACAAGTTCCTGCCCTAAGTCTCTATTCAATTTTGTACGAGGAGAAACTAAAGAGATGGCCATGTCCAAACCCGTAGTGACGCTCATAAAGGTATGTTATTCGGCTTATATTCCGCAATTACTCAACACCTGTTTCAAATCGGGACAAGATTTCCGTAATTCCTGCAACCACTTATAACGATACTATCAAAACCAACTTCTCTCACCCCATCTTGAATGTTCCGGGCAAGTCGCTCGTTGCGGTGGAAGTGTCATACCCACCTGGTGGCGCCTCCGCACCGCACCATCATTCGGACTCGGCGTTCATCTATGCGTACGTCGTTTCGGGTCAGATCGCAAGCCAGGTAGAGGGTCAGCCCGAACACATCTACCGTGCGGGCGAGTGCTGGTATGAAACGCCGGGAGCACATCATTTGATCAGTCGCAACGCGAGCAATACTGAACCGGCGAAGCTGCTCGTCGTATTCGTCGTCGATACCGAAGACAATGCCCTGACGACCCCTGATCACGCGGGAGGTTCGAAATGAGAGTTCTGCTGGCGGGGGCAACTGGGGCTATTGGGCGCTCATTGATTCGCGGTCTGAAACAACGCGGGCACAGTGTGTTTGGTTTGGTGCGTTCGGCGGAATCGGCGGAGTCGACGCACATGTTGACTGAGATGGGCGCCGAGGCTTTGATCGGCGATGCGCTCGATGCGGCCTCGGTCCGAACCGCGATTGGGCGCGTTCGCCCTGATGCCGTCATCAATGAGCTGACCTCACTGCCCGGGCATTACACTCCGGCGGAGATGAAGGCTGCCGCGGAGCGCGACAGCAGGGTCCGCAGGGAAGGAAACGTCAACCTTCTAGCAGGCATGCGGGAGAGCGGTGTGCGCCGCTACGTCCTGCAGGCTTCGGGATTCTGGTATGCGCCCGGTCCAGGGTTGGCTGACGAATCGTCGCCCCTGGCTGTTGATGCTTCACTCGGCGTCGCCGCCAGCGCTCGCACCTACGTTGAACTCGAATCGGCAGCCTTTCGGGCATCGGAAATAGACTGCGTCGCGATGCGTTACGGATTCTTTTACGGTCCGGGCACCTGGTATACGAACGTCGGGGATATGGGCGAGCAGGTTCGCCGGCAGCAGGTACCGATCATCGGCGCCGGCCAGGGGGTGGCGAGTTTCGTCCATATCGAGGACGCCGCATTCGCTACAGTCGCGGGGCTCGAATGTGCTCCGGGCGCCTACAACATCGTTGACGACCACCCGAGCCAGCAGCGCGTATGGCTGCCAGCGTTCGCACGTGCTTGCGGGGCGCCGGAACCGCTTCAAATCACCGAGCAGGAAGCTCTGGCGACCTCTGGCGCCGACAGCGTCTATTACGCGACGCGCGTGCGCGGCGCCTCCAACGAGAAGGCCCGACACGAACTCACTTTCCGCCCGCGCCCGCTCGAATGGCTCCAGGCACGAGCGGTCCCAGCGCAACATGGATGACTGAGAGCTTGCTGTGCTCGGTCGCGTGAAAAGTAGCGTAGGTCGTTACGAGAGAGTCTCAACTGAGGAGGAAAGTTCGATGAGCAAGAACACAACACAGATTAAAGCCGCCGTCGTGCGCCAGAAAGGCGGGCCTTTTAACGTCGAAGCCCTAACTTTGGAAGGTCCGCGCCGAGACGAAGTATTGGTCAAGGTCGTGGCCACCGGCTTGTGCCACACAGATATGGTTGCACGTGACAAAGGCTACCCGGTGCCACAGCCAATCGTGCTCGGACACGAAGGCGCTGGAATCGTCGAGAGCGTAGGAGCGGATGTTGTCAAAGTCGCGCCCGGCGATTCTGTCGTGCTCACATTCCTGACATGCGGACGTTGTAAGCCTTGTCGCTTGGGAAGGATGGCACATTGCGAGAAGACGTTCCCGCTCTGCTTCGGTGGAGCGCGGTTGGACGGCAGCACTGCTACACTCGACGGCAAAGGCGAGAAAGTTCACGATCACTTTTTCGGGCAATCGTCGTTTGCGACATACGCACTCGCCAATGAACGCAACGTGGTCAAGGTCATCAGTGACGTACCGCTCGAACGCCTCGGTCCGCTCGGCTGCGGTATTCAGACCGGAGCCGGGGCCGTAATGAATGCGCTGAATGTGAGACCGGGTACAAGTTTCGCTTCCTTCGGCGTGGGCGCAGTTGGATGCTCAGCGATCATGGCAGCACGGGCTGTTGGAGCAACAACCATCGTCGCCATAGACATCGTGCCCTCGCGTCTGGAAATGGCAAAGGAACTGGGCGCGACGCATGCTATTAACAGTAAACAGACAAATCCAGTTGAGGCGATCCGAGATATTACTGGTGGCGGAGTCGATTATTCGCTAGAGGCCTCCGGGGACCCCAGAGCGTTGCATCAGGCGATAGAAGCACTCGGATCTCTCGGCACGTGCGGCATCGTCGGAGCAGAGCCACTAGGCACAGAGGTGAGCTTTGATGTGAACAACCTGATGATACCTGGTAAGGGGATACGCGGCATTCTTGAGGGTGAGAGCGTTCCCGACATTTTTATCCCGCAGCTCATCGAACTCAACGCGCAGGGGCGCTTCCCGTTCGAGAAACTGACGAAGTTTTACAGCCTCGATCAAATCAATCAAGCTGCGCAAGACAGTGAAAAAGGGGGCACAATCAAACCGATCATTCGCCTATCACCGGCGTGAGCGGGGAAGCTCCATGTCACAGGTCACAAATCTCGCTTTCTTCCGCGCGCGGCGTGGCCAGAGCGAGGCGCTCGGCGCGGCTCTAGCCGCTCTAGTTGAGCCCACCCGGCTAGAAGCCGGATGCCTCAACTATGATCTGCACCGGTCCGTCGATGATGCCGATGTCTGGTTTGTTTACGAGAACTG
>PLJR01000025.1 GCA_003140295.1 Acidobacteriota bacterium
ATTTCCAGCTGAGGCGGGACATTGCCCCCTGGGCGTACTTAAGCTCTTTTTCTTTTAGAACGCTATCGGTAGTTAAAGTCAAGTCTTGGTTCTGCTTGAGCACCTCCGCCGCGATTTCCGCCGCGGTTGGATACTTAGGTTGCCTCGTAGGAGTGATTGGCTTCGCGGTCTGTGGAGGCGCATGCGAATTCGGTAATGCTGTGGGCACCGGCACGCCCGTTGCAGATGACTCTGTGCCTCGAGTAACGACGGTGGTTTTCATCCTCATACCCCACAGTCCATGTAAGACGATCGCAACAACCAACCAACTGATCGACGTGCAAATTATTGCTGGAATGTTCCTCCTAAGACCCTTCCAGGCTAACCATAGTGGGACCCCTGAAATTACTCCAGCCGCTATCAGCAACCACTTAGCAAGGGTGGTTGGCAGCAGTATTAAACCAGCGGCAGTCATTACGGAAGCAACTACGAACGAGACAGAACCCCAAAAGAAGTTTCGCTCATAAAAAGGCGGTGATTCGCTACGACTCGCTGTCGATTGATCGATTGGAGTCCCCATATCACGGAATATACCGCCCCTTTTACATGAAGTACACAATCGCGCCCAATTCGGTATACGCGTGCGGGTTCGTAGTAGCCGAGAGAAGGGCTTGCCACCCTCCAGTCTGGGTGGCGGACCGGGAGGTACGCTGTTTGGCGGTGTGGTGAACGGCGCCTTGGCGCGCAGGCAAGAGTGCCTACGCCACTGGGGGCGCCCCGTGTTGAGTTACTGGAGTGGAATCGGTCAATTGTGACTGTTGGTCAACGGAAAAACGCGGAAGGCGCTTGCCACCCGCCAACACTACGACTGCCGTCGATATGCCGAAGGTGATGATGGAGATGTTTCACATCAGTAGCAGACGACTGTGTGCCGGCTGTTGATAAGCTTGCGTCCCTCTGTTTGGACACTCGTCCGCCCGTGGTCACTTGCTGACTGAAAAAAACTTGGGTGGGTTGTCCGTTGCCCAGGCCTTCCTTAGATTTCAGTGTCTTGCAGTCATCGCAAATTTGGCACTTGGGTTGCTTTCCTCTGGGTGAGGAGGAACTTATGCGATATTGGAAATTTGCTGCGCTTCCTGTTCTAGTTGTGGTTTTGTTTAGCATTCCGCGTCCGGCGCATGCACAGGTCTCCGTCAATATCGGCGCAGAACCGGATTGCCCGTATGGCTATTACGATCTCGCTCCGTACAACTGCGCGCCATACGGGTACTACGGGCCCGAGTGGTTCAACGGCGCCGTGTTCATCGGAGCCGGCCCTTGGTTCCATGGTGCTCACGACTTCCAGGGCCACGTTGATAACCGTTTCGATCCGCATCACGGCTACGTGGGTCCACATCCGAACCGTGGAGACAAGGCCTTCAATCACTTCCACGGAAACGAGATGCGTGATGGGCGCGGCCACGTGGGCGGAGGCGGCCACGCCGGCGTAGGCCATCGCTAGAAACAGCGACAAACTCAAGCACATTGGCGCCACAGAGCGGATCCGCGCGCAGTTGCTAATGGCGGCTGCGCGCGGATTCGCTGTGATTCAGTAGGTGCGGGCCATCGCTCGACTATTCGATTGGCAGTCTCGGGGCGGATCGGGAGGTACGCTGTTTGGCGGCGTGGTGAGCGGCGCCTTGGCGCGCAGGCAAGAGTGCCTGCGCTACTGGGGGGCGACTGCCGGCCGTGTGCTGGGGAACGCGTGGGCGTTCGAAAGAATTGTCGATTGTCACGAACTAGAATAGCACAATTAGCGCGTTGTGTAAACCATTTAGTAAACGTACCTAGGATATACCGGGCGAGCACTTGAGCAGCGTCCCGCAAGGTAAAGCAGCACGACGAAAAGAGCTAGTCACCGTGCGGCTTTCTTGCGATAGCGTTCACGCACCGTTGCGTAGTGGCTTTAGAATACCTGTGGAGGAAGTCGCAAGCCTGGAGTAGAATCACCAAATGCGTAGGATTGCAGGTTCGTTGGCGGCGCTCCTGCTGTCGCTCTTCATGGTTTCGACTTCGATTTCCGCCTCTGCTTGCGATCTGTCTTGCTGGTTACACCGGGCGCATTCCAATTGTCACGCCGAAGGCTCCAGTACCCCAGGAAACGATATGGCGATGTCGATGCCTTCGGATATGGACATGGGGACCGACCATAGTGAAGGCATGACGGCGCCTACGGCAGCGGTGCCTACGCTGCGTTACTCCATGCCAATGTCCGCACAAGTGCAAATGGCTAAGAAGCGCTTCGACTACGAGACGAATCCTGAATCGAGCTCGACCGGTATGCCCGATCATTCCAAGAATATTTTGTCCTGTGCTCACGAGCCATGTTCCCAGGTTTGGGCTTCTGTGTCCCCTCCGAGCCGAGGTCACACTCGCTTGATCGCGCTACATTCAATAGCGAACAACATCTCGAATGTCCCAAATGTCTGCATCGGCTCTCATTCGATAAGACTCGCAACTCATCCGCCCAACCTTCCCGCAGTCGATCTCGCTACCACGCTTAGGATTTAGACCCCACCTTCGCCGTCACATAGATTCCTGACGCTAGGTCGTTCCGTCCTGTCTTCGAACTTTGGGATGCGCGTCCAGTAGTTCTTTTATACAAGAATCTGACCGAGGAACGGTGTCATGAGGATATTTCGCAGCGTAGTGCTGTCAATTCTGTTTTTCCCCGCGCTGGCGGTTGCACAGCAGGGCGGCGGGCAACAAGGATCGCCCTGCATGCCGGGAATGCGAATGCGAGGATGCCCCGACCCTTCCGGCCAGCAGCCCGGCAATCAGCAGTCAGGCGGNNTTCCTTCAAGCAATTGCCCACCACGCAACTTCCGGTACAAGCGCAGAGCCAAACTCCACGCCGGCGCCCATGCTCATGACCAATAGAGGGCCGTGGATGCTGATGTTCCATGCCAACGTCTTTTTGACGGATATTCAGCAATCGAGTCCGCGCGGTAGAGATAAGTTGTTCTCAACAAATTGGCTAATGCCCATGGCGCAGCGCGAGTT
>PLJR01000002.1 GCA_003140295.1 Acidobacteriota bacterium
GGTGCAGTGCACCGATTGCCACAATCCGCACGGCACAGTCGCAGCGAAACAGGTACGCACATCAGCGGCACAAGACATCGTCTGTTTCACGTGTCACGCCGATAAGCGCGGCCCGTTCGTATTTGAGCATGAGCCGGTGAAGGTGGAAGGCTGCGAATCCTGTCACACGCCCCATGGCTCGCCCAACGCTCATCTGCTGAAGATGAGCAATGTGAATTTGTTGTGCTTGTCGTGCCATACGACGTCGTTCGCGAATGCGCCCGGCGCACCGTCGTTCCATAACCAAGCCGCACAGTATCAGGCCTGCACGCTTTGTCACGTGCAGGTGCACGGATCGAATGTCGACCACACCTTATTCAAATAGAGAGTTCCTAATGGGCGCCCGCGATTTGCAGAAGAACAATGGAGTTAACACGGCAGCCACAACCGGATTTGGGCGAGGCTCCTCTACGCTGATTCTGGCCGTAGTTGTTGCCCTGACGTTTGTGAGGTCCGTAAACGCTCAAACTCAAGCACCCCCTCAGGCCCCGACGCAAACCCAGGCGCCCGCGCAGACCCCGGCCAAAACTGCGAACGAGTCAACGGAAAAAACCGAGGGAAACTACGCGGTTCAACAATCCATCGAGTTTGGCTACCGCGACAGCATGATCGGTGGAAACCTGAACAACTACGACACGTTTGAAAACCTCTCGTCTGGAGTGCGCCTATTCGATTACTCGCTGGATATGCGCTCGATAAACCACCATGGTCTTTTCTTCGATAATCTTTCCTTCAGCAATTTTGGATATGGTGGCGATCCAAACGACGTTTCGCGCCTGCATGTCGACAAAAACAAGTGGTACGACTTTCGCGGAATGGTCCGGCGTGACAAGAACTTCTGGAATTACAACCTGCTTGCGAATCCGTTAAATCCGGTGAGCTCCATTCCAGGCGCAGCCATCACCAACTCGCCGCATGCGCTTGATTTATCCCACCGCATGCAAGATTACGATCTGACTTTGTTCCCCCAATCGCGACTCCGTTTCCGCTTGGGCTATTCTCGCAGCGTCAACACGGGACCCGCATACACCACCCTGGAGGGAGGAACCGAGCCGCTCCTCTCGGAGAACGTGAATGACATTACCAATTCCTACCGGATGGGGGTGGATTACCGGGGACTTTCCAAGACGACCCTATCCTTCGACGAAATGCTCACTTATACCGACGTGAACAACACGATCACGGACAATAACTTTCTGTTTCGACTTTCCAACGGCACCCCCGTGGATTTGGGCATCGTTTTTATCGGCACGACGCCTTGTGCGAATCCCATTACGAATTCGGCTACCACCCCTCCAACCGTTACGGCCAATTGCAACGGCTACCTGTCCTACAGCCAGTTTCAAAATCCCCGGTCGTCATTTCCGACCGAACGATTCAGTTTTCAGTCGACTTATTTCAGGAATTTGTCGATGTCGGGCTCGGCTGCCTACAGCAGCGGCAACAACACGGTCACGGATTTCAACGACCTCATCAATGGCTGGGTAACCAGGACGCTCACGCGAGAGAGCACGACCGCCGGCCCTGCGCAGACCAACCGGGTGTCCGCCAACGCAAATTGGTCCGGCGAGTATCGAGTGACTGACAAGATGAATATCGTCGACCAGTTTTCCTACAACAATTGGAGGATCCCGTCCATGTGGGCCACGGCCGACACCAACCTTTTCGCCACGCCCCAAGCTCCCGGTCAAACTGGTTTCCTCCTGCCTGTGGCGATGGTCACGCCTGCCAACTTTGCCGGCATCTGCTCGACGGCCCCTTACAATGGTCCCAATTGCCCGCAGCACAACTCGAGTTCTGGCACCGATGTGACGAATGAACTTGTTTCTCAGTTCCTGGGACAAAGCGTTAGATCGAACACGTTCGAAGTGCGGTACGACCTCACGCAGAGAGTCAACGCGTATCTCGGCTACGCATATACGGCCCGTACGATCGAGGACTTCAGCGCAACCTTCGACACTGGGGAAATGTATTTTCCCGGAGGCCCCACGGGTTCCCCGCAGAACGATTTTCTCGCCGCGCGCGGTGATTGCGCATTGGTTTCGGGCAAGCTGCCTTCCGTCTGCACGCTAAATTCGAACGGGTCGGTCCAAGAAGGTTCCAGTACGAATCTTGTGCCGGAAGTCGGTAGCAACACGGCGCGCAATGTTTATGACATTCATGAGAATCTGGGGCTGCTTGGGGTCTCCACTCGGCCAACTGATACTTTGCGGCTCAGCACGGATCTGATGTTCGGATACAATGACAATTCCTTCACGCGCATCAGCCCGCGGCAGGTACAAAGCTATAAGATTAATGCAAGGTACACTCCCAAACCGTGGGCGAATATCGCCGGTGCATTGGACATCCACGAGAATCGCGACAATGTCTCTACTGTGAATAACGTGGAGCACGGACGCGCGTATAGCTTCGTCGCAACAATTTCCCCCAATGCAAATCTGTGGGTCGATTTCGGTTACACGTATATGGATATTTATACCCAGACGGAAATCTGTTTTCCGGATAGCGGCTCTACGGTCTTCACGATGCCCTGTCCAGTTCCGGGCGCATCGCCCCCGCTGGGAACGCTCTCCTCTTATTCAAGCCAGGATCATTACGTGTACGGTGACTTGATGTGGAAGCCGCTCAAGCGTGTGACCGCGATGGTGGGATATGGGGGCAGCATCGTTCGCGGCAATACGACATTTCTGAATCCACTAACGCCAACCGGCACACTGGATTTTAACTACATCAAGCCGCTTGCGAGTCTGGCGTTTGATATCTATAGAGGGCTGTCCTACAAGACGGCTTGGAACTACTACGGATACAATGATCGAGGCGTTGCCAATACATCCGGTTTGGCGCCGCTTTCATCGCAGGATTTCAACGGGAACAACATCACGCTTTCGTTTCGGTATGCGTTCTGAGGTGATGCGAAATGGCTGGCGGTAATTTTCGGTGCCGTCTGGCACATGAATGGAGAGTGTGAGATGAACTATTTGGGATTTCGAGTTGGTTATCAGAGTCTGTTCTTTGGGCTCGCTGTGATGTTCCTTCTGAGCGCGACCGCGAAGGCTGACGATGCGACGGCCCTTTACAAGGCTAAATGTGTCGCCTGCCACGCTGCTGATGGAAGCGGCACGCCTGTAGGCACGAAGCTGGGCGCGCATGATCTGCGCTCCGCTGATGTGCAAAAAATGTCTGACTCGGAGCTCGCCGGAATCATCACCAACGGCAAGAATAAGATGCCCGCCTATGCAAAAACTCTAAAACCCGATGAACTAAAGGGACTGGTGGCCTACGTCCGATCCCTTGCCGCGAACAAATAAGCTTTTGGATAGACGCGAAAATACTGACGTAAAAGAGGGACACTTGGGGTCTTATTGGCGTCCATGATTACACCCGACACACTTCCGCTTCTCTTGTTCTTGCTCGGTTTGGGCTTGGCTGCTGTTTTCTTCGTGCGTCCCACCACCGCGACGCGCGAAGGAAAGATCCTCGCTTTTGTCGGCCTATTCCTTTTTCCACTGTTGTGCAGCGCGGTTGGATTCTCGGCGCACATGGAGCATTCCAAGACCACCACATTCTGCCTCTCATGCCACATCATGGAGTCGTTCGGAAAGAGCCTTTACGTGGACGACAGTCACTACATTGCCGCGGCTCATTTCCAGCATCATCGCGTTCCCGCCGACGAAGCTTGCTACACGTGCCACACCGACTACGTGCTTTACGGGGGCATACGCGCCAAATGGCGGGGTATGCGTCACGTATACGTGCAGTACCTTGGCAAACCGCCGGCGCCAGCGGCCATCCAGCTGTATACTCCCTATAACAATCGCGAGTGCCTTCATTGCCATCTTGGCGCGCGATCCTTCGAAGAATCGGCGACGCACACTGCCATACATGACGATATCGTATCGAATCAAGTATCGTGCATTTCAAGCGGGTGCCACGACACAGTGCACAACGTCGCCAGTCTTGCAAACGTCAAGTTTTGGAAAGGAGCGCCGTGACCACTTCTCGAATCATCGATCGGCATGTGCGCATCGCGGCTGTTCTCGTGGCCGCCGGATTATTTGTCGAGCTGCTGGTCCTCAGAGGGGTGCGACCGGCGGCGTTTCTCATCTTTGTGCTTGCCGGAATTCCCCTGGTCACGGCGGGCGTCCTGGTGTTCCTGTACTCTTTGGTTTCCGTGAGAAATTAGGAGCGGCGCCGTATGCTGATTCATGACATGAATGCTCAGGAATGTCGTGATCTGCTGGCACGGCTGGGCGTAGGAAGGCTCGCTTGTGCGCGTGACAATCAACCCTACATCATCCCCGTTTACTTTGCTTATGAACCGGATCGGCTATATGGATTCGCTACCATTGGACGAAAAATCGACTGGATGCGTTCAAATCCGCTCGTTTGCGTTGAAGCCGACGAGGTCCGCACGCATTTCGAGTGGCAGAGTGTGATCGTTCTTGGCCGCTACGAAGAGTATACAGACACACCCGAATACAAAGAGCCGCGAATGAAAGCCCAATCCCTGATGGAAAGACGGTATCTATGGTGGCAAACGGCTTATGCGGCGAATCAAGTTCGGAGCAATCGCGGTCAGGCAACTCCCGTCTTTTATTGTGTTCACATCGAAGAAATTACCGGTCACCGCGCATCTCCCGACCCAACTGAGATCGCAGCCGGATTCACATCCCCCTCACACATGACGGAATGATAGGCAAACGCTTGTCCCTAAAATGATTCACGGAAGCCAACCTGTCAGCGGAACAACCCTGATCGCTGCGAGTGGCAACCGGGGGCACTTTTCAAAAGGGACGAAATCCGGCGGGGGGTCGCTCCCTCTCTGTTCATCTGCAAGACGCGGACGAACGCTAAACGAGGAACGAAACTTCCTTGCGCTTATTCCGACACTTCTGTGGCCCCCTCGTGGGGGGGCCGACAAAGTCGCGTGAAGCCCCACCGTTCCTCCGCTTGGACAACTTTCAGGATAATTAGATCTAAACTGTTCGCCGCTGTTCTTCTACCTTGTGGAGTTTTCCTAATTTCTCAGCCAGCACTCGCTCATCACGGATTTGCCGGTCGCTATGATGAGGAGCATCCTATTACGGTGACGGGTACCGTAGTCGAGTTGCAATTCATGAATCCGCACTCTTCGATTATTTTCGAGGTAAAGGACGCCAAAGGTAATGCTGTGCGTTGGCAGGCCGAGTTGGCGTCCGCAAGCGCGATTCACCGGGCCGATGGTTGGACCAAGGACACTCTCAAACCGGGAGACCGGATCACGATCACCGGCCCACAGAACTGGAATGGTATAGGCGATATGAATCTGTCCCATGAGAGCAAGATCGTAATGACGGACACTGGGAAAGTGATTCATAACAGCATAAAGACGGAGCAAGTCCAGCAACCAGGTCAGCAAGCGACCCCTCCTGCAGCTTACTAATTACGTTGCCGCCTCGAGCGGAGATGTAAAGTTCCACTTGCCCGCTACAGGCCACAAAATGCCGCTGCCGCTCTTGCCTATTAGTGCCTCCTCAATTGGATCTCTGCAATCTCGTGGACCCTATAAACCTCGCCCTGACCTGGCTTGCTTTACAAATCCCTCCGCCCGAATCCCCTGGCCAATACATTTGATACATTCAATCGTTCAAGGACTCAACGCTCCACCATAAGGATCGCAAGATTCACGAATCGGATGCAGTGACGCCCATCACCTACGCATGTGACTGTGCCGTCAGCCTACGCGAGCCGTCGGGCGACAGACAGAGGCTTAAGTTGAGAACATGCGCATAAGAATTGGCCAGACGAAGGGATGAGATTAGCGCGCTATCTCGACGTTCCTGGGCGAGAACTGCTTGCCCCCGCTTCTCTTTGCGAAGCAGCCCTCGACCGACGGCGCCGCAGTGAGCCCTCACGCCGCTGGCTGTTGCGATTGCGCAGGTGCCCCTTCGAGCTGCTGAATCGTCCGTCGAAGCCAATCGAGCAGGGCTTCCTGAATCTCCGGTGCGTCGCCCGGCCCACCGAGGGTCGCCACCGTATCTCGGCGTTCGTTCAGCGGAATATGGT
>PLJR01000219.1 GCA_003140295.1 Acidobacteriota bacterium
AGTAGCTGGTTAAATAGGGCCTGCTGTGAGACTGAGCAAATCATCTCCCGAATATCGAAATCCGGTGAGTTCATCCCAAGACGGAATTTGTTGAGCGGCACCCACGGTTTCGTATACATCGTCGGGTCGGTAATGGTCACCGTGAGCTCTATGTTGAATTCGTCCACACGGTGGTAGATTTCTTCCACGGAGAGTTGGTCGCTATGTGGTCGGCCAGTATTGTCAATCCAGGTGCTGTCATCCAGCCCGATCGTCGTGACCACCAGTGTGGTCGGGTCCACCCACTTGCCAACCGAGTATCCGAACCACCGTGGCTCGGTAATTTGCTTGGGCAGTTCCCGCCCGTCCGTCCAGATATTGCGCCATGTCCTGGTGTTTTGATAGAGCATCAGCACTTGGTTTTTGGTTTGAACGATCTGTAACCCCCTTAGGTTGAAAAGATCTATGCGCGGGAACCCAATCGGATCACAGGTGTCAAATGGATCATTAATCTGCGAAATCGGAGCTATGTTGACTCCAAATCCCGCCTTATGGGAATTCATCGTTTCTTTCCCCAAAGGCGTGTAAGGCATAAGGGCTTCATGCTTCGGATCTGAGGGCATGTCCCTCGGGCCGCTTGCAAAGACTCCGTCCCGATACCTTGGGACTGGCTCCCAAATTCCAGACAGGTCATGGACGGGAGCGGGCCCCGGCTTCTTACCTGCAGCCTCTAGAGATATTTGCGGCCGGTCCCAACCGTCGAGATGTATATTCTCATTTTGGCCCGCAGCAGGCGTTGACGCCTGCTCGGCGTTCCCTGCTCCTGGCTGCGCCGGACGAGCAGTTTGAGCGCGTGTAACAGGTGAAAATGTCAGTGCGGCAAGTACCATCGTTGGGGCAACAAGACGCTTTAGCATTTTCGCGATCCTTTGGATAATTTAGATCCCGTCGTTGGATTAGTCCCGAGATCCAGAGTCGCTACGGAGACCCCAACCCCTAAACCAGGCACTCGACTCAACCCGGTACGCGCGCACGATTCCTTCGCGTCCTTCACGGTTTGGCATTATCCGACCGCTTCGGATTCGCCGGTCGTCGCTAACCATCGGTCAACCCGCTGCTCAGACCCATTACCCAATGCCTATCGCACTTCGGAGTTCATCACATAGCCGTCGGCGAGTATGATCTTGCTGATACGGCCGACGGGCAAGTTCTTGGATGTTGCAGCCATCACAACCGTAACCTCATCTCCGGGCTTGAATGTCTTCGCGTTGAAGCCAAAGTTGACAAGGGTGGACGGAGCCTGGTTCTCGCAAATCCAATGTACGACGTTGCCCTTGTCATCCTTGACATCGAGCTTCAGGAAAGTGTGGGGGTTCGTCCAGAGCCACGCCGTTACGGTTCCCTTTATGGTGGCCTCCTTGCCGTCGTACGACGCGTTTCCGTGGTGTGCAAACAGCGGAATTGAAACAGTCAATGTCGCAACTATCAAAATGAGACTTGCGAAGATTTTGACTTTCAACCAGCGCCTCCTATTCAGTCGCAGCAACGAAATCCCTGCTCGCGGTTGAGATACCAATGCATCGTCCGGATTTCAGGTTTTGATGGCCCAGACGGCACCCTTTATACACCGGAAATCGTCTGAGGTGAACGAACTTTTTCGTCGCCGGGGCAACGAGACCTGCACTCCGATTGAAAAACCGTGATCCCGATACGCTAGCGTGGGCTTTTACTTGGGCGTTGTACTGGGCAGGTTTAAGACACATCCTCGCCGCATCAAGACCGATACCGAGATGCGATGGCCACGCAAGCTTAGCGTGTCATGCGTTTTGCGGCGCAGACTGGGCGACGTTGGACAGGGCAGAACGTGAGGACACTGGGATGGGAATTACGATCTCGACCGCGGTTCCGGGCCGGGAATTGCGCATGCGCATGTCGCCGCCGAGTTCCTTGACGCGCTGGCGCATGCCGGCAATGCCCACTCCGATACTGCCAATTTGAAATTGGGAGATGTGTTCGGAGATGCCCTTGCCGTCGTCCCGCACGGAGAGGGAGACGTGCATTTCCGTTTTTTCAACGGTGACCCAGGCCTTGGCCGCGCCGGAATGGCGAAAGACATTGGTAAGGGCTTCCTGAATGATGCGAAAGATCGCGGTTTCAAGATCGGGCTGCAAACGCGGAAAATCAGCGGGCTGGATATCCATGGAGGTCTCAATGCCGCTGCGCTTCGACAGCCCCTCCAAGTACCATTGCAGCGCGGAGTATAAGCCGATTTCGTCGAGCAACGGGGGATGCAGGAGATGCGACATGCTGCGGACCTGCTGGATGGCGCGGTCGATCAGCGCGTTAATCTCCGCAGCCGCGCGGTCTTTCAACTCGGGGGGTTGTCTCTGCTGGAGGATGCCGTCCATGATCATCTTGATCGCGGCCAGCTCCTGGCCCAAGCCGTCGTGCAATTCACGCGCGATGCGGCGGCGCTCTTCATCCTGCGTGACTATGAGGCTGCTCGAGAGACGGCGGAGTTCGCGATTCAACATTTCAAGCTGCCAAGTTTTCCGGTGCAATTCGGCGAAGATGCTAACCTTCGCGCGGAGCAACTCGGGAACCACGGGAACGGAAAGGTAGTCGACGGCGCCGCGCTGATACCCCTTAAGGCGGTCTAAATCGGTAAGGTGGACCGCGGAGATGAAAATGATGGCCGTTTTCTGAAAGCGGGGATGCTGGCGGATGATTTCGGCGAGCTCAAAACCATCGAGGTCGGGCATGCTGACGTCCATGAGCACCACGGCGACATCGATTTTTAGGAGATGTTCGAGGGCCTCGCGCCCGGAACTCGCCTTGATAAGATTTTCACCCAGTTCACTAAGTATGGCTTCATAGCTAAGCAGCTTGGCGGGCTGATCGTCCACCATAAGAATGTTGACCTTTTCATGCGCGCTCATCGTCATCTCCGTATGCTGCCGCTAAGTTTTCCAGCTGTACGAACGCATCACGCGCCGCACGTTACCGGTGAAGCCACATCCTCAGGGCCGACAGAAGCTGCTCGGTGTTTACGGGCTTAGCCAAATATTCGGAAGCTCCGGCTTCGAGACATTTCTCGCGATCACCTTTCATGGCCTTGGCAGTGAGGGCGATGATGGGCAATCTGCGAAACGCAGGATTCTGGCGGATAACCTGCATGGTTTCGTAGCCATCCATTTCGGGCATCATGATGTCCATCAAAACGATGGCCATGTCGGGATTGGACTCCAGCATAGCGATGGCTTCGCGGCCCGTTCCGGCCGTACGCACGGTCATGCCCCGGCGCTCGAGGACACTGCTGAGGGCGAAGATATTTCGCACGTCATCGTCCACCACCAGCACCGTCTTGCCGACCAGGGCGTCGTCGGAGCGGTGCAGGCGATCGAGCATTTTCTGTTTTTCGCGCGGCAAGTCGGCGACGACGCGATGCAGGAATAAGGCCGTTTCATCGAGCAAGCGCTCCGGGGACTCGACGCCCTTGACGACCACGCTGCGGGCCAGGGTGTGGAGGCGGGCGTCTTCTTCGGGGGAAAGCTCCTTGCCAGTGAAGACGACCACGGGGAGGTCGCCGAGCGCAGAGGTTTCGCGCAAACGCTCGAGCACGTCAAATCCGGACATATCCGGAAGACGCAAGTCCAGCACCACGCAATCAAGGGGTTGGGAGGTGATGGAGGCCAGCGCTTCCTCGCCTGTCGCGGCTACGCAAACGTCGATATCCTCGTCTCCCAACAATTCGCGGATGCTCAACTGCTCGGCCGGGCTGTCTTCCACAACGAGCAGGCGTTTGCGACGGGGAGCGGAGTATTCCTTGATGCGATCCAGAGCGGAATCGAGGCCTTGCGCGGTAGTGGGCTTGGTCACGAAAGAGAAGGCTCCTCGCGACAGGCCGTGATGGCGATCTTCGTCGAGCGTGAGCATCTGCACGGGGATGTGACGGGTAGACGGGTCTTGCTTAAGATGGTTAAGGACGGTCCAACCCAGCATGTCGGGCAGAAAAACGTCGAGGGAGATCGCGGTCGGACGGAATTCGCGGGCCAGGGAAAGGGCTTCCGAGCCACGCGCGGCCACGAGAACTTTGAACCCCTTGTCATGGGCCAAGTCGCAGAGCACGCGCGCATAGTGCGAGTCGTCCTCGACAATCAGCAGCACGGAGTCGTCGGGCAGCAAATTATCGCGATCGTCGGGAACCGGATCGATTACGCGTTCCGCTCCTACCACGGCAGGAAATTGGACCGTCGGGCCGCTCACGGAGAGGACTTTGTCGACGAGTGCCCCAGTGGACGGCCCGACGTAAGTCTGAGGCAGGTAGAGAGTGAAGGTGCTGCCGCGTCCGGGTGTGCTGCGCAACTGGATTTCGCCGCCGAGAAGGCTGGCTAGCTCGCGGCTGATAGCCAATCCGAGCCCGGTGCCGCCATATTTGCGGCTGGTTCCGGCGTCGGCTTGCTGGAAGGCCTCAAAGATGATGCGCTGTTTTTCCGGGGGAATACCAATTCCGGTATCGGAGACTTCGAAGGCGATAACCGACGCCGCGCCCCCCAATATCGGGTGGTCCTCGCTCCAGCCAGTGGCGGCCACCGACACGGAAAGTCCGACGCGGCCCTGTTCGGTAAATTTGAAAGCATTCGACAGGAGATTCTTCAGGACTTGCTGCAAGCGCTTGGAATCGGTGACCAGGCTGCGCGTAAGGTTAGGATCGCTCTGAACCTCGAACGAAAGATGCCGGTTTTCCGCTTCATGGCGGAAGGGACGAGCAACCATTTCGAGCAGCCCGCCAAAGAAGACTTCCTCGGCTTCGACCGAAACCGTACCCGATTCAATCTTGGAAAGGTCGAGGATGTCGCTGATCAGGTTGAGCAGATCGGTTCCGGCGCCGTGAATGGTGCGAGCGAACTCGACCTGCTTGGGCGTCAGATTGCCGTCGTGGTTATCACCAAGCTGCTGGCCCAGGACCAAGATGCTGTTAAGGGGCGTGCGCAATTCGTGTGACATGTTGGCCAGGAATTCGGATTTGTACTTCGAGGTCAAGGCCAATTCCTTGGCTTTTTCTTCCAAGGCGCGGCGGGCCTGCTCGATCTCCTGGTTCTTGCGTTCGACTTCGACGTTCTGCTCGGCCAGCTGCTGGGCTTTTTGAGCGAGTTGCTCATTGGTCTGCTGCAACTCTTTTTGCTGGGTTTGCAGCTCGGTGGCCAGTTGCTGTGACTGCTTCAGCAGGCCCTCGGTCTGCATGGTGGCTTCAATGCTGTTAAGAACGATCCCAATGCTGGCGGTGAGCTGCTCGAGGAAAGCCAGATGAGACGCAGTGAAGCTGCTGAGTGACGCAAGTTCGATAACCGCTTTGACGCGATCCTCGAAAAGTACGGGGAGCACGATGACGTTGCGCGGAACGGCTTGAAACAGGCCTGAGCGGATGGGGACCGTGTTGGACGGAAGGTCGGTGATGAGCATGCGCTCCTTCTCCGACGCGCACTGGCCGGCTAGGCCCTCGCCGATCCGCAATCTCTGGCGATGCCCTTCCTTACCGTCGTCAGCGAAGGCCGAAAGCAGAGCCATGTCTCCCGATTCTTCCGATTCCATCTGGTAGATCACGCCCTGCTGCGCGTTGACCAAAGGCGCCAGCTCGGACAGGAGCAAACGTCCGACGGTGGCGAGGTCACGCTGCCCCTGCAGCATTCCGGTGAAGCGTGCGAGGTTGGTCTTGAGCCAGTCCTGCTCGTTGTTGCGGTCGGTGGTGAGTCGCAGGTTATCGATCATGGTGTTGATGTTGTCTTTGAGGTCGGCCACCTCGCCGCTGGCCTCCACTTGAATGGAACGGGTAAGGTCGCCCTTGGTGACGGCAGTAGCCACTTCGGCGATGGCGCGAACCTGGTTGGTGAGATTGTCTGCGAGCAGATTCACGTTACCCGTGAGGTCTTTCCACGTGCCGGATGCGCCGGGCACGTTGGCTTGGCCGCCCAGACGGCCTTCGACGCCCACCTCTCGAGCGACGGTGGTTACCTGGTCGGCGAAGGTCGCCAGCGTATCGGTCATGTTGTTGATCGTGTCGGCGAG
>PLJR01000333.1 GCA_003140295.1 Acidobacteriota bacterium
CACCTCTTCCCGGCGCGCCTCGACGATGCGCCCCAGCACGGTACCCGAGTTAATCTGCAATGCGGCCAAGCCCTGGCTCCCCGCTCAATTTGCGCAGCAAAGCGAAACAAACCATGCTAAGCGCCACATCCGGCGAAGTCAATTTTGGCGGCGCTACAGCCGGTTCAGCTTCCGCTTTTGGCCGTGGTTATCCTATGGTAGGGTTCGAGCGCGGGGAATTTTGCTCCGCGGAGAAATTAATTTTCGCAGCAGGAAAACGTTGTGGGCCTGTAGCTCAGATGGATAGAGCAGCGGTTTCCTAAACCGTTTGTCGGGAGTTCGACTCTCCCCAGGCCCACCAGAATTTCAGCGCGGCCCCACATGGACGAATTCGACAAGAAGAAAATGGAGCTTCTTCGCCCCTTGATGTTTGAGGCTGGGGCAGCGCTGTTGGACTGTCAGCATATGGAAGGCGGGCTGGCCCTGTTGCTATTCCATTTGGCCAGAATTGGCACAATGGGGTTGAAAACCGAAGACACGTTTCGGATTATGGACAATCAGGACAAGAAAACCGCAGGCCAACTCATTCACATGCTGAAGAAGCACGTCACTGTAAGCGCCGGTATCGAAACCGCGCTGGCGGACGGATTGGATGCGAGAAATAAGATTGTCCACCGGGTACTTGGCGACAACATCGAAATGTTTACAAAGCCCGATACGCGGGCACAGTTGACAAAGCGCATTAGGGGGCTACGTAGGAAAGTGCGCGCCGCCATCAAGAGCTTAGACCCGTTTATTGTGGCGTTTTCGGCGGCGCTGGATGGAGTTGAGCAAGAAAAAATAGAGGGCGAAGTTAAGGCCCTATTTTCGTAATCCCACCGCTACCAACCGCAATTGCAGTTCGCAACCCGCGTCCACGTTTCGTCCGATGCAACGTAATCGGGGTGGTCCTGTTTGCTGGCGTGGTTGGCTTCGAGGGCTTTACTAGCTTTTCGGTCGGAAAACCAAGGGTCAATATAAATGTCGTGTCGCACTTCGGGCACTTGAGTGTCCCGCCATCCGGGTGCCAAGGAATCGGGCTAGGCACGTGTATGCGCGCCTGCCCGGATTTGATTGCCACGGGATAGGTAGTAATTACTTGCAGGTGTGGTTTATCCATGCTGGGCCTCCGCGCGGCGGATTCTACCACGCCACCCCGTTTTCAGGATTTGGCAACCCGGTGGCAACCGTACTTCCGTACTACGCTGTAACGTTCAGGATTTAATATGGATGCGGGCACAGCGGATTTTGTACTAGCTTTTTCCTAAACCGTTTGTCGGGAGTTCGACTCTCCCCAGGCCCACCAGCTTCCTGATTGACTTCGGTCACCACGCTTGCGCGCTGGCGACGCAGCTCGTTAGATTTACGTCGCGAGGCGCCAGGGCGAGATTGCCCCCAAAGCAGGCCTGGGTTACTTTTAGCCGCAAGCATGCCTGCAATGCATTGAAGGGCTAGATCGCAGCCAACAAGAATCGGCAAAGGATTCCGATGAGATGTGGCTTTGAGCGCCAGCCACCGAGGACCCGGGCGCGATGATCGTTATCTTCGAACCTTATGGGCGGCTCTGCAATCGCTTATTCCTCTCGGCTTACGGCATGGCTTTAGCGCGCGCGTCAGGCCAGCGCTTCGTCAACTTATCTCTCGGAGAGTACCGATACCATTTCCCTGCAACACGGCCGCCGCGTGGGTTGCCGATATGGCGTTTTCATCTCTACATCCGGGCGATCATTGCGGGCTTGAAGCGCTTCCCGCCCGCTCGGCGTTGGTTCGTTCAGATAGGTTGGAGAAATGCCGGCGCATTTTCGCCGGATAATCCCGAATTTTTAGCCCAGTTAAAAAATAGATCCTTGACCATAATCGAAGGATGGGCCGATCCTTCACAGATTCGTTTCTCGCCGGACACGGTCGCGGACATCCGGGAAACATTTGCGCCCGACGCAGCCACCAGCGAAATTGCGCAGGCGACCGTAGGCCGTGCTCGGGAAGGCGCCGACGTGCTGATCGGTGTGCATATGCGTCAGAAGGATTACCGCACCTATCTTCAAGGCTTCTTTTACTACCAGCCCGAGGATTATCAGCGGATTTTAGAGGCCATGGCCGCAATGTTTCCCGGCCGCCGTGTAGCGTTTCTCATTTGCTCGGATGAGGAGCTAAAAACCGAATCGCTTGCGCCTTTCCGGATCACGATGGGCCCAGGCACTCTCTTAGGCGATCTATATAGCCTGGCAGGTTGCGATTACTTGATCGGGCCGCCAAGTACATTTTCGCTTTGGGCCGCATTTTACGCCGCGAAACCGATTTACCACATGCTTGAACCAACGCCGCCGGCCGATCTTTCCGCTTTCATGATTCCTGATGGCCATTTTGAGTGTATTGACTTAAAGCTATTTGACCCGGAAGCCCAGCGTAGCAGAGCCCAACGCTTCCCACACTTCCGCGCCCCACAAGGTGAGTGAAGTTCAGCAGACTTCCGACTAAAACACCGCGGCGCCGCGCGCCGATTCAGCGACAGCGGCACATAGGCCCTGCAGCGAAAGTAACGTCGTCTGTTCTACACTCGAAGCGATGCTCATTTGTTCGGTGCGCGATTGTCACCTGCCGCTGATACGCGCGGAGCGCCGCCTCGTGTGTCCGCGTAAGCATTCGTTCGACATTGCGCGTAGCGGCTACATCAACCTGCTGCAGCCCCAGGAGCGGCGCTCGCGACAGCCGGGAGACACTGTGGCTGCCGTTGCCGCGCGGCGCCGGTTGCACGAGCGCGGCGTCACCCAGCCGCTGTTCCTCGCAATTAAACGCACGGTTGCGGCATCGCCGCGCGACATCGTTCTCGATGCCGGATGCGGAGACGGTTTCTACCTCGCAAGCCTCGCGCGCGAGACCGGCTGCGATGCGCACGGCATCGACATTGCCATCCCGGCCATTGACGCGGCGGCGCGACGCTATCCGCAATGCGAATGGATTGTCGGCAACGCCGATCGCTTCGTGCCCTACGCTGACCGCTCGTTCTCACTCGTGCTCTCGATCACGGCGCGCATGAATGCGCCCGAATTCCGGCGGGTGTTGCGCGACGATGGGCGCCTGCTGGTGGCCATTCCCGCTCCTGAAGATCTGATCGAGCTGCGCGGCATGGGCCGAGACCGCGCCTCTCGCACCATGGCAACATTCGCGCGTGATTTCACGCTCGTCGCGAAGCAGCGCGTCACCACCGCTGCCGATCTCGACGCTCCCGCCGTCCACGACGTTTTGCTTTCGATTTATCGCCCTAT
>PLJR01000137.1 GCA_003140295.1 Acidobacteriota bacterium
GTGACGCCGAGGCGTTGGGACTTGCATTGGAGTTGGCACCCTGCGCAAAGCCGAACGGCGCCCGGTAAAATATCGCCAGTAACATCGCGAAGAACACTAGCAGAGGCTGGCGGGCGCGCAATCTCATGGTGCATCCTCCGTCCCAGAGCGGCACTTCCGCAAAAACTGCGTGGCGGAAAGTTCATTATCACACGAGGTGTTTGAGTTTTGCCCCGTTTTGCTGTGAATACAAGCGGGGCGGGAACTGGTGGACCTTTGTGTATTCGAACTTAATTGCAGCGCAGCGTGATGAAGGCGAATGGGCCACGGTCCAGCTGTTACGCCGACCGTCTTCCGTTCGCGATTGGAGTTGGGTAACATATTGTCGGGGGCTATACCCCCCCACCAGTTTGTAAGAGTATGATTGCAAGCCGCTTGCGATTTTAGGCATTTGTAACTGCATCATTGCAAAGGGCTTCTGGAGCGCGATTGGAGCTCTTATTAAGCGGGCTCCAAGTGAGCCCGCAGTGTAACCTCGGATCGCCGGCAAAAATCGCCGGAGGACCTGAGCTACAACGGAGCGACTCCGCGGACCCGCTGGATACTTCCAGAGTGGGCGCGAATCCAATTATTACGCGGGCTGTAAGTAGAGCCTGGACTTTCGTATGACGCGGGCTCCGAGTAGAGCCCGCACCCGTCTCATATCTCATATGGCTCGACTCGAAGATAGGCTGCCACAAAATATAGCGGGCGATTTCTACGTCGATTCGACGTGCATCGATTGCGACGCCTGCCGGCAGATTGCGCCCGAAACGTTTCACGATCATGGCGACCAGTCGAGCGTGTACCGCCAGCCGCTCAATGCGGCGGAAGTGCAGCGCGCGCTGATGGCCCTGGTTTCCTGCCCTACCACTTCGATCGGAACGGTTTCGCATCGCAATGCCCGCGCGGCCGTGGAGGCCTTTCCGTCGCGAGTGGTCGACAACGTCTATTTTTGCGGCTTCACTTCCGAGGACAGTTTTGGCGCGTGGGCGTACCTGATCGTGCGGCCGGAGGAAGACGGCGGCAACGTGCTGGTGGATTCGCCGCGATTCACGGCTCCCCTGGTGAAGCGCATTGCGGAGATGGGCGGCGTGCGCCTGATGTTCCTGACGCACCGCGACGATATCGCCGATCATGCGAAGTTCGCGGCGCACTTCGGTTGTCCGCGGGTGATGCACCAGGGAGAGGCGCCGGCGGCGCTGGGCGTCGAGCGCATCCTCGCGGGCGCCGACGCGATTCGCCTCGACCAGGATTTGGTGGCGATTCCCACGCCGGGGCATACGCGCGGCCACCAGGTACTGCTGTATCGCGATAGAATTTTGTTTACGGGCGATCATTTATCGTGGTCTCCGGAGCTGCAGACGCTGCGGGCGCACCGCAGCGTTTGCTGGTATTCGTGGGCGGAACAAACGCGGTCGATGGCGAAATTGCTCGCGTACCAGTTCGCCTGGGTGTTGCCGGGGCACGGGCGCATTCACGGGGCCGCCGCCGAGGAGATGCACCAGCATCTTGCGCGGTGCGTGGGGTGGATGAAGACGGTGTGACGGGCACGCATGCCTCGAAAGGCGCGTGTTGGTCGGCGCCTCGTGGAATCGAATATGTGCGAGCCATGTGTCGCCCCTTCCCGGGGCTTCTGTCGTTTTTGCGATTGCGCCCCACGGCTTACGCCGTGGGCTACGTTGTTTCGTCCCTCCGGGACTTTGTGCAGACTTCGCAACTAGTCCCCGGAGTTCCGCGCTGGGCTCTCACTTTTTGTCGTTCCTCCGAGACTCTTTACGTAACTCGCAACCGAGTGCCATCGCTGCCGCGCGAGGCGTGACGTTGTTTCGTGTCTCCGGGACTTGCGCCGGGAGGGAGTCGGAATGAGTGCGCCAACGCGAAAAAAGGCGACGGTAACGTGCGAACGTGCCATGTACAGGCAGGAATGCCCGTGCTACCGAAAGCGCGGGTGGTTCGGAACTTATTTCTTGGTGGTGCTCGGCTGCGTTACGGGCGCGTTGGTGGCAGCCGGCTGCGCGTTTTGGCCTGCGGTTACTTCGACTTGCTCACCGTTTTCAAGGGCGTCGGGCGGATTGATTACCACGGCGTCTTGCGCGGTGATTCCTTCCAGGACCTCAACGCTGTTGCCGAGGTCGCGGCCGGTGGTGAGCTTTTTGAGCGTGAGGCGGTTGTCGGCGCCGACCACCGCCGCCATGGTGCCTTCGGACCGAAACAGCAGGGCGTTGATGGGCAGGATCAGGCGCTGGCCTGATAATTTGGCGTCAAATCGAACTTGCGCGTACTCACCCTGCATCAGCGTGCCGGCGGGATTGGGCACATCGACTTCGGTGAGCAGGGTACGCGTGTTCGGATCGATGGAATCGGAGGTACGCACCACCTGGCCGCAGAAGTTGCGGCCCGGATATTCGCTCAGCTCGAGGCAAGCCTTGAGGCCGCTGCGTATTGAGGGAGCGTAACTCTGCGGCACGGCGACATACACGCGCAACGGATCGTTTTGCGCGAGATCAAACATTTCTTTGCCGGCACTGCCGCCGTTGCCGGCGTTGATCAACATGCCGATATCCACATTACGCGCAGTGATCACGCCGGCGAACGGGGCGTAAACGTGCTTGAACGACTCCAGATCTTCGAGACGCTTCACGTTGGCTTCCGAGGACTGCACCATGGCCTGTTTTGCGGCGAAATCGCCGTTGTAGTTGTCCACTTCCTGCTGGGTGACCGAATCGCTTTTGAGCAGGTTCTGATAGCGCGCGGCCGTCAAGCTGGCTAATTTGACGTTGGCCTGCGCGGTGGCCAGATCGGCGCGAGCCTGCGCGAGTTGAGCGTCCACTTCGGGAGTGTCGATGTCGGCGAGCAGATCGCCTTTTTTGACGTGGGTGCCGATGTCCTTGTACCACGCCTTTACGTAACCATTGGTGCGGGCGTAGATCGGAGAATTGACGTAGGAATTTATGTTGCCGGGAAGCACGATCTCGGAATCGCCGCTTACACTCGAGGCGTGAATTACCGAGACGTAGGGAACCGACATGCGATCGGTCTGCTGAGCCAGCACGCGATGCGCGGCGCGCCTTTGCACCAGGCCGTAGGCGCCCAGCAACGCGAAGATCAGAAACACTACGAGAAACCAACGCAGCATGCGCCCGCGGCCGCCGGTCCGGCCACGTGCGTCATGGGGCTCGTCGTTGTTCCCGCCATGGCCTGCGTTCGGCGCTCTCGAGGTGCGCACATCGCGGTGNNGTATCTTGATCGGTCACGGTCATCCAGGGACTCTCCTAGAAAACATGCCTTAACGGCTCGTTGCGGCATCGGCCGCGCCTGCAGCACTCAGCGAAGTGCCGGGCTTTTGGTTCCGATGCACCACGGAAAAAACGCAAGGAACAAAAAACAAAGTTGCGAATGTGGCTACGATCAGGCCGCCGATCA
>PLJR01000116.1:0-3841 GCA_003140295.1 Acidobacteriota bacterium
CTTTGCATTCACATGCTTGTATAGGCAATAATATAGTTGACCAATCAGACCGTTTAGGCTATAATTTGGTTCAGGTGAGAGCCAATGAAAAAGCCCAAAACACTCCAACAAGCAATCCTTCACTTCGGGAATCCCGATAACTGTCTTAAGTGGGTGGTCGAGTTGCGCTGGCCTCATGGCGTCGAATGCCCCACTTGTGGACGTAAGGATGCCAGATTTCTTGTCAATCAACACGCATGGCAATGCAAGAGCGTCCACAAACGTCGGCAGTTCACCGCTAAAATTGGGACGATCTTTGAGGATTCGCCTATCCCACTGGATAAGTGGCTTATGGCCATGTGGATGATTGCCAACTGCAAAAACGGAGTCAGTTCCTACGAGATCGGACGTGCAATTGGCGTCACTCAGAAGTCTGCATGGTTCATGCTTCAACGAATCCGTCTCGCCATGCAGCGGCGCTCCCTTATGAAGCTCGGCGGTAATGGTGGCGAAGTAGAGGTAGACGAAACCTTCATCGGCGGGAAGGCCCGCAATATGTACGTTGGCAGTGCACGGCGTCGGAAGCTCGACCCTCGCGGTATTGGCGGCAAGACCGAAGTTCTCGGACTGCTCGACCGTAAAGGTGAAGTCCGGGCAACCGTGATTCCGAATCGCAAGCGTGATGTGCTTCACGGCGAGATTGCAAAGCACGTCGAGCCGGGCAGCGCAGTTTATACCGATGACTTTATGTCCTACGTCGGACTGCCAGAGCATTTCGATCACAGCGTTATAGACCACGCCAAGCAGTACGTTCACGGCAAGGTTCACACCAACGGGCTCGAAAACTTCTGGTCTTTGCTCAAGCGCGGACTCAAGGGAACCTATATCAGCGTCGAGCCGTTTCATTTGTTTCGCTATCTGGACGAGCAAGTATTCCGCTATAACAATCGCGGCAGCAAAGATACTCCCGTGCATGACGGGGAGCGATTTGAGCGCGTTCTTTCTCATATTCTTGGCAAGCGCCTCACCTATGCCGAAGTGACCGGCAAGGTGGGTGCGACGGATTCCTTGCCCAACTAGATTGCCTCGCGGGAAGCGGAAGATTTCCTAGCTTTCTTCCGCTTTTTTGCGCGTTTTTCCGCGTCCAGTCTGGCTTTAATCTCGCTGTGCGGGACTTGTAGAACTTCTTTTACGAGTGATTCAAACCTATCGTATTCCTCAGACGTTTTCGGTTTCATTTTCTGAGAGCCTTTCTGCCAATTTTTTTGTAAATCCCTTAACGTTGTTAAAGATACCTTCGGCCTCATCTTCGGTGTATTTACTACGGGCATGCATGGTGTAGTTACGCCACGCGTCCTTGAGCACTCCAAAATAACTAGCGGCCTGAGCGTAGAATTCCTGTTGTCCTTTACAATCTGGCAGTGCTTTCCACGGCGATTCCTTGTGCATATTTCTAATCTTCTTTTCTATTTCTTCAATTGCGGGAGCCCAGTTCGTGTGGGTTAAAGAAACGTCGAACTTGGCACCCAAAATAGACAAAATGATCTCCATTGCCCTCATTAAATGAAAAACACATGCGGTGGACAAGTGGGTGGACAGAGCGATTCCCGCTTGAGCGATATCAAATGTTGCCGAGGGAAAGGCTGTCGCTACATCCTGTCCAAAAATATTTGGTTGACTTTTTTTCGGCCAGAATTTTGCACGTTCTGGTGAGATATACAGGAAAAACTTACCCTTCATTTCCTTTTGAATCAGTTTCTGAATTGCGGATATTTGGCTCTTCAGCCAGTCAAACGTTACACTAGAATCAGCCTCGATGCGCTGGACCGTTTCTAGAATCGTATCGGCAGTGATGTCCATGCCAATATTCCTAAACTCCGTCTCAATTTTTGGCAGCGCAGTTATCGCTCTGTTGCGTGTGCGCTCGTCCAGCGGCTGATGGAGAACCGCCAGAGAAATGTGGTCATCCCCGCCAGCTCCGGGGGGATTTAGTACGCAATCGATAAACAAAGCCTCCAAGGAATAACCGGCAACGTAAAACGCGAAAGCTGAAAATTGTTGCATCTCCCACCAATTCACAAGCTGATAGGGATTAATCTCCCAAGGTGCTAAGACTGGTTCCCGTTGCTCACGAATTTGTTCTCCCACATTTGCAAAGGCCATACCAGTGAACCATCCTTTCACTGGCAACTAATATGCTGACAAATCTACTGTGATTGGTCAACTATATTATTGCCCTTGTATAAATTGGGCGAGAAACCCTAATGGAATCACATCCTTACAAAAAAAGGTGGGGGGGGTAAGTTTTCCGATTCCCAATCCGGAACAATCGCCCGGGGCAGCGGCGTAGTTCCGCCGCCACCCCAGGCTTTTCATTTACTTCCAGGCCGAGTACACCGGTTTCGCGACGATGAAGTCGGGATTCGCTCCCGCCTTCGGACGGAACTTCTGCACGCGGCCCGCATCCACTTCGGCTACGTAGAAGTTGCCCTGCTGATCGACTGCGACGCCGTGCACGCCCCACAGGCCCCCGGCGAAATCACCCATGCTGCCCCAGGAGTAGAGCAGGTGGCCTTGCAGGTCGTACTCGAGCATCTTGTTGGTGGTGCGGTCGAAGGTCCAGATGGTGTGGCCCGAGCCGATGTACAGCAGGTGCAGACTCGACGGATCGGCGTTGATTTTCCATTCGTACAGATATTTGCCGTTGTCATCGAATACTTGAATGCGGTGGTTGTTGCGATCGTTCACAAAAACGTGATGGCTGGCCGGATCGACCGCCACCCCGTGCACGTTGCTGAAGTAGCTCGGCCGCGTCTCGAGTTTGGTGTCTCCGCCGCCGCGCGGACCACCCTTCGTGCCCCAGTCCATCAGGAATTTGCCGTTTCTGTCGAACTTCGCCACGCGCGTGCCGGTATACCCGTCCGAAACGAAGAACGACCCGTCCGGCAGCCAATCCAGATACGTCGGGCGATTGAAGTGCGTGGCATCGGCGCCTTCCACTTCCGGCGTCCCGATCGTCTGCAGGAGTTTCTTGCCGTCGTGCGTGAACTTGTAAATCACCTGCATGTTGTCGTCAACGATCCAAACATTTTTATCGGGATCGTAGGGGCTGATGTAGACCGAATGCGGCCGGCGGAAAAGCTTGTCCCACTGCTTCCAGGTCTCGACGATATTGCCGTTCTCATCGAGCACCACCAGGCAGTTTTCCCAGTTGGCATCCACGCCCAGTTGCCGATAGGGCGGCCCCTTGATTCCCAAGTCCGGCGCCTTCCCTTCCCACGCTGTCAGCCACTCCTTCATATTGTTATCGGTGCCGCCGGTGCCAGGCAGCGAAGCCACCGTGGCATCGCGCCAAAATCCCGCCACGGGAAAGCTGATGCTCGGTCCCACTTGCGGCAACAGCATCGCCTTCGGCGGCGTCATCTTCGGCAGTTCGCCGCGGAAAAGCGCGTAAATGCGATTGGGGCTTTCCGCGAAAACACTTTCACCCGCCCCGTACGTCCATTTTTCGTTTCCCGGCAACGTGCTGACGTCCTTGGGCCAGCCTTTCACCAGCTCGTACGGGCCGGTCAGATCCTCGGAGCCCAGCTCGCCTGGCACTGCGGCGAATCCGGTTCCCGGCTTCGCTTGGCCCTCCACTCGTGGCGCTCGTCCAAAAATTCGCCAACCAATGCCCACTCCCAACAGCATCATCAAAAGCATCAGACCAGCTTTTCGCATTCCTCTCCTCCGAGTCATTCCAGAATCTGCGTCCGCCGGCCCGGGAAAACTCCCTGTCTCATCGCGTGGCTAATCGCACGCCGCATGTGGCGCGATCGCAATCCCGAGACTGTCCTGCGGGCCGTTCGGACGGCCGCTTATG
>PLJR01000116.1:3853-25250 GCA_003140295.1 Acidobacteriota bacterium
GCCCCGCCATTGGAGGTCAGGAATTTTCGCGAATCCGCCGCGGTGACCGTGGCGTGCAGCTTGTCGGCCGCCGCAATGCGGATCCATTCTGGCGGCGCACCCGCCCGAGCGCCCGATGCAGCACGCGATGAAAAACTTGACGGGTTCGAGACCGTACGCCATTGCGTCCCATCGGTGGTGCACAGAATGACGCCCCCGTGCCCGAGCACCCAAACGGCGTGGTCGGAGGTCGCCACGCCGGCAAATAAATCGGCGTCCACGCCGCTGGCCTGGATCTGCCAGTGCGCGCCGCGATCGGCCGAATACGCAATCCGACCGGCAGGGCCTATACGCCAAAGCGCCTTGGCGTCCGGCGAGGCAAAGACGACCGGCAGCGCGGAACCAAGCGGAGACGCCTCGGCGCGCGAGGCCGGCCGCGACGGCGCCCGCGACGCCGCACGAGAAAAAGACGAGTTCGCAGTCCTCGCGGATTGGTTTGCCGGGCGGCCGCGCGCGGCGCGCGCCAAAGTGCTGGGCGGCACCGTAAGCCAATCAAATAATTTCTCGGTTTGCGTGAACGCTTTCATGAGTTCGCGAGACGCGATTTGCACGAAACGGTTTTTCTGCCAGTTGCTTTCACGCTCGCTATTGCTGGCCGTTGCCGAGCCGTCCGCGTCAGAGCCGGTCCCCGTTTCGTATGTACTCGTCGCCGGCCCGGGCGACCCGAATGGCCCGGATAAAGTGCCCGCGGATTGCGAGTCATCTTGCGCGGCGTAATCATCGGGCTCGACTCGCTGCGGAAAGCGCGAAGTAACTTGCGGGCTCAAGGGGTGCAAAGCAAAACCGATGGCTCCGCCGATCGCCAACATGACGACTGGAGCGATCCAGCGCCAAGCAAATTGTGACGCCAGGCGCGCAGACCTGTTCGGACGTGGATCGGCAGCCGGCGGCAGCGTCGCAGCCGCCGGGACCACGACCTGCGCAATATTTGCGCCGGGGGCGATGGCATGCACCGAAGCCGAGCCGGAAGACACGGTCTCCCGTTGAGCCGCGGGCTGCTTTGCGGGCGCCATGTACGCGGCCAGAATGGCGCGGCACCGCACGCAATCGGCGAAATGCAGCTCCCATCGCGCGGTCTCATCCGGGTCCAGGGCGCGGTCCGCATATGCGGAAAGCAACTCCGCGTCCGGGCATCCCGGCGCATTGGAGGCACTAATATTTGCGGCGCGGCGCTTGAGCGAGTTGGCCAGCAACCAGGCGAAAACTTCATCGCGTTCTTTAGAGCTTTCCTTACCGCCCGATTTTTTATCGCGCCGCAGTGGGAGATCTCGCAAAACACTAATTTTGGCTTCCCACAGACTGGGTTTGGCAGACGGTGCGTGGATTTCAGATTGCCAATCTTCAAAAGCGTACGTGAAGCACCGTTCAATCTGCGCGGGTGTGAGGGCGCAAGCCACTCCATCTTCCTGCTGCGCCCTATTGGAGGCGATAGTCGAGGCGAGTATCCCGGAGATCGCGTCGTGCAACTCGAGGCGAATGTCAGCCAGGTGCCGCGAAATCGTAATCTCAGGCACTCCTCGCAGTTGCGCCATCTGGGAGCGGTCGAGTTGTTCCGCGTAGTACAGAGCCGCGAAGAAGCAGTCAGAGGGCGCGAGCGCTGCGATCGCATCGTCGAAAGCTTGGCGCAGTGCCGCGAGGTACGGTGCACGAAGCGGGTCGAACCTGGCGAGGGGCTGCCGGATCTTCCGAAAATGTCGCGAGCTACGCAGGAGCCCGGCCGGCTTCTTGATCCGCCGCTCTGGCTCGGTGTCGCAAACCTGGCGCCGTGCCGACGAATCTACATGGCGCTCGGCAATCAAGACGCGCAGCCAGGTAGTGAGCTTGCTACGGCCATGATAGTCGCGCAGCCCGGAGCGATCCGGCTCGTCTCCGCCAGGGCCAATCGGGTGAAGCTCATCGTAGAGCGCGTCCACGAGTTTCCGAGCATAAACTTCGCCCTGAGTTCCGGCCATGGCTGCTGAATCGGAATACAAGGGCGGCCGATAGTGCCCGAAGAACTGTTCCCAAGCCCACGCTGTGCCGCGATGCAGCGCGCAAGCAAAGGCGAAGTCCTCCAGATGGAGCGAGCGCAGGTAAAACTCTACGGTGTAATCACGCGGCAGGAGCGCCCCGAAACGGTAGGCAACGCTGCGATAAAGCGCAGCGCTAAATTCCTCGCGGGAAAGGCTCCAGCGGGAAGCTTTGGCCTGCACGTACAATTCGGCCAAAACAGAGTTATGCGCGGCGAGAAAAGGGGCCGGAAGCACAGCGTTCGTGCGCGGTGTAGCATTGATGGACATAAGGGGTGCGCGGCGCGCTTGGCCCATTGTAGCGCATGAACAACGGCGGAAAAGGGGCTAAAACCGGAGATGATCGGAGGGCCAGAGCGAGGGGAAACCGAGACCGGCATTGGGCCGATGCATGCGTACTTCGGTGCCTGACAGGCGTGAGACGTTTTAGGGGCTATAAAACTCTTGTAGCCGAAAGTATGTAATTGAAAGTAAACGTCTTATAGGGTACTGGAACTTACTTGCGCGGACCGCCAGTGCCTGTGAGGCTGGCCTTGGCAATCGTGTTTTGCCAGAGAAAGAATCCTGTCATTGCGGCTGTAGCGCCCGGAGGCACCTCCAGCCGCTCGGTCTTCAAGGCATGGATGGTGAAGGTGTAGTGATGCAGGCGACCTGGCGGTGGGCAGGGGCCGAACCACCCGGGTTTACCGAGGTCGGTATTGCCTTCGGTTACACCGGAGGGCAGTTTGCCGGAGCTGGCCGCTCCTTCTTCGAGACTCGTGACGCCAGGCGGAAAGTTATACGCGACCCAATGCCAGAAACCGCTGCCGGTCGGCGCATCGGCGTCATGCACGGTGATCGCAAAACTCTTGGCGCCTTCCGGCGCGCCGCTCCATTTGAGCCCCGGTGAAATGTTTGCGCCGTTGCAGCCGAAGCTGTTGGCATAGTGCTTCTCGGGAATAGGGCCATTGGGCGAGATGCTCGGACTGGTGACGGTAAACTCGGTGGCCGACAAGGGATATCCTCCGATTGTTCTCTGTTGCGAGTATCTGTTGCGAGTCTCTCTTGCGACTTTTCTGGTGCAACCTGTTGCAACTCTCTGTTGCCGACCCTGTTAAAACTGGACCGGTAATATACAAGCGCCTGCTTTCGCGTGCAACCGCGAAGACATTGTCTGAAGCACCGCTGTCGGTAGAACCGGCGCTGCCACAGGTTTGCAGCTAACTTCTCACCGCCGTGTAGCGGGATTCGCCGCAGGACGGTTTTGTCGTCCGGATGCGACCTCGATCATCCGGACGACAATGGGCAAATTCACGAACCGAACGGTTGTTCAGCTTCCCTTTTTCACTTCGTTGTACATGACTTCGGTAACGGTGGGCGCGGGCATGTTGCCCTGGGCGTTCGCTACGGGAGGCGCGGTGGATTCGCCCATGGCCGTCTTGACGTCGTCGAGAGACTTGCCTTGCGCGGCCATCGCCTTGACCTTGTCCCAGCGATCTTGAATGTACGCAAGCTTCTTTTTCGCGTCATCCTTGGTCATCAGGTCGCCGTGGCCGGTGACGTAGGTGTCGGCGTCGAGAGCGATCATGCCCTTGACGTTCTCCATCCATCCCGCCACCGATCCCTGCTTGTCGACGTGAATGTTGGTATCGGGGCGATTGGTAACCAGCACGTCGCCAGCGAACACGATCTTCTGAACGGGCAAATAAATCATCAGATCGCCGCTGGTGTGTGCCGGCGCCCAGTGGAGGAGCCGCACGCGGACGCCATCGATCATCATGGTTTCGTCCTTGGCAACGGTCTTCGTGGGCAGGCGATCCTGCGGCGCGGCGCCGCGAGTGCCGGCGGAGGCTTCCATCTCCTTCTTACAGTTTTCCTGCGAGATGATGGTCAAGCCGGCCGGAAAACCGGCTAGGCCATTCACATGGTCGCCATCGCTGTGCGTGACAATTGCGGTGTCGATGGGCTTTGGCGTGATTTTGGCGATTTCAGCCTGAACTTCTTTCGACGAATCGACGGTCGTCTTGGTGTCCACGACGATGACGCCGGTAGTGCCGACGATAATTCCGGTGTTTCCGCCGGCGCCGCCCTGGGTCCAATAGACGTTGTCCGCGAGTTTTGCGACTTTGAGAGGCGCAGGCTGCTGCTGCGCGGCGGCGATGGTGGCGAGGGCGGTAAAACTGGCGATGACGGCGAACCTCAAAAACATTTTGCGTTGATCTTTCATAGGTGGTGCATCCTCCTCAATTTTCCCTGGACGTTGCGCGGTGATTCTACACCGGTTTCATTTCGCAGGGGGGTTCTGCGGTATGCTGGTGCCCGGCATCGGAGCATCCGTACCTGAAAGGCGTTGGAGGAATTGCAGAATCGAATACCTGGCGAGATAGATTAGCAATCAGGCGATTTCGGTGACGGTGGCTTTGAGCGTGCGCACGGGAAGGACATTAAGTTTTTGGCGCAGGAGTTTTTGGCGCGAGCCGCGTACATTCGACTTCCGGCCCCCCTTGCGGGACGTTTTGCGAGACGGGGCTCTGCGGGCAGGCGATTCCGCCGCATAGCGGCTCCTGAGGCTCTGGGCTGTAGCCAGCGCATTGGCGAAACGCGAAGCCGCGGTGGCTTTGATCTGCGCAACAACGCGGCAACGATCGTGATCCAAAACGTCGGCAGCGATGTCCCCCAGCGACATCCAATCGTGCCATTCGCCGATGGCGTCCTGGACTTTTTTGATGGCGTCGATGAGCTCTTGCCGCGCGGGCTGCGGCTCCTCCAGTTCCAGAACGTAGCGCAACTCCTTGAGCTTGAGGCGATAGGGGTGCAGGTTTGCCGGGCCCAAGCGGGCGGGCTGGTTCAATTGTTCGGCAAGTTGGAGGCTGCGCGCGGCGGCGTGGACCGAGGGACTTTCCGCTTGCTCGTCGCTGGAGCTGGAGCCGGAGTTTTCGCGGGCCACCTTGGCGATGGCCGAACGTTCGCGCGCGAGCGTGCGGCGCAAAGGACGCCCGAGCTCGCGCACGATGGCGCCCATTTTGCGCGCCTGCCGGTGACGTTTGACGGCGAGATGCTGCAACAGGCCCAAAACACAATCTTGCTCGGGGGCTTGCTCGGCGGCCTGCCCGCCGGCGTGGTCGCTGTCCTGGCCGCCGGGAATTTTCAAACTGATTACATCGCCGAGAAGAACATCCATGTCGCGGATTTTCCCCGCGCGTTTTTGGAGCAGGCCGAGGGGCTTGAGCAGGCGGCGCCGAACGCGCTTTGAATCGAACTCCAAAGCCCGCACCATGGTCTTAATTCTCCGGCAATTGGTGCGCAGTGTGTGGACGTCTGCGGGAGGCGGCGACCTGGACCAATTCTTCAGCCGCTTGCCAACTTTGCGAAACGCCTTTTCAGCTGCCTGTTGATCGATTGACACAACGGTTCGATGCTAGGAACGGTGGAACGGATACGTGACGGCTGCGTCCCGACAACTGGAGCCGTCTGGAGCGACATCTAGAGCCACATCTGGAGCGACGATGAGCAAACTCGCGGTAGGCGAGGAGCGCCGCAATACGCCGGGCCAGGTGCTGTTTGCCAGTTTAATCGGTACGACTATTGAGTTTTTCGATTTCTACATCTATGCGACCGCGGCCGTGCTGGTGTTTCCCGGTTTATTTTTTCCGAAATCGGACCCCGCTTCGGCGGTACTGGCCTCACTCGCAACGTTTGGGATCGCGTTTTTGGCCCGGCCCGTGGGGTCGGCTATTTTTGGCCACTTTGGGGACCGCGTGGGCCGCAAGACCACGTTGGTGATGGCCCTGCTGACGATGGGAGTTTCGACGCTCGCGATCGGAGCGCTGCCGACCTACCGCACGATCGGATTCGCCGCTCCGCTCCTTCTGGCCTTGTGCCGCTTCGGTCAGGGCCTCGGTCTGGGCGGCGAATGGGGCGGCGCGGTGCTCCTGGCGATTGAGAATGCGCCCGTTCGGAAGCGCGCCTGGTACGGCATGTTTCCGCAACTGGGCGCGCCCGCCGGATTCTTCCTGTCGGGCGGGGTGTTTTTACTGCTCTCGCGGTGGCTAACCGACAAACAGTTTTTTGATTTTGGCTGGCGGTTGCCTTTTCTGGCGAGCGCTTTGCTGGTGCTGGTGGGTTTGTATGTGCGCCTGGCGCTTCACGAGACCCCGGTGTTCCGCGAGGCGCTGCAGCGGCGCGAGCAGGTGAAGGTGCCGATCGTAGTAGTCTTTCGCGAACATTCCAAGACGCTGCTGGCGGGTATTCTGATATGCCTGGCGACGTTCGTTCTTTTTTATTTGATGACGGTTTTCATGCTGGCCTGGGGCACCGGCGCGCTGGGCTACAGCCGCCAGAAGTTTTTATTGATGCAACTGTTCGGGGTGCTGTTCTTTGCGCTGACCATTCCGCTGGCCGCGATCCTCGCGGAGCGTGGCCGCCGCGTCATGCTGCTGTGGGTGACCGCAGCCATCGCGGTCTTCGGGCTGGTGCTGGCTCCCATGTTTGTGGCCGGCACTACCGGAGCTTTTTTGACCATGGCTTTAGGTTTGTCGCTGATGGGCCTGACGTACGGGCCGCTGGGCACCATCCTTTCGGAACTTTTTCCTACCGCGGTCCGTTATACCGGGAGTTCCCTGGCCTTTAATTTTGCGGGCATATTCGGCGCGTCGCTCGCGCCGTATATCGCCACTTGGCTGGCGAAAAACCATGGCCTGCAATATGTCGGCTACTACCTTTGCACCGCGGCGGCACTGTCGTTCGCGGGCTTGCTGATGGTGCGGGAAACCAAGGACGAAGACCTGACGACCTTGCGGCCTGTGTGAGTGTGGCGGCGCGCGCGGCTACTTTTGGCCAGCCACCATTTAATTGACGGTAATGGACGGTATTGACGAGCTTGTTGATTCCAGCGAAGCCCAGGGTCAGTTGATTTGAAAATAACCGCGCTTGTAATAAGGGAGGCTGTAGCCCGCGAATTTTTCTTTCGGCGACAACTCGATATGGATTTTGTGCCAGTTATCTGCGGTCTTGACGCCCTCGACGCCGCGGGGCTCATAACCCAGAACGTAACGGTAACGCACCGCGTGGCCGATGGTGCGAATGATGCGCGGAAGATCCTTCAGGCGATTGGCGGTGAATACGCCGCCGCCGGTCACTTCGGTCAGAATTTTTAAATTGTGCGGGCCGGCGCGCTCGGCAGGGCCGATCACATCGGTGTCGCGATAAGGAACGGGAAGCGGCGAACCGCGCGACTGGCTCTTACCTTCGATCAGGGGCACGATGCTCGAAAGTTCGATCAACTGGCCGGCCATGACGGCAAAAACGGGCACGCCCGCTTCCTCTAAAAACCTGCGCGTATCGCGCAGGTTGTACCGGCTGTGATTGTCGCCGCCGTCGGAAATAATAATCACGGCGCTGCGTTTGTTGATGGCGTCGTGCTCGGCGGAGTTGACGCCTGCGTAGATTCCGTCGAATAACGCGGTGCTCCCCTTGGTAGGCAACAGCAGCAAGGGAACGCGGCGCTGCAGGTCCCGCTGGTCGCTGGTGAAAGGCACCAGGCGCGTAACGCGCGTTTCAATGCCAAAAAGTGAAAACTCGTCGGTATATTGCGCCAGCGCGCCCGGGGGATCGAGAACCGAGAGGGTGGCCTGCTGCACGAAGGGGATTTTTTTCGTCATGCTCTGGCTGACGTCGTCCAGGATCACGAAGGACACGGGCTGCCGCTCGATGTCGCAGTACAAGACCTGCTGCTCGATGCCATCCTGCACAACGCGAAAATCGCTCTTGGTAAGGTCAGTGGCCACGGCGCCCTTATTATCGAAGACGATGATGGGCACCTGCACCATGGCCACGTCTTGAACGATGGTGGCCCTGGATTTCACCTGGGGGTGCGCGAAGAGAACTGCTGTGCCGGTGCTTAATAAGGCGAGGAAAAAAAGAAAAACTGCGGTTCGGTTTGCAAGCATTGGGTACCCTCGTACGGAAGGCAAAATATGCTTGTTCGGGGTGTTTGTCAAAACGAAGTTAGCGATCGGCCTGTGCAAAAATTCGGGGGCGCGGCGGCGTCTCTGAGGCTTGCGGGCAAGGGGACCGGAATAACGGTTTCTCGAATCGCGCGGAAGATCGCGAAAGAACAATGCCGCGATAAAGCCGGCGGCTTATTTTTTCTGGTTGGGGGCTTCCTGGCCGGCAGCGGCTTCCGATTTGCGGTGCGCTTCCTGGGTGAACTCGTGCGCCTTGGCGGAGTGCTCCATGGCCTGCCGCGAAAATTCGTGGGCGGTCTTATGGTCTTGTTTGTCGTGATGCACGGCAGCGACACGATGCGCGTGCGCGGCCAATTCGTGGAATTCCGCGGCTCGTTGGTGAGAATCTTTGGGCATGTGTGGGGCTCCTCGTAGCGCCCGGGCCGCTAGAGGGTTGAGTATACGACTAAATGGTTTTCCAAGGCGACCTCTCAGTGACATGCGTCAACTTGTTGATGGCTGTTAACCGCTGAAATGCGGGCGATTCGCTTCGCGCCAGGGCGTGCTGGGTCCATAATGAGATGCGCCGTAACGAACCGCGAAATGAGAGAGTCGGCCGGATTTGATCCCCAGGCAGGCGTAATGCTGGGACGGGCCTGGTGACCCCGACGGGCCTGATCTAGAGGCGTCGCTGTTTCCTGTTGCTGTGGGAGCGTGCCAAATCGATACATCGATACATTGATACATCGATACCTTGATACAAGGGGCCGATATCAGGAGGCAATCGCAATGAAATGTCCTCGTTGCCATGGTGAGAATTTCAGCCGCATGACCGGCTTGGCCCTGGTGCTTAGCGACGTCGCTGGACAGCCAAGCGTCGGCGTGATTGGCATCCACTGCCGCAAATGCAATTTGCTGATGCTGGAGATGAGCCCTGGTGCACTCCCGAAGGATTCCATCAAAGAGATAGCAAACGAATGGGGCGGAGCCGCTCTTTAGAAATGCGCTTTTTATCGCCGCATTAATCTTTACGACACCGGCCTGTAGGACGGCCCGCAGGGCGGTCGTTGCGAATTGATGCAACCAACAATTGATGCAACCATGGGGTGATGCAACCATGGGGGGCACACCGGCCAGCTCGACATAGCGAACGTACCTGACAAACTATAGTGTTCCAAGGGCTATAGTGTTCCAAAGGGAACATCATTGCGGTGCTGCAAGTGGCAGTATCGGCCATGGTGAAAACTGACGGCGAGAACCACGGCAATAGCGCACGCGTAACCGATCCTCTTAAAACCGATCTTGTTGACTTGGAGACGTCCTCCGGCCCGCCAAGTGCGGAGGCCAGCGGCTGCGCGACTTCGTTCTTGACGCAGAAAAACAACGAAATAGGCGCGGTGTGCGGGGCCGTCCCGGCGAACCCCCAGGAAGAATACGTGCAGAAGGACGAAGAGAAGGAATTGGGGGGCGAGGCGTAAGACTTTTCAGATTACACAAGGCACATGCGTCGCAGAAGCGCGCAAGGAGAATCCCAATGTTGCTACTGATCATTGTTCTAGTGCTGTTGTTCGGCGGTGGCGGCGGCTATTTCGGATATTCGCGATGGGGGTCGGGCGGAGGAATGGGCGTCGTCGGCACCGTCCTGCTGATTGTGCTGCTGCTGTATCTTTTCGGCGGATTGCGTCTGTAGCAGACGGGGCGATTGCAGGCATTTTGGCGATGAATGGATGCTTGACGAGGGTGATGCTATGTCATTCGGCCTTTACTCGATAGGTTTCGCGATCCTCATTGGCGGCCTTATTTACGCGGCGTACCTGGTGCACATGCCCGTCCACTGGATTGCCGTGGGGGCGGTTGTGCTCCTGGGAGCCGGCATACTCTCCGGGGTAAAGGCCACTCGTCAAAAGGATCCCGCAGGGTAGTAGCGGAGCTTGATCGCCGCTAGGCGAGTGACTCGATTCGGCGATCGGGTATGAACCACATTACAGCGTTAATGGTGTAGAGCAGGATCGCGATCCAGGGACGGACGAATGCCAGAGGAATGGCCAGTAGGTAAATCAATATCGAGGTCTTTCCTTTTAGGTCGCTACCCACGGCGCGGGCCAACTTGGAATCGGGCCCGTTGCACGCAATGATCGAGCGTTCCAACAAGAGATAGCCGGCGCCAGCCAGCACCAGTACCACGCCATAGGCGGCAGTGGGCGTGGCCGCGAATTGAACGTCGTTCATCCAGCGAATGACGAACGGAATTAACGACATCCAGAACAGCAGTAACATATTGGCCCAGAGTACCGCGCCATTGATGCGTTCGGTAGCGTGGAGCATATGATGGTGGTTATTCCAGAAGATGCCCACATTCGTGAAGCTCAGCGCGTAGGTCAGCAACACGGGAAGGTCGGCCCGCAGAGAGGAAAAGTCGGAACCCGCAGGGACCTTCATATCGAGCACCATGATCGTAAGCACGATGGCCAGCACGCCATCGGTGAAGGCTTCCAGACGTTGCTTGCCCATCGTTGATCTTTCGGCTCCGCGAAGAAATTGCCGCGCTAATTGCCAGAGTTCCAGACACTGAGAGGCACCCGCTACAGCACGGAAACGTTTTCCCGAAACACGCTCCCAGCGACCACGATTCGTACTGCGCAAGATCTGATCACCATCAGGGCGCGGACCAAAGCAACTTTCTATCCTTATTCAGAAGAGTGATGGAGGCGGCGGTGCTTTTCTTCACTTGGCCATTCTTGGATGGCTGCATGCCGCTGCCAAGGTTGGCCGTGAAGCCCTCCTGATCGGACAGGGCCAGGCTGGTTCCTTCCGGGGTGACGGCGATGTGCGCTTGTACGTCGGCGCGTTCGCCAGTGAGCGATAGTTGCGACCCGGCGCCTTCGAGCACGCTCATCGACAGGCCGGCGTGGTGCTGCGGATCGGAGAGCAGCAGAAACGGGCCGCCGGGCGCGGAGTCGTTCAAGGACAGCGTAACCAGGGCCATGCCGGCTTGATCGCGAAATTTGAGGCTGGGACCGGTTCCGCCCATGGACAATTCCGCGCGCACCTTGCCGTTGGCGTCCTTGAGAATGAAGCTTTCCGCCTCGATATTTTTGGGCATCGCCGGGGCCGCCGGTGCGGGTGCGGGCGCGGCGGGGCGCGGCGTGCCCGCGCGCGGCGTGGGCTTGCGCTGCGTTTGGCCCGTTTGGCCCGTTTGGCTCGTTTGACTCGTTTGGCCCATCAGGCCGACCTCGAGCGGGCCCACAGATGTCACCGCCAGCAGGCCAAGCGCTGCGACGGCCAACAAGCCGGCCAGCGCGCCGCGTTTCCAGACGCGGATCTGCGCTTCAAGTTGGGCAATGCGCGATAAGATCAAGTCCTGCGCGTGCGTTTCTTCGGTCATGTGGTGGCCTCCGCGATCCCGATTGTATCGGGTATGGCGGGCCGGCCGCGAAAAAAGTATTGCGCCCGCGCTGATCTGAGCGCAGAGATTTCCTCAACACACCGCCAGGCGTCATTACCCGTCTTTTGTAGGCTTGAGAGTTAGCCGCCGGCAGCCTGGGCCTGCGCCGTGGCGGCGCGCCGGCGCAACTCCTCGGGCGCGACGTCTTCGATGTGCGTGGCCACCGACCACATATGTCCGAAGGGATCGATCACGGTGCCACTGCGATCGCCATAAAACTGGTCCTGCACGGGACGCACCGGTTTCGCACCCGCATCGATAGCCTTTTCGATGACGGCGTCGACATTCGGAACATACAGATGCAAACCGCTGGCCGTGCCGCCGATGGACAAGGGACTGAGCGCGCCGATCTGCGGATTCTCGTCGCTCATCATGATCATCGAGTCGCCAATCTTCAGTTCGGCATGCATGATCTGACCGTTGGGAGACGCCATGCGTAGGACCTCCGCGGCGTCAAAGACATTTTTATAAAAATCGATGGCTCGGGCCGCGCCCTTAATGAACAGATACGGCGTAACGCTGTGGTATCCCTCGGGTGTCGGTTTGACCTTGGACATTTTCCTGCACCTCGCATGGTTGGAATTGAAACTGCAGAGTCGCGAAGAAGTTACATTATTTGCTCTTGGGACCCGGATTGGGCAAGCCAAAAATAAGCTTTTGGACGCTGTTGGCAAGCTGCACGACTTCGCCCTCACCCTGGATGTGGAATTCAATCCCCAGGTTCCCGGAAGCGGCGTGGTCGATGGCTTCCTTGAGGTTAATCAGGGGTTGGACGACCTCGCGAGGCAGCACGAAGCTGATCCAAATACTTAACAGCAGCGTGAATGACGAAACTACCGTCAATACCCACTCGGCGCGAAGGACGAGCTGGCGAGCCTTGAGATGGTCGTCTTGCACGCGCTGCCAATTCTGCGTGGCCAGATCGGCGGAGGACTTGAGAATTTGTTCACTCGAGCTCTCCAGGTCGGTGATGACACGCTGAAAGGTCGGGTCACGCCCCTCGATGGTCTTGGTGATTTCGGCATCGAACGATTCCACTTGAGCACGCAATACCCCGATGGGCGGGCTTTTTCGTTCGCGCCTGGCATTTTTCAGCAAGGTGTTCAAATCGCGTTCGTAGGTATCCACCACCTGCTGGACGCGCTCGATAACCGTCTGTTCGGGATGCTGGAGCAGCAGAGCCGCCGCGGCAAAGCGCTGCTGGTAAAGACGCACGGCGTCCAAAGCGATGCCGGTGGCCACCCGGTCCTGGGGCTCCAGTTCCTGAATTTGCTCCAAATTCTGCCGGACGCGGCCAATCGATTCCTGGTTGGCTTGCAGCACAGCCGGATCCTGAATAAGAAAGAAGGTGCGCTCGGTGCGGCGGGCTTCGGACATTTCGAGCGAAGCTTGTTCGGCGAGCGACCAGGCCGGTGCGTCCACGGTAGCGATGCGATCGACGATCGATCCCATGCTAAACAAGTAGTAGATGGCCAGAAGCAGAACGGGAATAAGAATAACCCGCACTAATGCGAGGCTGTAGGCAACTCGCCGGCGCAATGAGGTGCCTTGCGCAAAGACGAGCAGAGGCCCGCGAAATCGCCACTTGAACATGGACCCTCCTACGTTTCCAGCGGCAGATCAGAAAACAACCTATTAGGGTACGCCGTTGAACGAATGACCGACAGCATGAATAACACTCTATCGGCGCGCGAAGATCCCGCCCCACCGCAGGTGTTCATGTATGCCGCACGGTAAAATATTTCCACTAAAACGGGCGAAGCGGGGACGGGCGCTCAGCCAAAGATCACCATCAAAATTTACAGCCACACTTATAGTCCAATTCACAGGCCAATTTCCTATATTCTCCCGGCGCGACGCCAGTCGTTTTTTGAACGTTCTATTGAACGCGGCGGCCGATTCGTAGCCTATCAGACTTGCAACTTTCACGACCTTGATATCGCCCTCGCAGCAACCTATTGCACTGGATCTGCCTTTCGAGCTATAGAAGGGCGCGTGGTTACAATAAAGTTTGAGAGCATACCAACGGAAAACTGCTACGTATTTGCGCGGTGACGACGATTCAGGAGGGGGCCATGCGCAGAAGTGTGTTGACTGTAATTGCGATTGTGCTGGCGTTTGTGATGGGTCACTTACTGACCAGCAGACAGACCTCAGTTCTCGGGCAGAACATGGGCAGCGGATTTGTAGCAGTCCCGGGCGCCAGAGGCGGCGAGGACTTGACCGGACCATATGATGTCGACCCAGACTGGCCGAAACCGATGTCGCAACTGCCGAACCATCAAAACTGGACCTGGGGCGCGGTGCAAGGAATCTTCGCCGAGAGCCCCGACCGCGTTTTTATCATTCAGCGTGGCGAATTGCCGTTGTTGCGCCGGCCGCAACCGGTGGCCCTTCCGGACGTCGGACCGAGCCTCTCATTCCCTACCGGCGAGGTGCCGTTCCGGAATGCGTCCCAGGGTTTGGTGGCCAGCCCTCCTGGAGCGGGGGGACCTGGCGCAGATCCCGCGGATCCTGCCCAAGCCTGGAAAGGCAGAATGGGCATCGACGCCCGATGGGAACATTGCGTCGTGGTTGTGAATTCTAAAGGAGAGATCACCGAACAGTGGACGCAGTGGGATTCGATGCTCAAGCGCCCGCATGCGATCTACATCAATCCTTACGATCCAGATAAGTACGTTTGGCTGGTGGACGATCATAATCATGCCATTTTCAAGTTCACTCACGACGGCAAGCAGATCGTGCAGACGATTGGCACAGTAGGCCAGGCTGGCGACGATGACAAACATTTCAATCGGCCAACCTTTCTCGCTTGGCTGCCCGACAGCACAATGTTTGTCTCTGACGGATACAACGGCCACCGCGTCGTTAAATTCGACAAGAACGGAAAGTTCCTAATGGCCTGGGGTGAAAAAGGGACTGCTCCAAATGAAAAGCGCCCCGGTTACTTCAACACCGTCCACGGCATTGCCGTTGATCCTCAAACCCGTCGAGTCTATGTCAGCGACCGTTCAAACCACCGCATCCAGGTGTTTGACGAAAATGGCAAATTTCTGGATCAATGGGATGTCGGTTCGGTGGCGAACGCTCAGTTCCTATACATTGGGCAGGACCGCAATCTGGTATTTCCCGACGACAGAACTTCGAAGATCGTGAAATCCGATTTAGAGGGCCATTTAATTTATGCGTGGGGAACCCTGGGCGATTTTCCGGGGGGTTTGTTCAACACGCATGGGATGAGTGTGGACCAGGAAGGCAATCTCTATGTCGCCGAGGTAGCCAATGGGCGCGCGCAAAAGTTCCGCCCGCGTGCCGGTGCGAATCCGGCGTTCCTGGTAAGCAAGCCAATTTACGCAGCTTGGAAATAAGTGCAAGAAGCGGAACACCAGCAAAACTGATTGGCAACCGGAAACGTGGCGCGCCTGAGAGGGTTCGAACCTCCGACCTCTGGTTCCGGAGTTCGTAGGTAATTAGCTATCCTATTGGTTCGCTTTGCTTTCTGTTGCGGCGTAGTACATGGTTTTCCTTGCTGTTCGGCGCTTAGTGTTCCGAAATTGTTCCGAAATCATTCATGCGAAACTTAATGGGAAGAATCTTCTGCCCTTCCCTTCCGTGCCTCGTTTCTGACTCGAAACGAAACCTATTTTTCAAAGAGCTTGGTGCAGAACTGGAGCTTCAGAGCAACGGTTCATCAGAACTGCGACCCTCCATCCCTTTATTTCAAGTGCTTGTTGAGCGCCTTAGTCATCTGAAACATATCCAATTTCTTACTGCCAAAGATCGGCTCCAACTTGTCGTCGGCCAGTATTTCTCGTTTGTTCTTTGGGTTCTGAAGTTTGTGCTTCTTAATGTGCGCCCAAATCTTTTTTGTGACTTCGCTTCGAGGCAGTGGTTCTGTGCCGACAATTTTGGCCAGGTGCTCTGAAGGCTGCATTGGCTTCATAAAAGCGCTATTCTTTGCTTTAGGCGTTGTCTTTGCTTTAGGCGTTGCCTTTGCCATTTTTGCTTTCATCCTTGTCGCAAGCGGGCCTGAACTCCACGATCACAGAAATTGTAACAGGATCAGGTTGGCGATGTGCGTAAAGGGAAGGATTTCGGCAATCGAGAGAGTGCAAACACCCTACCTTGACCTTTTCCCCTCGGTGACGGTGAAGACGAGACGGACAGCATTGTTGCTGCTCCGAAGGTTTTCATAGGTCGCGTTCACAACTGCAAACTTGTGTCCCCGTTCCGATAGCAACTCTTTAATGGCGACCTGGGCCTTCTTGATCTCTGCTGGATCATTAACTCCGCCGAATGACACTTTCACGCTGCGCTCTTTAAACCGCTCGAGGATATCCGCCTGTGTGATGGGAGTTGAACGGTCCCCTTTTTCTGCATCACGCACAGAGTGAGTCTCCGGCGGTTTTAGTGTCAAGGAATTCGCGGCTAGCCGCGAATTCCTTCGCGATTTCGTCCGGCGTCCTCTCTCCGTGGGCCCGGTGAGGACGACTCTCGTTATATTCGTGCCTCCACGCCTCGATGATCTGCTTCGCCTCAGCGAGTGTCCCGAACCAATGTGCGTCCAGGCACTCGGCTCGTAGCGTCCCGTTGAACGATTCCACGTGCGCGTTGTCGGTCGGCTTACCCGGACGCGAGAAGTCGATCTGCACGCCAGCCCGATAGGCCCACAGGTCCATCACCTGACTGGTGAACTCCGATCCATTGTCGCAGAACAGCGTTTTCGGAACGGCTCGCTGCGAGCAAATTCGGCCTAACACGCGGACGGCATCATCTCCTTTCAAGCTCTGCCCTAATTCAATTGCCAGACTTTCCCGAGTAAACACATCCACCACGGTCAAGGCGCGAAATCTCCGCCCGTCGGCCAGCTGATCGGCAACGAAATCCAAACTCCACACCTGATTCGGTGCAGTCGCTTTGCCACGTTCGCGGTGGTTCGCTGCCGCACATCTCCGCCGTCGCGGCTTGTAGCGCAGCGTCAGCCCCTCTTCTCGATACAGGCGATATACCAGTTTCTTACCCACTTTCCAGCCCTCGAGCTTCAGCAGCACCCGAATCTTGCGATATCCATAACGGACGCGGGCTTGGGCGATCTCGCCAGCGGTAGAAGGTCTGTTCGGTGATCCCCGCTTGCCGGCACAGCTCCACCACTGGCACCCCCACCTCGGCCTGCTTCAAAATGCCCACGATCTGTTCCACGGAAAAGCGTTTCCTCTTCACGGCAAATCTCCTTCCCCTGCGGGCTAGATTTTGCCGGAAACTAACTCTCCAGGTGTGCCAGAAAAGGGGGAGCCGATCACTCGTTAGCGTATAACGCCGCATAGCGTCCGAGGAAGTCGAGCTTCTGAAATCGGCAGAAAGGCTCTCGACATGTGGAATCACCTCGTAGTGAAGCTCCAGCAACACAGGTAAATGGATCAAACTGAGATGACCTATCGACTGGCGGAATGCGTTCATTTTGCGCATCGAAAATAATTGCGTAGACGCGTTCGTAGAGTCTGGCCGTCTCCTTCTTCCCTGGAGCCTCGATTTTGTAGGCTTGGCGTCATTCAGAATGCCAGCGGATTCTAGGAGATCGCAAGCAGCACGCATCGGTCTACGATTGTACAACTCCTCATGTTCGTGAGGATGCCAAAAGGCCTCGAGAAAGCGACTCGCCTAAGCGGTGCGATAACAATGGTATACCTTAGAGTGAGCCCGGCGCCAAAACCACAGCGTTTCGGACCACTTCTGGGAGGGTTCAGAGAAGGAGTGGACCCAACGGCTCAGGCGGACCATTCAACCCTGGAAATACTTGTCTCTCGTACTTGAGTTACATCACCATCGTCAATAACGCCTACTCTTCTAATTACAATGGCCTGCAGGCTACTTTAACGGCGCGCAACTATCACGGTCTGTCGTTCACGTCGGGTTACACTTTTTCCCACGCCTTGGGCGAAGGTTCCGACCAAGGGACGAGCGGAAACCTTCCTGGGCCGACGAATAGCTACGGGAATGTGAGCCAGCAGCTTTACGCGAGCACGGATTTCGACATTCGGCAGCGTTTCACATTTTCAGTGAACTATGCGCTGCCTGGGAGGAAGGGTTTTGCGCAACTGCTCGAAGGCTGGGCAATCAATTCCATAGTGCTGATCCAAAGTGGTGCACCCTGGGGCCTTAACGACGGCACCGACGACTTCAGCGGAACCAACAAGATTGGCTCCGGGGGAGGGATTCGCGGTGAACAATGGGATTTCTTCGGCAATCCCAGTGACTTCACCCCCATCCATGGGTGGACGGAGACGAATGGCGGAGCTCTCAGCGGGGGATCTGGCGGGCTTCCGTTTTTCCCCGGTGGTGGCTCTGCACTCGCTCCTACGAGCAACGCTACATGTAACGCGAAAGCTGCTGCCATGGGCCCGCTGGCCCTGGCTTCACTTTTCAACCTTGGCTGCTACGCAGTCAACAACTCCGTCCTGATTCCGCCGGCTTACGGGTCCTACGGCACGACGCCGCAAAACCTGTGGCGCGACGCGGGCTTCAGGAACTGGGATTTCTCCGTAACCAAGACTTTCGCGTTCAAGGAGCGGCTCAAAGCTGAGTTCCGCGCTGAGTTCTTTAATGTTCTCAACCATCCCGACTTCTCCAATCCGAGCGGCGGCCCAGGCGGCGCCACCGGAGATCCTTCGGCCGGACCACCGTTCGGTTTTTCCGGCCAAACGCCGGATACTTACAGTTCCAACCCACAGCTGGGGTCGGGCGGAGCACGCGCGATTCAGCTGGGGTTAAAGCTGAGTTTCTAACCGCGCGGTTGCAGAATGGATGCAAAAAGAGGCCGGATTCGCAGCCTGCCTTTCATCCTTCATCTTTTGCAGCGGTGGTCGATGGCGCTGAACTCCACTGACTCCTGCATCGGTTTCTCCTCTCCGAACAGGTGCAACCGTTGCTTGCCGAGATCCGGGAGCCTTACCGGTCAATGGTATTGCTAGCGGTTCTCACCGGGTTGAGGAGCGTGAATTAATTGCACTTCGTTGGGGAGCAGTGGACCTCGACAAGGGTGTGCTGGAGGTCTGCGAATCCGTTTACAACGGGCAATTCAGCACGCCCAAGACGCACAGCAGCGTGCGTCGACTCCCTCTGAGTTCACCAGCAGCGGCATTGCTTCGAAATCAGAAGGCCCAGGCGGCGAGACAAGATCCCCATGACCTGATCTTCGTTTCGCGAACTGGCACCCCGCTTCGGCCAGAAAATATTCTGAAGCGGGAAATTCATCCGGCCTGTGACCGCCTGAAAATGCCGCATGTGGGTTGGCACACGTTCCGCCATACGCACGCAACACTGCTAAATGAACTCGGAGAATCGGTGAAGACTGCGCAAGCAATCCTCGGTCACTCAGACGTAGGGACCACACTGCAGATCTACACGCATGCGGTTCCGGAGACGATGAGTAAGGCAGAGGAGCGACTGGCGCAGAAGTTAATGGACCCAAACGGACCCAAGTTGCAGGAAGCTGCGATTCGGAACAAAGAGGAAGGCGTGTGGATCCAATAGAGTAGTGGCGCGCCTGAGAGGGTTCGAACCTCCGACCTCTGGTTCCGGAGACCAGCGCTCTATCCAACTGAGCTACAGGCGCGTAGCTGCGCGGCAACGGTGCCATTGTATACCCGCGGTGATAAACCTGGAAGCCTCAGTCGGCGCCCAGCTGGGGGAGACCGGAGCGGGGGCGATTTCAGCGGCAGCGTGCATGCCCACGCATCGGCGGCCTTGACGGTATTCTTCAGGGGCCCGCGGCACCTGTCCTCGTGCGCTCCTCCCGAACGCCGGCGTTCGATCTTAGTCCTTCATACTTTGTGGCGCGCCATTACTTTACGGCACAGCAAGATGTTCTGTAGTCCGCCAGGCGATAACCTTCCTGCCATTTTGTGTGCAAAGTACACGATCTTGCTGATCGCGGCTGGGTTGTTTCGCAGCCACGATTACTCACGCGATTACACAGAGCAAAAAAACATAAGGAGCGGGAAACACACAACTCCTGCGCATGCGCAGAGGACACGTATGCGCAGGATACGTGCTGCAATCTCCCAATCGACCGCTCTTGAGGACCGACCGCTATGGCGTTAAAACGTGAAACAAAACTCATCTCGGTCGCGCTGGGGGCCATCACATTTACGGTGGCCATTCTGGCGCGCAAAGCATCTCCCCGGTATTCATTGACGGGCAAAGTCGTGCTGATCACGGGCGGATCGCGCGGGCTGGGCCTGGTTTTGGCCCGCGAATTTCTTCGGCGTGGTTCAACAGTGGCGGTCTGCGCGAGGGACGAGCAGGAGTTGTCGCGGGTTCGAAAAGAATTTGCCTCATATGGCCACAGATTCCTGACCGTCGCTTGCGATTTATCCGACAAAGATCAGGTGTTCGAGATGGTGGAGACAGTCGAGAAAAAGCTGGGGACCGTGGATGTGCTGGTGAACAACGCCGGCACAATTCTGGTGGGGCCGGTCGAGAACCAGCGCATTGAGAACTTCGAAGAAGCCATGCGCATAAACTTTTGGCCGTCGGTATATACAAGTTTCGCAGTCACTCCCGGAATGAAACGCCGCCGCTCTGGCCGGATCGTTAATATCGGCTCGATCGGCGGCAAGATAGCAGTACCGCACCTGTTGCCATATTCGGCCAGCAAATTCGCCTTGGCCGGTTTCAGCCAAGGACTGCGAGCAGAGTTGGCGAAAGACGGTATTTCGGTAACCACCGTAAACCCTGGGCTGATGCGTACGGGAAGCCCGAGAAATGTCGAGGTCACCGGGCAGCATGGCAAGGAATACAGCTGGTTCATTCTGGCGGATTCTTTGCCCGGCATCTCGATAGACGCACGCCGGGCAGCCAGGGGAATTGTGCAGGCGTGCATCTCCGGGACAGGCGAAGTTGTTTTGGGATTCACCGCGAAATGTGCAGCCATGTTGAACGCTATTGCTCCCAATGCGGTCGGAGCGCTATTGGCGGCTGCCAACCAGCAGCTGTTGCCGGCACCGGGAAATGGGCTGTCGAGGAAAAAAGGTTTCGAGAATGAGAATGCGCTGACCAGGAGCGCGCTCACATCGCTGACTCGGCGAGCAGAGGTGGACAATAATGAGTTATAGCGCGACTGCCTACGCTTGGGCCACGAAAAGTGAACGCGACCCCCACTTATTCTTGGCGTTACAGGCCAGTGCGACCTTAATAAATTAACCGTATAAATATATTGACGTTTCAATAAACTCTGCGTAATATGCCCCCGCCGCCGGACTCCGCAAAATTCGGGCAGCGGCCCATGGCCCGCGTGGCGGCTGCATGATGTCCACAACTATCCTCGAGAAATGCTCCGACTCTTTCGCTCGTCCACGCTCGTACCGGAACTCCCGTACTGACTCAAGTAGCGCTCTTGTTCCATTGGGCACTCAGCCGATTCTTGCGATTATGGCGTCGCGGTCTGTGTGGATACTCAAGTAGATAACGCGAGTAAGTTGGAACGGGAAACGGGCCCCGATACACGAACGATGGATTGCCCGAGAGATCGGTACCGCTCGCTGCACCCGAGACAATCGCCCATCGCCGGCGACCTTAGCCGTCCAAGGCGAAGAAAGGCAACGCGTGAAAAATCGGCGAAATGCATGGTTGGCCCTACATCAGGATGAAACGGGCCAGGGCCTGGTTGAGTACGTGCTGATTCTCGCTCTCATCGCGATCCTTGTGATCGGCATCGTCGCCCTGCTCGGTTCGCAGGNNTCTCGCTCTGGTCGCCTTTGCGGCCACTGCGGGAATGCAATCGCTGGCCAGCGCTCTGAACATCACTTTCGACCGCGTGGGTGATGTTATCGGCCTGTATATCACTTAGTTTGCTGGCGGCCGGAAATTGGGAACCCGCTACGACAGCCTGGGTTTGTTTCGACTTTGCGGTTCCGGCGGCGGTAGAGTAACATGCTGGAAATCGCACCGAACGAATCTGTGGTGAGCGTAGCTCAGTTGGT
>PLJR01000250.1:0-2285 GCA_003140295.1 Acidobacteriota bacterium
CTGAACACAAGGGTGCCTGCGCTACCAAAGCGGCATAGATTTGTGATGCGGATGTGCAGGGCATTTTCGATTGAGACGCCGACCGGTGGTATAACGGGTGCGGGGCTCTACTTGGAGCCTGCGCAATAGAATGTACTGAAGAGGGAAGGCTTTGGCACTTCGGCAGAAAATTCTTCTGGGGTTTGCTGCTCTCGGATTTTTCATTGCGCCCGCATTCCTGATTTATTCGGGGCAAGTGCTGCATCAAAGATTTCCCAACCAACGATTGCTGGCCATTCTTTGCCCACCGTCGATGCTCTCGATGGCGTTTGCGGGAAGCACCCGCACGGAAACGATCGTGGGCTGGGTATTTCTCTCCGCTACGAACGCTTTCATTTACGTTCTCGTGGGAATCGTGGTCGCGCTGCTGGTGGCGAATTAGCCGGGTTTTGTTCCGTAGCTTTTTGTTCCAGGCGCGGGCGGCCAAGAGGCGTCCTCGGTGGTGCCGGAGGAAGCCGCGTGGGTGGCCCAGTGGCGATGGAGATCGCCGACGATGAAAAGCGATCCCGTCACGAAGACCACATCGTCGGGCGCCGCGAGCTCGAGGGCCAGGCGAAGGGCGGCGCCGGGGTCGGGAATGACTTCGAGGGCGTGCGCCAGATGGCGCGTGATCGAGGCCAGGACGCTCGCGGAAATCGCGCGGGGCTGCGGCGATTGCGTGAGAATCACGGTCGCCGCTTGCGGAAACAAAAGCCCCGCGACCTCGTCCACAGCTTTATCGCGCATGGCGCCGTAGACCAGGTGGATGCGTCGGCCGGCGAGATGTTCCTTCCAAAAAGCGGCCAGTTCGCGAGCGCCAGCCGGATTGTGCGTGCCATCGAAATACACCGCCGGGCGCTCCTGCACACGCTCGATGCGCCCGGGCCAGCGGACCGTGGCGAGGCCTTGCGAGATGGCCGCGTCGTCGATCGGGAAGCCGCGTTCGGCGAGGAGATGCGCAGCGGCGATGGCCGTGACGGCGTTGCGAACCTGAAACCGGCCTGCCAGCGGCAGCGATACATGTAAGACGCCGGAATTTTCGGCGGCTTCAGCCATACGGCGGACGACAAATTCGTAGCAGAGATCGACGGAGCGCAGGTCCGATATGCTGTAGGCGGCGTCGATATCGACCAGGCGCGCATTCTGCCGCGCGGAGACTTCGCGAATTACTTCTTCGGCAGCCGGATTTCCAGCGGCGCTGACTACCCAGGCTCCGGGCTTGATGATGCCGGCCTTTTCCTCGGCAATTTCCGGGAGGGAATGGCCCAGGAAATTTTCGTGATCGAAAGCGATTTGAGTAATGACGGCAACCTCGGGAACCAGGATGTTGGTGGAATCGAGACGGCCGCCGAGGCCCACCTCGAAGACGGCGATGTCCGGTTTCTCGCGTGCGAAAAAATCGAAGGCCATGGCGGTGACGCATTCAAAGAATGTGGGATGGGCGGGAAGATTGCCGGTGGCGAGGAGATCCTCGATTACGTCATGAATGCGGGTGAAGGTTGCGGCGAAGTCGGCATCGGAAATGTCTCCGTCGGAGGTGCTCGAGGCGGGCACGCTGTGCCGGCCCAAATGCTGCGCAATGCGGGGATCAAAAAGGCGAATGCGCTCGTTGATACGCACCAGGTGAGGCGAGGTGTAGAGACCGACGCGCAATCCTGCCGCGCGCAGAATGCTGGCCAGCATCGCCGCGGTGGAACCTTTTCCGTTAGTCCCCGCGATGTGCACGGCGGGAACCGCGCGCTCGGGATTTCCCAGGCGATCGGCGAGGATGCGAATGTTGGCGAGGTCGAATTTAGCGGCGCGGGCGTGCTGGGGCGAGGCTAATTCGCGGCCGAGGGTAAGCAGGTAGCGCAAGGCTTCATCGTAAGTCATGGGCAATGGCGTGACACGGTGGAGCGTTTCCGCAGGTCGATATTTTTATGCGAGGAAAATATCGAGTGCGTTGGCGATATAGGCCTTCAGATCCTTACGCGGAACGACGGCATCGAGAAAGCCGTGCGCGAGCAGGAATTCCGCGCGCTGGAAGCCCTCGGGAAGTTTTTGACGAATCGTCTGCTCGATCACGCGCGGCCCGGCAAAGCCGATGAGCGCGCCCGGTTCGGCAATATTCAAATCGCCCAGCATGGCGTAGCTGGCGGTGACGCCGCCGGTGGTCGGGTCGGTCAAAACCGAAATGTAGGGCAAGCGAACTTCGTCGAGCCGGGCCAGCGCGGCCGAAACTTTCGCCAGTTGCATGAGGCTGAGCGTGCCCTCCATCATGCGCGCGC
>PLJR01000250.1:2301-11182 GCA_003140295.1 Acidobacteriota bacterium
TGCCGAGTTTGCGGCGCGCTTCTTTCAAGCGCACGGCGTAAGGCTTGGTATCCACGAAGTGCAGGGGATCGTTGGAAGCGAGTTGCGCGTCGTGCTCGATCCACGGGCCGTCGAGCAGGAGGTCGAGGCGCTGGCGCGCGGTGAGACGAAAATGGTGCTCGCACTTGGGGCAGACGTTGGAATTGCTTTCGAGATCCTTCTTCCAAACGATGGCGCGGCAATTGGCGCACTTGATCCACAGCCCCTCGGTTTTAACGCGCCGCTCGTCGGGGGGCGTGGTCTGCTCGATGGATTTTTTCTCGCGTTTGAACCAGGCCATGGAATCCTTCAGCTCAGTAGTCGATGCCGCGCTGCGCCAGAATGCCGCTCGTATAGGGATGTTTCACTTCCCGCATTTCGGTGACGAGATCGGCGGCTTCCACCAGCCGGGGATGCGCGTTGCGGCCCGTGCAGATCACGTGGAGCGGCTCAGGGCGCGCCGTTAGCGCGGCAACGACTTTTTCAACGTCCAGCATATGATAGCCGATCACATAATTAATTTCGTCGAACACGATGAGATCGTAGCGGCCGCCGGCCATCTGCTCGCGGCCAAAGGCCCAGGCTTCTTCGCAAAGCCGCAGGTCTTCAGGCTCGGTTGGCGCGCCGCCTACTTTGACAAACCCGCGGCCCATGGGGCGAATCTCGAACCGGTCGTCTCCCAACATCTTGGCGGCATCGAGTTCGCCGTAATGCCAAGAGCCTTTAATAAATTGGACCATGAGGACGCGCATTCCCTGACCGACGGCGCGAAAAGCAGTGCCCAGAGCGCAGGTGGTTTTGCCCTTTCCCGGGCCGGTATAAACAATGAGCAGCCCTTTTTGTTCCGCCATAGTCCGCCATAGTATGACAGCCGCGAGCCGCGCCGGTATGGGCATGGGTCGTGGCGACCCGGAGCGTCAAAAATAGTGAAGGCAGGCGGGGGAAAGGTCAAGCGCGCGCCGCGCGTTGGGCTGGGGTGGCGCTGGGTCCTGGCTTCTGGCGGGATTGGTGCCGCTGCGCGGTTGGGCCCTAGGATTGCGCGCCGATTAGCGCAGCGCCGTTTGCCGGGGGCGCGACGCCATGGGGGCCGCCGATCAATTCAACTGCAAGCGTGTGCACAACTCGTCGGCGATTCTGGCTACGCGGGCCCGCACGGCTTCGGACATGGGCTCGCCGGATGCGGCGCGAAGCTCGCGAATGACCAGCCATAAGCCCGGGCAATGTACGGCAGCGGCGCCGGGTTGGGCTTCGCCGTGAGCGTGGGCGTTGCAAATGGCGCCGGTGAGTTGCACGACTTCGAGCTCGCCGCCACGCAGTGCGCTTGAAAGGATGGCGCGGGCTTCATCGAGCAGATCGTGAAATCCCTGCGACGCGAGCAGGACGTCGACATCGCGAGGGACCTGAGCTTCGACCTCGTCGAGATCGTAGTCGGGCAGCGGGTGGAGAATGGCCAACTCGATGGTGGCGTTGGGCGCGGCTTCGTCGTACGCGATGCGCACGCATTGGTTCATGGACGGCGGAACTCGGGATGCCGCATCGCGGATCGGTCGGCACTCTCAAAACTCGAAAAGCGGGATCGGATCATTTGGCATGGCCACACAGATGGCCAACAAATTCCCAAAGGGGGGTGATTGCGCATATTGATGTTGTACACCTTGGTTGTACACCTTCGCCGTTATTTCGGGTAGGGGTGGCCCGCGAGAATGGCGAATGCGCGATAGAGCTGCTCGGCCAGCATCACGCGCGCGAGCTCATGCGAAAAAGTGAGCGGCGAAAGCGAAATTCGTATGTTCGCGCCGTCGGTCATGGCCGGCGGAAATCCTTTGGCGGCCCCGCAAAGGAAGATGATTTCGCGGACGCCGCGATCGCGGGAGGCGCCGAGCCAGGCCGCGAATCGCGGAGAGTCCATGTGCTTGCCGCGGGCGTCGAGGAGGACAACCGTTGCGCCGGCAGCCATCGCGATCTTGCGGAGCGCGGCGGGAGAATCCTCGCGCACTTCGTGAATCTCGAGTTCGGTGAATCGCCGGAGGCGGTGCGCGTAGTCCTCGAGAAGCACGCGAATTTCGGGGCGGCGGGTCTTGCCGAGAAACAAGAGCTTGATGCGCATGGTGTCAACGTGGTGGCGCGGGCCGCCAGGGCTTCAGTGCAACCCGTATTTCTTTCGTTTATCGAGCAGGGTCTTGCGGCTGATGCCCAGGACTTCGGCGGCCCGGGTGATCTTGTAGCGCGTAGCTTCGAGGGTCGCTTGAATCGCTTCGTGCTCGATCTCCTCGAGGGAGCGCAAGCCCGAGGTGGGGGTGGAGCCGCCCGTGCGAATGCTTTCCGGAAAGTCCTCGAGGGTTAGAACCGATGCCTGGGCGAAAACCAAAGCCCGCTCGATGGCGTTTTTAAGCTCGCGCACATTTCCGGGCCAGCCGTAGGACACCAGCGCCTGGCGCGCAGCTTCACTGAACGTGATATCGGTGCGGCCGTGGACGAATGCGAGACGCTCGAGCATGTGATCGGCCAGCGGCATGATATCCGAAGGACGGTCGCGGAGGGCGGGCACCTGAACCGTGAGCACGCTGAGGCGGAAGTACAAATCCTCGCGAAAGCGGTGGGCGGAGACCGCGCGCGCGAGATCGGCGTTGGTCAGGGCAATGAGGCGCGCGTCGATCCGGAGAGTTTCGGTGCCGCCCAGCCGCTCGAAAGTGCGCTCTTCCAGCACGCGGAGGAGTTTCGATTGGATGGCGGTGGTGAGGGCGGCAACTTCGTCGAGCACAATCGTGCCGCCGCCGGCCATCTCGAGGCGGCCGAATTTGCGGTCGACCGCGCCGGTGAACGCGCCGCGCTCGTGACCGAACAGCTCCGATTCGACGAGCTCGTGCGGAAGGCTGGCGCAGTCGATTTTGAGGTAAGGCGCGTCGCGGCGGGGGCTAAGCTCGTGAATGAGGCGCGCGAGCTGATCCTTTCCGGTGCCGCTCTCGCCGGTGATCAGAACGGTGGTGGAGGTTTCGGCGACTCTGCGGGCTAAGTCGACCACTTTTTCGGAGGCGGGATCGTGCGCGATCCAAGGGACCGGAACGTCGCTCAAGCCGGGCCACCGGCGGCGCCGTCCGCGACACTGTCCGCAGAAAGGGATTCCCCGGGTGCGGGCTCTCTGAAATCGATGCGGCGCGCCATGCGCCACAGGCGCTCGAGATCGTAATACTGCCGAAGGCGCTCGGTGAATATGTGCACGATGAAGGAGCCGTAATCAAGGAGGAGCCATTCGGCTCCGCCGCGGCCTTCGCGATGCGCGGGACGCAGGCCGTGCTGTTCGAGGGCTTCCTCGACGCCATCGGAAATCGCCCGAAGCTGCGGCGAGCTGAAGCCCGTGCACAACAGGAATGCTTCGGTAAAGGCGCCGAGCCCCGTCAGATCGAGGAGCGTGACGTCCGCGGCTTTCTTGTCCTGCGCGGCCGCAATGGCTGAGCGCAGCTCGGGACGAAGGGAATTTGTGCTGCTCACTTGTAAAGGGCCTGTTTGTTAATGTAATCCTCCACGCTGGCAGGCACAAGGCCGCGAACTGATTGGCTCCGGTCGAGGCGTTGCCGGACACGCGTTGCGGAAACATGGCTTGCGACCGTGTCGAGGAGGTAAACCGTGGTTTGCCGCAAGGGGATGATTCCTGAAGGCAGATGGTTGCCGGCGGGTTGCGGCGCGAGAAGCGCCTCGGGAATGACCTTGCGCAGCGCACCGCTGGGAAATCCGGGGCGGCTGGCCACTACGAAATCGCATAAACCCAGCAGCTCCTGATAATTTTTCCACGACGCCAAGTGCAGGAAGGAATCGGCGCCCAAAAGGAAATACAGCCGGTCGCCGGGCTGGTTGAATTGCTTGCCGAAGTGGCGAACCGTGTCGACGGAATAGCAGATGCGATGCCCGTGGGCATCGGGGCCCGCCTCCGCCAGAGACGGCACGAAGCGGGGTTCCCCGGCGCAAGCGAGGGCCGTCATGGCGAAGCGATGCGGATAGGGAGACAGATCGCTTTCCGATTTGTGCGGCGGGCAACCCGCGACGACAAAAAATATGCGCTCGAGATGAAAGCGCCGTTGGGCGGCGTGCGCCACGGCCAGATGGCCCAGGTGAATAGGGTCGAAGGTGCCACCAAACAGGCCGATGCGGCGAACATCTTTCGCCATACGGAGGCTGGGGCTTGGGGTTGCCGCGGACCGGCCAATGCGGCGGACCGCGGCGGCAGTTGTGGCGGCTCCCCGGCTCACGATTGCTCCGCGGGCGCCGGGGCACCCGGAATTTCGCCGGAGGCATCGGCGGGTAAATCCGTGTTTAGAGCCGCAGAGGGGGCCTCAGATGTGGCCGTAGCTGGGGCGGGGCCCAGCCGTTCGAGCGCCGCGGCCATGGCGCGGACTAATTCCGGGATTCCCGCGCCGGTGGCGGAGGAGATGGCCTGAAATTCGAGGCCGGCACCCGCACAATACGCGGCGAGGCGATCGAGGCGCGCGCGGTCGACGGTAGCATCGAGCTTGGTGGCCACGACGATGGCCGGTTTAGCGGCGAGTTCGGGACTGAAGGCGGCCAACTCCGCGCAGATAATTTCAAAATCGCGCACGGGATCGCGGTCGGAGGCATCGCTAGTGTCGACGAGATGCGCAATGAAGCGCGTGCGTTCGATATGCTTCAGAAAGCGAGTGCCGAGCCCGGCGCCTTCATGGGCACCTTCGATAAGGCCGGGGAGATCAGCGACGACGAAAGTTCGACCGACGCCTTTGCCGGTGGTACCGTCGGCAGAAACCACGCCCAGGTGCGGCTCAAGAGTGGTGAAGGGATAATCCGCGATTTTGGGATGCGCGGCGGAAATGCGCGAAATGAGCGTGGATTTGCCGGCATTGGGGAAACCCACCAAGCCGATGTCGGCAAGCAGCTTGAGCTCGAGGCGCAGATGATGCTCTTCGCCCGGCTGGCCCTCCTCGGACTCGCGCGGCGCCTGGTGCCAAGGCTTCGCGAAGTGCTGGTTGCCCCGCCCGCCCCGGCCTCCGCGCGCCACAACCACGCGCTGGCCGGGCGCGGCTAGATCGGCGAGGCGCTCGCCCGTGTCGCTTTCGATGACCACGGTTCCCACCGGCACAGTCAAAACCCAGTCGTCGCCGGAGTGACCGGTGCAATTCGAGCCTTCGCCGTGACGCCCGCGATCGGCGCGAAACTCGCGATTGTAGCGGTAGCGCAGAAGCGTGTTGTCGTGCTGGCTGGCTTCGAGGATGATGCTGCCACCGGCGCCGCCATCCCCGCCCGAGGGTCCGCCGCGAGGGACGAATTTTTCGCGGCGAAAGGCGACACACCCGTTGCCTCCGTCGCCGGCCTTGACGTAAATTTTGGCTTCGTCAACAAACACGAGGATTTCCGTCAGGAAGGATCAGGCACGCCCGTCGCGGGATCGGCACACCGGCACGCGAAGCGCGAGCTCCGAAGCCGGCTGCTCTGGATTGTTCTCTAGCCATTTCCCCCAACATCGTGCACGGCGCAAGCGGCAGTTTTTGTTGCGCTAGCGGGCTCTGCTAGCGGGCCCTGCTAGTGGGCTCTGCCAGTGGCGCTGCGTCAGGCCGTAAAAGAAAAAGCGACCCTGCGTGCACAGGGCCGCTCGAAGCTTATCGATCTTAATTTGCCGCCGCGACGGGCGCCCCTTCTGGCGCGGCCGTTTCCTCCGGGAACACACTGATAAAGCGGCCCGAGCGGCCCTTATCCTGAAATTTTACAATTCCGGTGATGCAGGCAAACAGAGTGTCGTCTTTGCCCTTGCGGACATTTACCCCGGGCTTATGCTTGGTGCCGCGCTGGCGGATCAGAATGGTGCCTGCCTGCACGAATTGGCCGCCAAAACGCTTTACGCCCAGCCGCTGCCCTTGCGAATTGCGGCCGTTAACCGATGAGCCGCCGCCCTTTTTATGTGCCATTCCAGATTCCTTTAGAGCGTAATTTCGCTGACTTGCACGGCGGTATAATTCTGCCGGTGCCCGCGCTGGATCTTGTACTGGCCGCCCGTCTTATACTTGAGCACGATCACCTTGCGATGGCGGTCCTGCGAGACGATCTTGCCGGTTACAGTGGCTCCGGCGGCATCCTTGCCGGTTACCAGCTTGGGCTCATCCGTGCCCACCGCGAGCACTTCGCCGAAGGTGATTTGGCCTCCGACATTCCCCGGGAGCCGCTCGACCTTCACGGTTTGTCCTGGAGCCACGCGGTACTGCTTGCCTCCACTACGAATTACGGCGTACATCAAGCCTCCGATCATCAATGGGAATGGTAATTATAGGCTGGCGTGCGATGGGCGTCAATTTTATTGCGCGGGCTCCAAGTAGAGCCCGCACCCGTTATTGCGCCGGCTCGATGATGGGTTTGCGCGCGTATGATCACGTTGCGAGTTGGTGAAGGGAGTGGCGTGCACAGCCAGGAATGGCTNNCTACCAAAGGCGATTCGTGCTGCGGCGGCTTGCACGGCGTTTAGTTCAGGTCGCAGTTTAGTTGAGGTCGCGCGATAGCATCAGCTTGAATGTCAATCTGTCGGCCGAGTGGGTCACGCCAACTCCCACTCCCGCTTCGACATTAAGGAACTTGCCTTCATGATCGACGACCGCCCAGACCTCATGAAATTGGTCACGCGCTCGGTTGAAGCGGTGCAGAGCCCCATCATCCGAATACTCTTCGGCGGCCAGCGCCCATTTGTCGTTCAGGTTATAGGCTACACGCGATGCCGGAACGAATTCGAGGTTTCCCGGGCCGCCGGTGTAGTCGGTGTCCATGATCGGATTAAAGACCAAGTCCACCCGGTGATGCAGGTGCACGCCAACGATGGGCCGAACCTCCGAGGTGATGTGCTTGAACTCCCAGTATCTGTAATTCACGCTGAACTCGAAATTCACGCCGTAGAAGAAAACGTGGTCATGGGCATGCGGCCGGACGAACAACTCGCGTATCTTAAAGCCGTTCAGCGAGCCACCGCGCCCCTCTGAGTAAGCCGTGTAGACCGGGAAATAAAGCCCCTGCTCAAACCAGTCGGTGACACCGTACGCCCACTCGACCGCGCCATTGACGGAGTGGTTGGGAATGATGCCGCCCCGGAAATCGGCTTCCTTACGCCCGATAGGGGTAAAGTTGCTGTGCACCATGATGTTGAACTTTCCCTGTTCCTCAATCTCGGCGTCATAGACTTGAATCTCATCGGTCTGCGCGTGAATCATGGCGGGAAATGCCGCCATGGAAACGGCTATGAGCCCAGTCAAACACAGGAAGGCGCGCAAGCGGGTGATCGATAAATGTCTCATATGGCGAAAAGTTTCCGTCCTTGGCGACACACTTCAGATTTCATCCCTAATTGCTGGCCACACAACATAGACGCAGCGCCGTTTCCCGTCAACCGTAAATCCTTGAGCGTGAGGAGTTAATAGCCGGGGCGCGTTTGCAGGTATCAGGCGCGGGGATGAGCCTTGTCGTACACTTCCATCAACTGGCGGATCGAGGCGTGAGTATATCGCTGCGTGGTGGAGAGCGAACTATGCCCGAGCAGCTCCTGGATGGCGCGCAAATCGGCGCCGTCGGCCAGCAGGTGCGTGGCGAACGCGTGCCGCAGCGAGTGCGGATGCAGATCCCAGTTGATATTTACGAGCCGCACGTATTTTTTCAAAATGCGGGCCACGCTGCGGGCCGTCAATCGCCGGCCGCTATGATTGAGAAAAACCGCCTTGTTGAATATGGCGCCACATTTAGCGAGCAGCGAATCACGAATTGGCCAATAAAGCTGCAGCGCCCGTTCGGCCTTCGATCCGTACGGAATGATGCGTTCCTTGTTGCCCTTGCCCAGAACGCGGAGCATCTGCTCGTTGCGGTCGATATCCTCAACATCCAGACCGGTCAGCTCGCTTACGCGCAGTCCTGAGGCATACAGAAGCTCGAGCAGGGCGCGATCGCGCTCGATCAGCAGGCGCGCGGAATCCTGGGCACTGGCGGAGCGTTTGATGGAGCCGGCGGCCGGCTCGACTGGTTCCAAAGTGGCTACCTGGTTGAGGAAGTTATTCATCTCCTCGGCACTCAAAACCATGGGGAGGCGTTTGGGGAGCTTGGGCGTGGCGACCAGCCTCGCCGGGTTGTCGCGAATCATCCCTTCCCGAGCGCAGAACTTGAAAAATGATCGCAGCGATGCCAGTTTGCGGGCGATGGAACTTTTCTGCAGCCGCTCATCATGCAAATAACCGAGATATTCGCGGATGATGCGATGGTCGATTTTGTGAACCAGCGGGGCCGGGGTTCCGGGGGGCGAAAGGTAGGACAAAAACTGATCGAGATCGCTTTGATAATTGCGCAGGGTGTGCTCGGAGGCGTTGCGCACCGCGCGGAGATACTCCACAAATTTCCCGATCGCGGCTTTTACGGGTGTAGCGGCGCCACTGGTGTTCGCGTGGTTGAAGGGCTGGCCGGGCTGTTTGCGGGAGAGCGTCACGGTTTTGCGGGGACTTCGGCGCCCACAGTTACGGGCGCCAATTCTTCCGGCGCGGGGATCTCCCAGTCACAACCATCTTTCAAGCAGGCGCGCACGATGCCGGTCTTGGTTCGCTTTTCGACGATGAACGGAGCCCCGCATTTCGGACAAGGCTCGGCAATGGGCCGGTGCGCCGTAGTGAAATCGCACTCGGGATAGCGGTTGCAGCCATAAAAAACGCGCTGGCGGCCCTTCTTCGCGCGCCGCTCGACTAATTCNNAATTCGCCATATCGCCCGTGGCGGCGAACCAACTGCGCGCCGCAATCGGGGCATTTCTCTTCGAGAGGCTCGTCAGGCTGGCGGGCAATCCGGGTTCCTTCCACCAGGCGGCGCGTGGTTTTGCAATCGGGATA
>PLJR01000362.1:0-12173 GCA_003140295.1 Acidobacteriota bacterium
GCTGAAGCCGCGGCCCACAACGATCCGTGCCGCCGTCGCTTAGAGCGCCACTTTAAGCCCACGACGCGCAGCGACTTCGATGCTGAGATTTGGTAATAGCCGCAGCAATTTTGCGTGCTGAAGCTGCTACGCTCCGTTTATTATGCCGCGGCTGTCCTGTCGCATAAGTCCATACCGATGTTCCATTGGGGGCCGATGTTTCCATTGGACCACCTTTATAATTTACAACAATGGTTGCGCAGTGAGGAAATTACCGGAGGGCGAAAGGCGGCGAATCGCCTACGAAAAATGCACGCGGTTGGAGGGTGCGCGAAGGTTCGGCTATGATGATAGAGCGGTTGCGTGTGGCGCTGAGCTGAAAAATTCGCGCCGGCGCAACCGCCAGCGATAATTTGTATAAATAAAGCAGCCGAGGAGAAGATCGTATGGCCGTGGCCCTAGGACAACCCGCTCCGGAATTTACACTGAAGGATCAGAGCCAAAAAGACGTGAAACTATCGGACTATCGCGGCAAAAATGTAGTGCTGGTTTTCTATCCCCTGGATTGGAGCCCGGTGTGCACCAACGAGCATGCCTGCTTCGTAAATGACTTGAAGCAGTTCGAGAAGCTGAACGCGCAGGTGCTGGGATTGAGCGTGGACAGCGTGTGGTCGCACAAGGCTTTTGCCGACAAGATGGGCATCCAGTACCCGCTGCTGGCGGACTTCCAGCCGCGTGGAGCGGTGGCCGAAAAATTCGGATTTTATCTTGCGGATAAGGGCATCACGGGCCGGGCGGTCGTTATAATTGATAAGGATGGGAAGATCGCCTGGGCGAAAGATGTCGGCATTCCGAACGTTCCGGACATGAAGGAAGTTTCGCAGGCGCTGGAACAGCTTAAATAATCCGCGTTAAATAACGCGCGCGAAGTTATCCGGGGGATTCCGGAAACGTGCGGAGGAGATTGACGAGCTGCCAGCGCTGTTCGTCGCTCAGTTGATTCTTGAAACCGGGCATGAGGCGGCGGCCTGCGGTAATTTTCCAAAATATCTCGCCATCGGTGATGGAGGGCGCGCGCAACGCCTGCACGAGGCTGGCGGGCCGCGGTTTGTACAGGGCGGCGTCGGGGCCATCGCCGTGGCCGCGATCGCCATGGCAGTGCGCGCAGTTGTCGAGGAACAGGGAGCGCGCCGCCGTGAGACTTGAGCTGGTGACGGGCACGGGGTTGGGCAGCAGTTTGGCCGCGTCCGGAACGATCCACGGGCCAGCGTTACGAAACCGGATCAGGACGTATGCCGCCGTACCGGCGACAATCAGCCAGAGCACGATCACGGAAACCCATAATTGTTTGGGGCCTTTAGGGCGTGGGCGCGTAATTTTGCGTGCTGATGGGGCCGAATCCATCGCGCGGAGGTTTCCCGGCGCCACGTCAGGCTTGACCGCGGAATATCAGAACCAGCAGCAGCGCATTTAGCGCGATGATGGCCGCAGCCACGACCCAGGCCAGGACGGCGACCCAGAAGCGATTGGCAAACTCTCCCATTTTGCGGCGGTCGTTCGTAAACTGAATGAGTGGCACCACCGCAAACGGAAGCTGGAAACTCAGGACCACCTGGCTGAAGATGAGCAGGTTGGTCGCCTGCCGCTCGCCTGCAAAGCCAATTACCAGCGCGGCCGGCGCTATGGCCAGCGAACGCGTAATCAGACGACGAAACCAGGGCTTCAGCCGCAGATGAAGAAAACCCTCCATGACAATCTGGCCGGCCAGGGTGCCGGTGAGCGTTGAATTCTGCCCGGAACAGAGCAGGGCGACGGCAAAAACAGTGCTCGCCAAGCTGGCTCCGAGGGCGGGGGAAAGCAGGCGATAGGCTTGGGAGATGTCGGCGACGCCGGTAAGCCCGCGGCTATGGAATACTGCGGCGCCGAGCACGAGAATTGCGGCATTGATAAAAAAAGACAAACCCAAAGCGAGAGTGGAATCGAACAGGGCGTAGCGAATGGCTTCACGTTTCTGGGTGTTCGCGGCGCCGAACGCACGGGTCTGCACGATGCTGGAGTGCAGGTAGAGGTTATGCGGCATGACGGTCGCGCCCAGAATGCCGATGCCGAGGTATAGCATGTCGCGGTTGCGGAGTAAATCCGCGGTGGGAATCAGGCCGACGGCGGCTTCCCGCCAGAGCGGCTGCGAGATGAAAATTTCGTAGGTGAAACATGCGGCGATCATGAAGATCACCGCGATGACCATCGCTTCAATCCAGCGAAAGCCGCGCCCTTGGAGGGCGAGGACGATCAGGACATCCAAGCCGGTGAGGAGCACGCCGGGCAGCAACGGCAGGCCGAAGAGAAGTTTCAGGGCGACTGCGGACCCCAGCACTTCGGCCAAGTCGCACGCGGCGATGGCCACTTCGCACAAGAGCCAGAGGACGATGCGCGCGCGCGGCGAATAATGCTCGCGGCAGGCTTGCGCGAGATCGCGGCCCGTGGCAATTCCCAGCTTCGCCGATAGCGCCTGCAGAAAAATCGCCATGAGGCTGCTGAACAGGACGACGCTCAGCAGCGTGTATCCGAATTTCGAGCCGCCGCCCAGGTCTGTGGCCCAGTTACCCGGATCCATGTAACCGACGGCAATGAGGTAGCCGGGGCCCGCGAAAGCGAGCATCTTGCGCAGCACCGATGCGCCGGGAAGGATGGGAATGGAGCGGTAGGCCTCCGGTAAGGAGGGCGAGCCCATGGAGGGCGCCTCCACCACCCGGGGGGTTACGGCCGCGGCTTGGAGGACTGGGTCAGGCATTTAACCGAACTAAACTATAAATATAAACTACACTTAATAGGGATAGGGGTCAATCGCGGCTTGGGGACATGTTTCCCGGCGGAACGAGCGAGGAAGGCTCGCGCAGCTGCCGAGGGACAGCGGCCCAAGCGTTCTGTGGTAGCGTGAAGAGAGGGTTTAGGAAGACCTACTTTCGCAGGGAAGATCTCAGGAGGCGCCCAAATGGCCGAGCAGCAAGCTCCGCAGGTTCAGATCAAGGCTGACGAGAAAGAACTGGTAGCGCTGTACAGCAATTTGGTGATGATTCATCACAACGCAGAAGAATTCACGCTGCATTTCATTTATATTTTCCCCAACGGCACGCACGGAAAGCTGATGTCGAGCACGATCGTCAGTCCGGGACACGCCAAGCGGCTATGGCGCGCGCTGGGCGAAAATATCGCGCGCTTCGAGGCGCAGTACGGAACGATTCGCGAGGCGCCGGCACCCGAGCCGCCAACGAATATTGGTTTTGTGCAGTAGTCGCGGCATTCGAGGGGGAGCGAGCCAAGACGGGCAAACCAAGGCGCGCGGAGGACCTGGCGCTCCTATGTTACTGTAGCCGTATTCCGGGCATGCCGCCCATCAGCGCCATTTTGATCACGTTCAACGAAGAGCGCGACCTGCCACTCGCGCTGTCTTCGGTAGCCGGCGTGGTCGATGAGATCGTCATCGTGGACTCGGAGAGCACCGACGGCACCGCCGAAATCGGGCGACAATGCGGCGCACGGGTCCTGAGCCGTCCCTTTACCAATTTCGCCGAGCAAAAAAATTTTGCCGCCTCCGCGGCGAGGCATGATTGGGTGTTTTCGCTCGATGCGGACGAAGTGGTGAGTCCGGAACTGCGGGCCTCGCTCGCCGCGTGGAAGGAGCGGGCGCCTGCAGGCACGGCTTACCAGGTGAGCCGCAAGACCAACTATCTCGGCCAGTGGATTCTGCACTCCGGCTGGTATCCCGAATATCACGTGCGTTTGTACCGGCGAGACGCGCAACATTTTGTCGGCGCGATTCACGAATCGGTGCAGCCCCGCGGCGGCCGAAGGCCGGAAGGGGCGCGGGATTCGGCGGGCACGGGCGCGCCGACGGCGAAAAAGTCCGCAGGCGATGCGCGTGAGCGGGGGCCCAAGGTCATTTTGCGTGGAGACTTGTGGCACTACTCGATTCGCACGCTCGCGGAGCACTACGCAAAACAGGACGCATTCACGACGCGGGCCGCCGAGGAGCTGTACGCGCAAGGACGGCAGCATTGGCGGCTGAGCATGTGGGTGGCTTCGCCATGGATTCTGCTGCAGAAATTTGTGTTGCAAGCGGGATTTCTTGACGGCTATCGCGGCGCGCTGATCGCCTGGACTTCGGCCCGCTACGTGTGGATGAAATATCGCAAGCTGGGGATTTTGGCGCGGGGCGGCAAACTTCCCGACCGGCCGTGGCCGCAGGCCGGAGACGCCTGACCGTGCGTATTCTGCTGGTGGACCTGGCGCAAGAATGGCGCGGAGGCCAAAGCCAAGCGCTGTTGCTACTGCGCGGCCTGCGTGACAGCGGACACCGCGTGGAACTGGTTTCCACAAGCAACTCCCCGCTGGCCGTGCGGGCCGTAGAGCAGGAAATTCCCGTGTATGCCGTTGCGCACGCGGCCAACCGGCTGGCGGCCGCGAGGCTGATACTGCGCCTGCTACGCGAACGACATTTCGACATCGTGCACGTTAACGAGGCGCACGCACTTACGGCCGCTTGGGTGGCTCGGGCGCACCGCCGGGCGCCACTGGTAATCGCGAGACGCGTAACCTTTCCCGTGTCGCGCGGCCGAGTGGCGCTGGCGCGCTACCGGGCCGCAGCGTGCATCGTGGCGGTGTCGTGGGCCGTTCGCGAACCATTGCTGGCGGCGGGCCTCGACCCCAAGCGCATCGTTGTGGTGCCTGATGGGGTGGAAATTCCGCCGAGCGTTTCCGCGGAAGCGCGCCAGGGGATGCGCGAACGCTGGAATATTGCGCCTGGGGAGCGAGTACTCGCGCTGGTCGCGTCATTCACCTCGGAAAAGGGGCACGCGCTGCTGCTGGAGGCCTTCGCGGAGTTGCACAGGGGAGCTACGGAGTGGCGCTGGCCGCGCTGCCGGCTACTGCTTGCCGGCGATGGCCCGTTGCGCGGCGCGCTCGAGCGGCAAGCGGCTGCGCTGGGCATTGCGAATGCGGTGATATTCGCGGGCTTTGTTGCGGAGGTAGGCGCGGTTTATGGGGCGTGCGACTTGTTCGTATTCCCGTCGCTGCACGAAGGAGGAGGGACATCGTTGCTGGACGCCATGGCGCATGCGCTGCCGGTGATCGCTACAGCGACGGGCGGCATTGCGGAGATTGTGGAAGATGACCGGAATGGCCTGCTAGCCGACGCGACGCCGCAGTCCATCGCCGCCGCGGCCGCGCGCCTGCTTGGCGCGCCAGATCTCGCGCAGCGATTAGGAGTGGCGGCGCGGGAAACGGTGGCAGCACGATTTTCGGCCTGCCGCATGGTGAGCGATTCGCTTGCGGTGTTCAGGCGGTTGGCGGCTGAAGATGCGAGGGCGAAGAGTTGACCGGAATCCGAATCCCGGTCCCAGGGCGAAAAGTAAAACGCCGGCTGCCCCTCTGCCAGGGAACAGCCGGCGTTTTTCATATTTAAATTTGTGCGCTGGTTTTTGACTTCTCCGTCCTCCTATCCCTGCAGGTTATTTCCCGGTACCGACGCCGGGTTCAGCACCCAGCGTCCCACCGGTTCGAGAAACTCGAGTCCCACGGCATACCCCTCGTCCTGCAAGGGATGGCAGTAGGCTACGCGCGCATTGGCGCGAAAATCTCCCGGCAGCAACGCAATGTTCAGCCGGTCTTCAGTCTGCCAGCGACGCACGGAAATGACTCGCGCGCCCCGCGAACTGACGTTCTCGGTAAAGGCCGTCTCCACGCCGGGGTTCTGGAGATGACCCGACAGGTGTACGGCGACCGACATGGACATGCGCTGTTCAGCGCGCCGTCCCAAATACTCCTTTGGTGCGGAGGCCATGTCAGAAAATCCGCGTTACAGGCATGCGGCCACCTGCGCCAGCGAAAGCCTACGGGTATTGCGATGCTTCATTTTGTAGAGCGAGCGATCGGCGGCATCGAGGAGTTCCTCGAGGCTTTGGCCGTCCACAGGAAAAACTGAAGCACCCACGCTGACGGTGATGCCGGGCGCTTCGCCGTCGGCTGCGAGGCGTTCGCAGATGCGGCGGCCCACACTTTCGGCGGCTTCCGAGCCCGCTTCAGGCAGCACCAGGGCAAATTCGTCGCCTCCATAGCGCGCAGCCGTATCGATGGCACGGCAGTGCAGGCGCAGGATGTTCCCAAGGCGGCAGATGGCGCGCGAGCCCACCAAGTGGCCGTGGCGATCGTTGATCTGTTTCAAGCCGTCGAGATCCATCAGCAGGAGAGCAAACTGGCGGCCGGTGCGCTGCGAGCGCTGGATTTCGCCTTCGATCATGTTCAGCAGGGTGCGGTAATTGCCGAGGCCGGTGAGAGAATCGCTGGTGGCCAGACGGCGAACCTGTTCGAAAAGGCGGGCGTTGTCGAGCAACGTGCCGCCCAGGACCACCGCATAACTAGCAACCTTCAAAAGCTGGGCCAGGGTGTAGGGAGCGTCAAGAATTTGCGAGGATTGGGTAGCTACAAGATGGCACATCACGTTCATCCACAGCGCGGCATTCAAGGCATGATCGAACGCGGAGCGGGAGACGCGCGGCCGCCGGCCGAAGCCGATTGCCGCCACCAGGAACAACGCCGCGGGAAACAGATCCCAGGGCCGGGCGAACCGGGCGGCGGGGTGAATGGCTGGTTCTATGGGCGTGCCGAGATAAGCAGCGCTGGTAAAGTAAGCGACGATGCCGACGACGATGAAGGCGATGGCGATCTCGCGTGCGGGGTCGCGCGAGTGCGGAACGCGGCGTTCGACCAGGAGGGCGGTAAGCAGCAGGACTCCCAGAAGAGTGCGCCCCACCATCCAAGCCATGGGCACACGGGCCTGGTCAATTCCCGCGACCACCTGGCCGTAAATTCCGAAGAGCGCGAAGGTTTCAATCAGCCCGGAGAGCACAAATCCGAACGCGAGGATCAGGGTTAAACGATCGTGCGTCCCGCGAAAGCGTACCAGCGCATTGGATGCGTAAGTAAAGGACAGCAAAGTGCCGACGATCTGAAGGTAAGAATAAAGAACGAAGTCAGAGGGAACGTTGAAGCGGCGCAGCCAGCTGCCCAGCAAGAATGTCCCAGCCAAGACGATCGCGGCCAAGGGCCAGCGGAGCGGAGAAAAATAGCGACCGAGTTTTTGCCCAAGAACCACTTAGCCCCCAAGCCTGATTTCGCAGTGCTCTCGGATGACCGAGCGCAAATAAGTTAAGGCACGTTCTGTTCCTTTGGGGGCGTGCGGGCCGATGTTTTTAGTACCTTTATAATGTGTTATTTACAAAAGCTGTACCAAAGTGGAGTTCCTGAATCAGGATGGAAAGTCCCGCGAGGATGTATCAAAAGGTTACGAGATATTTCCCAAGTTACCCAGAGGGGCGAAGCAGGCTATTTGTGGCAATAAATCGATTCCCAATGTGGGTTCATCGTGGTGGCGGTTGACCGAAAAGGGCCGCCAACATACCAAGATAAACGCAAAAAGGCGAGGCGGCGTGTCCGGAATAAGGGCGCGGTGCGGGAGATTGCCGGGCGAACGCGGGCCAGTCGGGCAACGTCCGGCAAATGCGAACGCAATGCTGCACCGAGCGGTCGAATTATTTTGTGTCGGGTTTGGAGGCCTGTTCGGATTCTTTTTTGACCGCGGCTTCGGCGGCCTGAAACCCGATGCGGCTGTGCGTGCCATCGCAAAAGGGCTTCGAGACCGAGCCACCGCAGCGGCAGAGGGCGAAAGCCGTCTTGCCGGTAAGGTCGTATTTGGTACCGTCGGCATCCATCAACTCGAGGGAACCTTCTGGAGCCTCCACGCGATACGGGCCATTCTTTCGCGCAGTAATTTTAACGTCAGCCATTCGTCCTCCACCAATTTCCGCAGGATGCGGGTCGATTTTTTGATTTCGAGGCCGCTACATAAATTGCGCGGGCTCCAAGTAGAGCCCGCACCCGTACATAATTCAAGCTAATACTTGGGCACGGAAGGATCAACTTCATCCGACCAAGCGAGTATGCCACCCTTCAAGTTCCAAACCTTTTGAAAGCCGGCTTTGCGCAGAAACTCGACGGCGTCGGCCGAGCGCTTTCCGCTGCGGCAATGGGCGACGATTTCGCGGGAACTGTCGAGCTCATTCACGCGGTTCGGCAACTGGCCGAGTGGAATCAAATTGCCGTGCAAGTTGCAGATTTGATATTCGTGCGGTTCGCGCACGTCGAGAATGTACAAGTCGTCACCGCGATCGAGCCTGGTCTTGAGCTCGCGCGGAGTGATTTCCGGTATACCATTGGTCACCGGGGCTGCCTCCTCGCCACGAATTCCGCAGAACTCTTCGTAATCGATTAACTTATCGATCGTACGATGCTCGCCGCAGATGGGGCAAGCCGGATTCTTGCGCAGCCGCAGCTCGCGAAAGCGCATGGCGAGCGCGTCAAACAGGAGCAGGCGCCCCGCGAGGGGCTCACCGGTTTTCAAAATCAGCTTGATAGTCTCCATGGCCTGAATGGCTCCGACGATGCCCGGCAAGACGCCGAGGACGCCGCCTTCGGCGCAGGAAGGCACGAGGCCGGGCGGGGGCGGCTCGGGATACAGGCACCGGTAGCAGGGACCGGCGGGATAATTGAACACCGTAGCCTGGCCTTCGAAGCGAAAGATGGAACCATAGACGTTGGGCTTGCCGAGCAGGACGCAGGCATCATTGACCAGATAACGGGTGGGGAAATTATCGGTGCCATCGACGATGATGTCGTAATCGCGAAACAGCTCCAGGGCATTGTCGCTGGTGAGGCGAGTCTCATACGTGTCGATGCGAATCCCCGGGTTGAGGCCCGCGAGGCGCTCCTTCGCGGCTTGGATTTTCGGCCGGCCGACATCGGAGGTGGAAAAGGTGATCTGCCGCTGCAAATTGGTGAAGTCGACCACATCGAAATCGACGATGCCGAGCCGGCCTACGCCTGCGGCGGCCAGGTAAAGGCCCAGAGGCGCGCCGAGCCCGCCTGCGCCAATCATCAAGACCTGGGCGCGCGCGAGCTTCAGCTGGCCCTCCATGCCCACCTCGGGCATGATCAAATGGCGGCTGTAACGGGCAATTTCCTCTTTAGAAAGTGTGCGGCCGGTTTCCGACGCCGCGGGCGTGCCGGTAATTATCGGCATAATCAAATCTCCTTCAAAGCTGCAATCGAAACGGCTCAGCGCCCGCCGGCGATGGAAGGCACGATGCTGATCGTATCGCCGTCTTTAATGGGCGTGTTTTCCTTTTCGAGGTAGCGGATATCTTCGTCGTTCACGTAAATATTCACGAAGCTGCGGATGCGTCCATCATCGGTGTAGAGATGCTTCCGCAAGTCGGAATATGTGTTGGTAAGGCTCTTGAGCGCTTCGCCCACCGTGGCTGCCTCGAGGTCCAGGCTGGATTGTTTGCCGGCAAACGGACGCAGCGCCGTGGGAATTTCAAGCTTGATCGCCATTCCATGCCTCCCGTATCGAATCTCAAAATATCGTGCGCCTGGCCGACAATTCCAGGGGCGGTGCTGACCGAGCGTTCCGGGCCGCGATCATTCAGCCGGCGCCGCCTACACTATTGGCTGTGGCGGGCGGTGGCGCCCGGCAGGCTCGCGATCTCTTCCGAATGGAATTGCGAGCGATCATCCGCCAACAGCCAGGAAGTCATGTCGCGCGGCTCGCCGGCGGCGACGCTGACGATCACGTAGCTGTACCAAGGCCAAGCGTGTTCGCGATCGTATTCGCTGGGCCGCGCCGGATGGTCGGGATGCGAGTGATACCAGCCGACCAGCTCGAGCCCGCCGACCGCGGCCGCGCGCTCGGCGGCGCGAACATCATCGGCAGTGACCGAAAACCGGTTGCGAGGCGAATCGTCGCGGCGATTGGTTAGGGGAAACAGGGCGCGTACCTCACGGCGAGGCGAGCCGCCGGTATCGCCAGCGGGGCCGTCCAAGCCGAGTAGCGCGCCGCACGTCTCGTTGGGATAGTCCCGCGCGCCGTGCGCGCGAATTTCGTTCGTCAGTGCTTCATTTAACAGGAGCATTTTTACTCGAGGGTGTGGCCCGATTCAGTTCTCATCCCAAAAGCGTTCACTCAAATATTTTTCCGCGGCATCGGCAAAAATCGTCACGATCACGGCGCGCTCTCCCCGCCCGAGGGAGGAAGCCACTTGCAGGCATCCGACCAGGGCGGCGGCGGCGCTAGGGCTGACGAGCATGGCTTCCTCGCGCGCGAGCCGCTTGACCATGCGGTAGGCATCTTCGGTGCGAACCACCAGATCGGCATCGGCCATCGAGCGATCGTAGATTTTCGGGACCAGCGATGTTTCCATGTGCTTCCAGCCCTCGAGCCCGTGAAAAGCGGAGTCGGGCTGGAGACTGATGCAACGGATGGCCGGATTTAATTCCTTGAGACGTTTGGATGCGCCAACAAACGTGCCGCTGGTGCCCAGGCCCGCAACGAAATGAGTGATCTGGCCGTGGGTCTGCTCCCAGATTTCCGGCGCGGTAGTGCGGTAATGCGCCTGCCAATTTGCCGGATTGCCGTACTGGTCGGGATAGAAAAATTTGTCCGGAGCGGACGCGTAAATTTCACGAGCCCTGCGGATGGCGCCATCGGAGCCGTCGTCGGCCGGGGTGAGCTCGATTTTCGCGCCATACGCCGCGAGAATGCGCTTGCGTTCAGGGCTGGCGTTGGCCGGCAGGCACAGATGCACGGCGTAACCCAGTGCGGCTCCGATCATGGCGTAGGCGATGCCCGTATTGCCGCTGGTGGCGTCCAGGATCGTCTTCCCGGCGCGCAATTGACCTGCGCGCTCGCCTTCGCGGATCATGCTGAGGGCCGCGCGATCCTTTACCGATCCTCCGGGATTGAACCATTCGGCCTTGGCGAAGAAACCCATGTGGGGATAGGCGCTGACCACCCGTTCCAGACGCAAAAGGGGCGTATTACCGATACGTTCCAGGACGCCGGCACCCAGGTGCAAGTTTTCAGACGTCATCGAGGGAACGATATCCTTCACGTAACTCATTATTTTACAATAAGTCTCAAGATTTGAGCGGGCTTCGAACCGCGGTACTCGCTAGCCCCTCTGGCCCCTGTGAAATAGATGCTGCAAAGGCTCCTGAGTATTCAACGCCGGCCGAATGAGTTAGCTTAGCGGAAAAGGAGGCGGAAGGGTAGTGCACGGCGAGGGCTGGCAAACTGGGAGCGCTTCGGAGAGCCCCAATGACTTCAATCGCACGTCTACTCGCTGAATCGCTGATTTGACAGCGTAGACGCAATGTGAAAGCTTAACGGACATGTGGGACGTCAATAATCCGATCGATGCGAAACCGCTCGAAACGCTGCCTGCGCTCGGCTTTCAGGTCCGGAACACCGGCGGAGTGATGCGGGTGGAGAAGTACGGTTGCGCCGCCGAATTCCGCCGCCTGCCCGACGGCCGCTTCCAGATGACGATTGCTCCCACCCTGCTGCTGCACGGTCAATTCACGCGCTTGTGGGACGCGGGCTACCAGAAATTTTTCATCACCGACGATGGGCGCAAATTTCCGGCGCTGGCGCCACAGCTCGAGGCCATGCGGCGGTTCAACGAGGAGCTGCGCTCGGCGATCGGAGTGCCTGCTTACTATAACGAGGCGCTCGGCTCAACGTGCCAAGTGACTGAGTACGATCGGGTGCAAGGACGGGCCGGTGATGTGCCGGACAAAGGTGTCGGCGTCAAACCGCGTGTTGAGGAATAACTCGCAATTTTTTTGCGAGGCTAAGAATTCCGGCCGCCGAGCCGCGCTTCTTCCAGTTGCCGCCTGAATTGCTCGATATCCACGCGGTGCTTGGCTACCTTGCGGGTGCCGAGCAGTACCACGGGCACGTCGAAGTCGTATCGCGCGCGCAAGACGTGGTCAGCATCGATGTTGACTTCCCGGAGCCGGGCCCCGGCACTGCGTAGCAGCGGGGCCATTTTTTTCTTCGCTTCTTCGCAAAGGTGACAGCCAGGGCGGGTGTAGAGCGTCACGTCGAGCGGGCCGGCAATGGCCAGAATTCCGTCCTCGGTGCGCGCGTAAACCTCCGTGTGAACTTCTATCGCTGCGCTGCTCGCCCTATCGTTGGGATCGTCGTGGGCGCCGCCAGCGGGGTGCCGAAGCCAGCCTTGCGCGAGCAAGTCCTCAGCGAGCGCGCGTACCGCATCCTCGTCACGGGCCAAGTAACGCGC
>PLJR01000362.1:12202-19295 GCA_003140295.1 Acidobacteriota bacterium
GCGGCCGCGCGTGGATCAGATGGCGCCGATCGCGGTCGGAAAAAACTCACCGCACCAATACCGCGTAGACGAGATAAAAGAATAGCGCGCCAATCGCGAAAAGCGCCAAACCAGAGAACCGCCGCTTGGTCAAAAAGAAAATGAGCGTGAGGCCGGTGAGAGATACAAGCGTCATCAGGATCGCGGAAAAATCGATGATGCCGGACCACTTCGTACCCGTGTCGCGGCCCTTGTGCAAATCGTTGACCACGGCAACGAAACCGGAATGCGTCACACTCAATTCGTACTTGCCAGTCTCGCGATCGACGATCGCGCCCGCTTCGTATCCCGGTCCCTTGAAGGAGATTTCGCACTGCTCATCGTCCACTTGGAAATCGCTGACGGCGCTGCGAATGCCGTGGACTCTGCGGAGGTATTCGACGATCTCAAGTTTCGCGACATCTTTCGAGCCAGTGGCGCCCATCCAGGCGCGGTCGAGCGCGCCCTGATATTTGGATGTAGCGCTTTCGCCCGCGAACCAGTCCGCATGATTTAAGGTGAAACCCGTGAGGGCGAAAAAAAGCAGGATCATGAAACTGAACATCGAGAGATAGGTGTGCAACCAGCGCGATAGCGAGGCGATGCGCCGCTTCCAGTGCAGCCCCGGACGCGCAGGCGGGCTGGGGGGCAGATCGCCAGGCTCGGCGCCGACGCTAATGGGCGATTTGGTGGTAGTCAAGAGAAGCCGACGCAATCTCCAGGTTGCCGGGGAGGTCGATCTGCCTGGGGGTGCCGTTAAAATCCATTTCCTGGCGAATCAATTGATAGGTGCCATGCTCGCGTGAAGCCTCGATCAGCACGATATACTTTCCCGCCGGAACCAGTTTGCCCGACTCATCCTTGCCATCCCAGCGCAGCTTGTATTTGCCGGGCTGACGGGTGGCGCTGGAGATGGAATTCATGATGTGCCAGACCACGTTTTCGGGTTGCAGGCTCTCATCGTGGTACCAGATGTGGAGCTCGGGCAGGTAGCGGAACTTTCCATACCATAAAGCGATCGTGCGCACGGCGGACTTCTGCTGGTCCTCGATCCAGACCGCCACGAAAGGACGCAAGGCGCGGGCTTCCTGGATGCGGGCCACCTCCAGGCTGATGGTCAACTCGAAATCGCGATTCCAAACCGCGGCATTGGGTTGCTGTGCCGCAACAGTTTGAAATTTGGGCGCGGCCGGAATACGCTCCGCAGCGGCTGCAGCAGGCGTGGCCGGCGCTACCAGCGCACTCCAGCCCCGGCTCGTAATTTTCTCGCCGTTTTCGGTGACCAGGAGAAACTCCGCTCCGGTAATTGAGGCGGCGAGCGTGCGGCTTTCGTCCGGGGGAAGCACGGACAGCGCCGTGGCGAGGGCGCCGGCGTCGGCGGGATTCGGGGCTACGGCGGTGGAGCTGATGATGCGGCCGGCGGGCTGGCCGGTTCGCGGATCGACGATATGAGAATAGTGCCGCCCGCGGATTTCGACACCGCGCCGGTAATCTCCGCTGGTGGCCACGGCACGATCGTGAATCACCAACTGCGCGATGGGCGCGTCATTTTCGGCGTCCGATCGCGGATCGGCAATGGCGACAACTTCTTTCCAAGCGCCGCGAACGACAAGATCGCCGCCGATATTCACAATCACGGCTCGCGCGCCCGCAACACCTAGCGCGGCGTCCGCGGACCGGCCGACGATATAGCTTTTAACGAATGAGTTTAGCGCCAGGGGCGCGTCGCTGGTGTGAGTGGCCGTCCGGTTCGCTGCGTCGAGCGTCCAGTGGACCTGCCGCACGACTGCTACGGCAGTTTGAAGCTCTTGCGCAGTGGGCAGTCGCTTTTGGGCGGCGGCGTTCTGCCAGACGCGGGTAATCGTTTCCGCTGAAGCATCGAGTGCTCCGTGGGTGCGGCCGCGCCAGCGGTCGAACAAGCTCAGGACTTCGAAGAGTTCCGGGGAGATAGGGACAGCCTGTTCCCGAGTGCGAAACCAGCGGCTGAATTCGCTATCCGGATCCCAGGAGCTGAGAATTTTCGCTTCGCGGTCGATTTCCGCGAGCGCGGCGTCCCGCGCCTTTTCCGATTGCGCCGACGAAGCAGCCAAAATTTTCAGCTCGAGAGACGTTCCGAGAACATTTTCGTAGTTGTAGACATACAGCCGCTCGAGAGTGGAGTTGGTTGATGATCCCGCCGGACAGAATGCCAGCAGAAGCAACGCAATCAGCGCTACGGTAGCCGTCTTCATTATGGAGAACCGTGAGTAGGACGTCATTGAGGGAATCATGGTTACCGAGCGGCTGGGTGCGATTGTGGCCCGCAGGCCCGGGACTGCCGCATTATTTGATCGTGTCATCCGGCCAAGGAGTCTATAACGGCGGGGGTGCACCGGCAATGAGGCTGCAATAGGTGCTGCGATCATTGGGTGGACGGGCCCAGCTGGTAACTTCCGATTTGCTTTGATCGTAACAACGAGATTATCCTGCTAATTCGCGCGAACATCTGTTCCACGTCCAACTGTCAGTGTGGTTGCAAGGGCGAATCGAAGAGACGATGGGCACCGCAAAAAATGTCGCGATGGATCCCGCCGAGACCTTGGCGCATTCCGGGGACTCCTACGCCATCGAGACATTTGACCTGACGCGGCGGTTCGGCGACATGACGGCCGTGGATCATGTGAACCTGCACGTCCGCTATGGCGCAATTTTCGGGCTGCTGGGTCCCAACGGAGCGGGTAAAAGCACCATCATCAAAATGCTGACAACGCTGCTCGATCCGACTTCGGGCACGGCGGCCGTCGCGGGGTTCGACATCGTAAAATCGCCGGGCGACGTGCGGCGCAGGATCGGCTACGTTCCCCAGCTGCTCTCCGCCGATGGAGCGTTGACAGGGTACGAAAACCTGAATCTCTTCGGCCAGCTTTACGGAATCGCAAGCGCTGACCGCAAGCGGCGCATAACGGAAGCCCTGCACTTCATGGGCTTGACCGAATCCGCCAATAAGCTCGCCAAGTATTTTTCGGGGGGCATGATCAGGCGGCTGGAGCTAGCGCAGGCCATGCTGCACCGGCCCGCGGTCCTGGTTCTCGACGAACCGACCATCGGTCTCGACCCTGTCGCGCGCCAAACGGTATGGGAACGCCTTCTCGAGCTGCGCAGTGATTATCAAATGACAGTCCTGATCACGACCCATGCCATGGAAGAGGCGGACGCGCTGTGCGATGCGCTGGCTATCCTGCATTTGGGCAAGGTCGCCGCAGTCGGAAAACCGGCGCAACTGAAGGATGGCCTGGGGCCGGGGGCCACGCTCAACGATGTCTTCGCGCATTACAGTGGGGGCACCATACAAGAGGAAGGAAATTATCGTGACGTCCGCCAAGCCCGACGCACAGCTAATCGCCTCGGCTGAATCATCAGCGTTCCTGGATTTTTTCAGGGACAGCGCGGCCATCGCCAAGGTGGAGCTGCTGAAGGTGATGCGCGACCCCACCGAAGTGCTGGCGCGCGCGGTGCAGCCGATACTCTGGCTGGTAGTGTTCGGCGAAGTCTTCAGCCGCGTGCGCGGCATCCCTACCGGCAGCGTCAGCTACCTGGCCTTCCTGACGCCCGGAATCCTAGCGCAGAGCGTGCTCTTCGCGGCAATTTTTTACGGTGTGGCCGTGGTGTGGGAGCGCGATCTGGGCATTGTTCACAAGCTGCTGGTGAGTCCCGCGCCGCGCTCCGCTCTGGTGTTTGGCAAGGCAGTGTCCGCGGGATTTCGTGGCGTAATACAGGCGGTGGTGATTTATCTCACGGTGCTCGCTCTGCACGTGAACGTGCGGTGGAATCCGTTTTCGATCGCCGGCGTGGTGCTGGCGGTAATGCTGGGATCGGCTATCTTCTCCACCTTCTCGCTGATCATCGCTTGCCTGGTGAAATCGCGCGAGCGGTTCATGGGCATTGGGCAGCTGATGACCATGCCGCTTTTCTTCGCCAGCAATGCGATCTATCCTCTCGCACTTATGCCCCGGTGGCTGCGCGTCGTAGCCGTCATCAACCCGCTAACTTATCTGGTGGATGCGTTGCGCGGCATGATGATCGCGCACGCGCAAACCCTGCACGGCCCGCTCATCAATCTCGGCTTTCTGTGCATCGTCTTTGTCGGACTGCTGGCGGTCGCGACGAGGCTATATCCTTCGCTGGCTCGCTGAACAAACTTGCTAAACGCCTCAGCCCGCTGCAGCGTGCGGGAGCACGAGTTTGAGGGAATCCACGATCACGTCGTGCACATAATTCAGTTCCTCTTCCGAAATCACATATGGCGGCAGCACGTACACCACGTTTCCGAGCGGCCGCAGCAGCAATCCTTTTTCGATATAAAAATGGTATAGCAGCGGACGCAAATGCGAAAAATATCCGGGGTCGTCCACCGCGAGTTCAACTGCCATCATCGTGCCGATGATGCGGATATCCCCTACCGCGGGATGCCCCTCGAGGGCCTTCGCTCTCTCGCGATGAATTTTCTCAATGCCGGCAATTCTTGCGAATACCGGTTCGGTATCAAAAATTTCAAGGCTGGCGATGCCCGCCGCGCACCCCAGCGGATTGGCCGTGTAGGAATGCCCATGGAAAAAAGTGCGGCCGCGGTCGGCGCCGCAAAACGTCTCGTGAATGGCGCCCGTGCAGAGGGTGGCGCCCATCGGCAGGAAGCCCCCGGTCAGCCCCTTTGAAAGGCACATGATGTCAGGAACCACGGCGGCCAGCTCGCATGCAAACATGCGGCCGGTGCGGCCGAAACCCGTCAGGACCTCATCGGCGATCAGCAGCACCTCGTANNTCATCGGCGATCAGCAGCACGTCATATTCGCTGCAGAGGCGCCGGACGCGCTGCAAAAATTCCACGGGGTGCACGATCATTCCGCCTGCCCCCTGCAGCAGGGGCTCGACGATCAGCGCGGCGATTTCGCGGTGATGCTCCTCGAACAGGCGGGCCAGCGGTTCGACGCATTCGATATCGCAGGTCGCGCGCGTTTTTCCCACCGGGCAGCGAAAGCAATAGGCTGAGGGAACACGCGATACCGGAAATCGCAAGTCCTGGAACGGCGCGACGAACGCCGAATCCGCTCCCACCGACATGGCCCCGACCGTATCTCCGTGGTAAGCGTGCTCGAGCGCGACCAAACGTTTTTTTTCCTGCCTGCCCAGGTTGTGCCAGTACTGCAAAGCCATCTTCAGGGCCACTTCCACGGCGGTTGAGCCGTCATCGGAGAAGAAAATGTGCGCAAGCTCCGGCGGCAGCACGCGCCGCAGCCGCGCCGCCAGCTCGAGCGCGGGCTCGTGCGTGAATCCCGCGAANNGCACGTGTTCGAGCTGGCGCGCCTGTGCGGCGATGGCTGTCGCAATCGCCGGATGCGCATGGCCGTGCAGGTTGACCCACCACGAAGAGATAGCGTCGAGCAGCTTGCGCCCGTCGCCCGTATACAACCACGCCCCCTGTGCGCGGTCGATGAGAATGGGTTGGGGATCGAGCACCTCCTGCGTGAAAGGATGCCAGGGCGAAAGCGTTTTCTCGGCGAGAGCGTCAGGCGGCGAGCTGGATTTAGCGGGCATCAGGATAGGAAATATCTCGCGTCAAAATGGGCGTGAAATGTTTCCAGCAGGGTGTCGCGGTCAATGCACTCCAGATGGGGTATGCGCCCCATGACGGGAGCGCGGGCAAATCGCTCGACGGCGCGCTCGTTATCCTTGCTTTTCTTGCCGATCATCACCACGCCGCGCACATCGGCGCCCGCGATGCGCAGCGCATTCACGGTCAGCACGGTGTGATTGATCGTACCGAGCGCCGACCGTGAAGCCACGATCACCGGCATTCCGAGCTTGCGCACCACGTCCAGCATGGATTCTGAATCGTTCACCGGCACCGCAATCCCTCCGGCGCCCTCGACGATAAGCGGATCGTTCGGCGATAAGCGCGCCGGACGCTCAATTCGGCCGAGGTCGATGCATACGCCGCCAGCCTCCGCGGCGAGATGCGGGGAGACGGGCGGATCGAAGCAATAGCATTCGGGCAGCGTCCTGCCCTCCGGCACTTCCGCCATGCGCATCACGCTTTGGCGATCGGTCCCTTCGCACGCGCCCGTTTGAATCGGCTTCCAATAGACTCCATCAAGCGCGGCGACCAGCAGCGCCGACAAAACCGTCTTGCCCACGTTAGTGTCGGTCCCGGTGATGAAGAAATCGTCCTTCATAGCCCGGTGCTGCAGAGGGAGGCGGAGAGTTGCTCGCGAATACTTATCATTGCGCCGACGAGGCGCTCCAACATGGGGAGCTGCATCGCCGCCGTGAGCGATAATCGCAAACGTGAAGTCCCCGCGGGAACTGTCGGCGGGCGAATCGCTCGCACGGCGAAACCCGCCTGCGATAAAGCGTCCGCGAACTGCACGGTACGCTCATTACTGCCGAGCATCACGGGCACGATTTGTGAATCGCTGCGGCCCGTTTCAAAACCCGCATCCCGCAATTTCCCGCGCAGGAACGCGTGCAGACTGGCCAGCCGGCTCCGCTCGGAATCGGCGGCCGCGACGATTCCGACGGTTGCGCGAAGCTGGGCCGCCACATACGGTGGCAGCGCGGTGCTGAAAATAAAGGTTCGCGCGCGATTCACCAAGTATTGCTTGAGCGTCTCCGAGCAGCAAACAAAAGCCCCCATGGCGGCGAACGCCTTGCCGCAAGGGTGAACAGTAGCTAGCGGCGCGCGGGATACGCCCGATCGCGCCGCGAGTCCGCGCCCACCAGGACCAAAAACGCCCGTGGCGTGCGCTTCATCCACGATAAGTTCAGCGCCGTAGCGCTCTGCGATGGCCGCCAGTTTCCCGAGTGGAGCGCGGTCGCCATCCATGCTGAATACACTTTCCGTGGCGATGAATTTCTGCGCAGCGCCCGATTCGCAATGGCGCANNCGTCGATGATGCTGGCGTGGTTCGCTTCATCGGAGAAAATGACGTCCTGCGGTCCGGCGATGCAGCTGAACAGGCCGACATTCGCCGCGTACCCGGAGTTGAAAAACAGCGCCGCTTCCGCGCCCGCGAACTGCGCGAGCTCGGCCTCGAGCTGC
>PLJR01000148.1:0-2578 GCA_003140295.1 Acidobacteriota bacterium
GCTACGTGAAGCGGAATTGTCCCGCGATCGCGAATTCAGCGAGCGGTTCTTTTTTGCCGGCGAAGTCGCCGTTGCCGCCACTCGCTTCGCGGAAGCAGCCAGGCAGCGTGGATGGGACGCCATCCCGGGCGAACCTTTTTGGGAGCTGCGTTCTGGAAATGATCAGGGGCGCGCGGTGCGGTACTTGATGCAGCTCTATCGCAAATCCATGCGCTCGCGATTGAGCTCGGTAGGAATCGGCAGCGCCGCCGCGGATCTTCCTCTCCTTTTGGCCGTCGATCACCCCATCATCCTTCCGGATTCGCGAGCAGGCTTGCGCCCCGAACTCACTGCTCGCTTGCGCAATGCGGTTTGCGGTTCCCTGCCGGGTGCCGCCGGTTGGAATGAGGAAATTCTTCGAGTGCTCGAAGGCCGCTTCGTAAAAAAAGGCTCCTGAGCACCAATTATTACGCGGGCTCCAAGTANNGGACTCCAAGTAGAGCCCGCACCCGTTACGGAAAAACTAGGCACGATCAGGGCAAAAGAGAGGATTTATTTAGCAGCATGCCCCCAAACAAGCACTGTACCTTTTCCGCCTGTTTCGCTTAAGCAACTTATTCTTAATCATTTACCGCCGCGCCGCGCCTTCTCCCAACATGGCGATGCGATTGCGCTTAATCGCTTTGTTAAGCGGCCAATCGGATAAACCGATCATCAGGTGTGGGTCAAAACACCGCGCCGTTCTGCCGCCAAGGAGCTTGGGATGCGACTTTTGCGCAGCCTCGTACTGCCCGCCACAGAATCACAGCTCGGCTTGGCCCTGGCCTTCTCTATCGTATTCATGGCCATCATGTTATGTGGTCTGGTATGGCAATCAGGCGTGATCGTTTATCAGCGCGACCTGATTCGCTGGATGTGGAATTGGAAGTTTGGCGGCTAGTTCCCTCTTCTGGCACCCCATCGGTCCCTTGGCTGAGGAGGGGCCGGGATGAATGTGGGTGGACCGATTCGCCGTGTCAGCGCGCCAAATCTGTTTTTGGTGCACTTAAGGCGTGCTTGGAACGGGAGTGCCCAACGCGCTACTTGGTGAAAACGCCTTCCCGAAGCTGGTCGCGACCCACGAAGAATTTCGACGAACGGAACCCCTGAAACAAGTCCTGGATTTCTCGGTTTTGATAAATCTGGCGTGGCTGCGCGATCGGCGGCGCCGGCACCAGTTCGAGGTTTTGCCCGTCGAGAACGCGATAGCGGTGCAACTGTTCGGGCAGCCGCATATGGAACACCGCGAGCATGACGCCCCCGCTGCGCACCATTTTCGTTAACTGCGATACGACGCGGGTGGCAGCCTCGCGATCGACATAGTCCAGCACGTCCCAGAGCAATACCGCGTCGAAGGTATCCCTGGCGTAAGGCAAATTCGACGCCAGAAAGCGCTCGGCTCGGGCGGAAGGCGATGCATCGACCGATGCGGCGGGTTCACCGCCCGCGGCGGACAATTTCAAGCGCTGCTCCTCCTGGCGCTGAAATTCGATCCAGGAAATCAGCAGGTCCTCGGTGTAAACCTTGAAGCCCCGTTCGATAAAGAAATTCAGCGTGTCTTGCCAGGGCGGGCCGGCGTCGAGCAAACTCCCGCGGCGCAGTCCCTCGAGTTGCCACAAAAATTCTTTCAGTCCATTGGAGAAGCGGCCTGGGCGTGTCGCGATTCCTCGCGCGGCGTCACCGGAAGTAGTGTGCAAAGGTGCTGTAGTTCGGCCGTCGCCGGGACGCTGCTGCTCCAGAGTCGCCCGCGCGGCTCCGACACCCAGTTTGCTCAATAAGCTCATGCGATGGTCCGCGATTCTCGCGCGTGCGCAGCGGTAACCTCATCCTTTTCGCTAGCAGGCGCTACAAATTTGGCCGTGGCTGAGCGCGATTCCCGAGCCTGGGATTCGGCCGGACTGATCTCGACATGACCATGGATTTCCGCGCCATCCTCAACGACGAAGCGGCGCGTGATCACGTTTCCCCGCGCGCACCCCGTGGAGCCGATTTGCACGCGCTCCCGTCCGTGCATATTTCCCTTCACGTTTCCTTGAACCACAATTTCGCGCGCCACGATGTCGGCGGTAACCCGGCCATTCGCACCGACGGTCACCCGCCCTTCGGCAATGCTGATTTTTCCCTGAATATCGCCATCGACAAACAAATCGTCCGAACCCGTGATCTCTCCTTTGATGGCTAGCGTCCTGCTGATGCGGCCCGCTGGCTGCGCGGTGGGATTCGACGACAGCACCGCGGGGAGCGCAGCGGAGTGTGTGACGGCTGGCTGGGGCAGAGGCGAGGTAACCGCAACCGCGGGTGGCCGATCAACCACTGAAGTGGACACCGGAGTTGCGCTGATTTCTTGAGCGGCAGAAGCGCTCTTATTTTCTTCCGGTTTGCGCCACATGAAAATCTCCTCTGGAAAGTCGCGGAACCGAGCGAGACCCCGGGGGACTCGTGCGGAGGCTGGAAGCCGAATATAGTACACAGCTATAGGGCTGTAAACTGGAATGGTTGTGCAATTAAGCAACAGGACGCCTTTTAGATACTACCTACCGATGAAATCGATCGTGGCGAC
>PLJR01000148.1:2682-4046 GCA_003140295.1 Acidobacteriota bacterium
TCGACGATCGGCAGTATCTCGATGTGCCAATGGAAATCTTCTGCGATGGTCCGCCAGTACGAAGATAGCTCGCCTTTGGGATGGATCGCATTGGGCGCGGTGTGCAAAACCAGGTGGTAGGACTCAGAAACCTGAGTCAGGCGCCGCAGCGTTCGCCCGAGAAGCGTGGCCAAGTTGCGGCGGCGGACTTCCCGGCCCGGCATTTCAAAGAGATGGTTATGCGGCCGAGGGAGGACCCAAGTCTCAAAAGGGACTCGCGAAGCGTAGGGGCAGAAAGCGACGTAGTCGCCCTGGGTATCGATCATGCGCTTACCCTGGCGCTCCTCCTGACGCACGATATCGCAGAAGACGCAACGCTCCTTCTCGGCAAACCAAGCGCGGGCCGCGCGCAATTCGTAAAGAATCCGCCGGGGAACAAACGTCGTGGCCGTAATCTGCGAATAGGGGTGGGCCCATTCGCTGCCGGCCAGCGTCCCGCGATTTTCAAAGACAGCGACGTACTTGAAACGCTCATCGCGCTTCAGATCGAGAATACGGGAAGCGTAAGCCTGCAACACGCGCTCGATTTGGTCGTCATCCATTGCGGCCAGTGTTTGATGGTGGTCGCGCGACTCGATAATGATTTCATGCGCTCCGAGGGGACGCATCCGATCGTAAATTCCGTCCGGCACGCGCCCCGCCTCGCCCTCGATGCCATAAAGCGGGTGAAAGTGAGGGATCACGCGGACTTGAGACTGATTACCCCCAGGAATTTCAAGGAGCGCCGGAACCGCATCGGCACGTTCCGGGCAAAGGGGACACCCATAGTCGGGAATGGGGACATCCTCGCGATGCCCCACGCGGACCCAGCTGCGGGTGATGGGATCTTTACGAAGTTCCATTTTTCGGATTATTAAAACGCCCGGATGTGCAGGACTTCAGGTCCGGCACAGGGACGAGAAGATGAGCAAGAGACAAATCGGTTTGAATCAACGAACGTACCGCGCCGGCGTGGGGCCCTCTTCCAGCCGGTGACGGTCCCAGATGGCGCCTTCACGGGAATAGGTGGCCATCTCGAAATCTTGTGTCAGCTCGAGGCAATCGGTGGGGCAGGCATCTTCACAAAGGCCGCAAAACATGCAGCGCGAAGTGTCGTAGGTGAACGCCGTCAACACTTTACGGCGAGTGAGGTCATCGCGTTGCCAGCCGACCACGATCAAATTTTCCGGGCAAGCGAGCGCACACAAGTTGCAGGCAATACAGAGGGTTTCGCCGGTTTCCGGATTGATATTCAGGCGCGGGGCGCCGCGGTACCGCTCGGCAATCATGGGCCGCTCGAGCGGGTACTGCTCCGTGTAGACGTTTTTGGGATTCTGGGCGCGGAA
>PLJR01000148.1:4066-5746 GCA_003140295.1 Acidobacteriota bacterium
ATACCCCCCGGCAGTTTGCATGTGTGTGATTCCGCGCGACTTGCGAAATGAGGCGTTTGCATCTTGCTGAAAATGCTTGGGTTTTGGAGCGCGATTTGGGCGCTTTTTGTGCGCGGAGCGAGGTTCGGGATGCGATCCCGGAAGGGTATGGGGCCGCGGAAGTAGAAACAGGACTGGGTGAAAGCAAGCACGGCACATAATAGCACATTAGTGTCATTTTGTAAACAGTTACTTATAGGGTATTCGAACGAGCAGTGTTCGAATGGCGCGCCGGAAACGTGTCCGGAAACGGGGGAATGCGGCTGTCTGCAATGCTAGAATCTGCGCATGAGTACGGCTGAAAAGCGCCCGCGGCTTACGATTCGGCAAGCACAGGAGACGGATGCCGCAGCGGTGCGCGAGATCTTCAATGAAGCGGTAGAAGACCGACTGGGGACATTTGATGCCCTGCCACGTTCGCTGCAGGAACAAAGGCGGCTGATTGTCGCGGCGGGGCAAGATGTGCGCCATCCGATGTTTGTGGCCGAGGTGCGTAACTGGGCTTGCGGCGTGGTGGCCATTGAGCCGCACGACGAGCGGCGTGGATTTGAAGACCTGGGCGAAATCGAAATTTTCGTGCGCCGCTCGTTTCGCAGCTACGGCGTGGGCCGCCAACTGATGCGCGTGGCCCAGACAGAAGCGGCGCGGCTGGGATATCGCAAGCTGGTGGGATACGTGCTGGCCGACAATCACGATAGCCTGCGGCTCTGTGCGGCGACCGGGTGGCGGGTGGTAGGGACGCACGAGCAGCACGCCCGGCACGGCAATCGGTTGCGCGACGTTACGGTTGTGGAATATGTGGTGCCTTCGGTTTCTCTTGCACAGTAAGAGGGGCTCGGTAAATGGGGCTCAGTAACGGGTGCAGTAAAGGTGGCGCAGTAAGTACGGGCGCGATGCAGTGCGGGCGCAGCAGGCTGATGCAGATGCTGCGAATGCCGTCATACGTCGAACGGGTCAGATCGGTCGAAGCTGTCAAACCGGTCAAGTCCCCGTGAACCGGTGGGCCCGTCAAATTTATCGAATGAAGAAGCATGAGGAGCTGATGCCGGTGGGTGAGCATTCGACTGACGAGCAACTGATGCGGCTGGCGCTTGCGGAGGCGCATACCGCCGCACAAAACGGCGAAGTTCCGGTGGGCGCCGTGGTGTCCCTGGACGGCCGCATCGTCGCTTGCGCGGGCAACCGGACGATTGGCGATTGCGATCCGACGGCGCATGCGGAAATTATCGCGTTACGCGCCGCGGCCCAGGCCGTGGGAAACCACCGGCTGACCGGCGCGGTACTCTGCGTGACGGTCGAGCCGTGCGCGATGTGCGCGGGAGCGATGATTCAGGCGCGAATCGCGCGAGTGGTTTACGGCTGCGACGATCCCAAGGGGGGCGCCGCACATTCGTGCTTTGCGATCTTCGAGCATCCCGCGCTCAACCATCGCGTTGCGGTGACGGGCGGCGTGTTGGCGGCCGAATGTGGCGGAGCTTTGCAGTCGTTTTTTGCGCTGCGCAGGTGAGTCGACGCTCACGTGTGGGCCGATTGCTGAAAACGGCGGCGTCCATTAAACTTGCAGGTCTGGAGAGGTGTCTGAGCGGTTGAAAGAGCCCGCCTCGAAAGCGGGTAGCCTGGTAAAACCGGGCTCGTGGGTTC
>PLJR01000238.1 GCA_003140295.1 Acidobacteriota bacterium
CTCAACCCATTTCCCGTAGGCACCCACCTCAACGTGGTCATCTCCCGCGATCAGGGGACCTTCGCAACCAAAGGAAACGTCATTTACGCCCACGAAGGAATGGGCATGGGCGTCGCGTTCCGCGATCCGACCCACGATCAATTGACAATCCTCGACTCCTGGCTCGCCCAGCATTCTCTTACCGACACGCTCTAGTATGACCCGGGATCGGCTCCCCCTTTTCTGACACACCTGGAGCGTTAGTTTCCGGCAAAATCTAGCCCGCAAGGGAAGGGAGATTTGCCGTGAGGAAGCGCTTTTCCGGGGAACAGATCGTGGGCATTTTGAAGCAGGCCGAGGTGGGGGTGCCGCTGAGGGAGCTTTTGATTCTGCGCAACGCCGACGGCGGCTTGCTGTGCATCGATGCGGTCACTCGATTTTCGCCAAGACCACATGGCGAAAACCTTGCCCTTCCGACAGCGAGGACGAGGCACCCGAGGTTCAGAATCAAGGGGCGGCGCCGGCCAACCCCGAAGGCTCAATCAAGGCCTCAGCGTTGTCCGCATCCTTGAGGAATGTCTCGCCCTTGGTGAGCCAAGCGATTCCAAAGGCAATCAGCGAAGTGGTTTCGAAACAGAATAGAGTGCCGAGGCGGCCGATTAAATAGGTATGTTTGAGCAGCACTTCGATCAGAAGGATGAAAGCCAGGGAACCCAGGATGGAGCATCCGCAGACTGTGTATACCCGGTTTCGTTGAATTTTTTGGGGCGTCACTTTTTTGCCAAAGGCGGTCATCTTGAACAGGACCAAACAGAAATAAGCCAAAGTCAAAAATAGCAGAGCTGCAAAGATGTAGTGCGCCGTCCCGAGTTCGCACTGACGTTTTGTTGCAGGTCCGTCCGGAGTTGTCGGGAAAAATGCCACGCCAAGCGCGCAGAGAGAAGAAAAAATGCCAGCGACCTCGTCTTTTATGTCGTAGCCCCGAGCGCACAACATGAACATGGAAATGGCACAAAGACTGCCGACAAATAGATTCCGCATTCCCGTGTAGTAATAGCTGCTAATGGAGCTCTCGAGGGCGTGATTGCCGATAAACCAGTACGGGATAGCCAGCACAAAAGGAAGGCCCAGGGCCACAACACCAACGGCTTTCCTGAGCGTCAGATAGGAGAGAACGGCGGGGTCTTCCGGTCTTGGTGCAATCAACATCGTGAACCTCCACGGGAACCGTGCGCGCCACAACCCGATGGGAGTCAAAGATTAGCGGAAGCAGCCAAAAAGGCAAAGTCGAATGTATCCGCGCAATCGTTACGTGCTGGACGCTAGAATCGTCTTCAGGCCCTTGACGATCTCTTTTACGCTCGCGTCATAGGGGAACAAGATTCGGGTCCGTCCGGCCGGGTCGAGGGCGTAGAGTGTGGTGCTGTGGGCGACAGTGTACTTCTCCGCGGATTGCGGAGTCGGGATGATCTCGTATGAGGCTCCGTAGAGCCCGACAACTTTATCGATCTCGGGTTTTGTTCCTGTCAATCCCAACGCATCGAGATCGAAGTATCCCAGGTCGGCTTTCAGAACCGCCGGAGTATCACGTTCAGGATCTACAGTGACGTATAGCGTCTTCACGCGTTTCGCGTCTTTCCCTAGACTCTTATACACCGGCGACAACTTCGACAACGTCGTGGGACACGTCCGCGACTGCCGCGCCACAAGCGGCATCCTCGCATTTTGAAATATTTGCTGGCTGCATATCTTTTGGCACGGAACGTCCACCATCCGGTAACTTCACACTCATCCGACCAGTTGTCAGTCTTGCTTCCTCGCCTCCGGGCTATTCCCGCATAGCTGCTAAACTCGTTCGCACTTCTGCGCCAATTATTGTTAGTCCTCGGTCAAACAAGTTCCGTCATGGTGGCATTCTTTCTAGCCGGTTTCTATTCAGCATGAAGGATTTTTGGATCGCTCCCATCCAAATATTGCGTTGGAGTTCGCTAACCAAACCGCGTAGCGTCTCCACACGCGGGGTTGTTTAGGAAATGTCAATAAACAGTCTATGCCGCGTTCAGGGCTCGTTTCAAGTTTGCAACCGATGGCAACACCAATTCAAAAGGAGAACAATTGCAGATGCGCTTCGTATGCCTTCTTAGCTGTTTGCTAGGGTTGTTGCTGGTCCTGCCCGCATCGGGCCAGCAAACGAGTGCCACGCCACCGGACAAGGCCGAGCAGGCTTCCGCAGCGCCCGCTGCGGCGCCGGACAGTCCCGCGCCGGCCCAGGACTCACAAGCACCGGCGGCGGCCCCGGCAGCCGCTCCCACCTGGTCGGTAGGCCCCATCGATTTCAGCGGTGCGGTGGACGCCTATTACGGATGGAATTTCAACCACCCTGCAAACCGGCAGACCGGCCTTGCCAATTTCGATATTCCCGCGAACCAGTTCAGCCTCGACATGATCGAAATTGGAATGGCGCACTCGCCGGACCCAGTCGGCTTCGAAGTAGATCTCGGTTACGGAAAGGCGTTTCAGGTTTTCAACTCATTCGATAACGACCGCGGTTTTAATCAATATGTACGGCAGGCGTTCGTCAGCCTCAAGCCTGCAAAGGCGAAGGGGTTTGAGCTGGACTTCGGTAAATTCGTAACGACCGCCGGCGCCGAAGTGATCGAGTCCTACACGAATTGGAACTATTCGCATTCGCTGTTGTTTGCCTGGGCGATTCCGTATTACCACTTTGGTCTGCGGACCTCGTGGCCCATGGGGAAGCATTTGACCGGTGGGTTCCAGGTCGTGAACGGCTGGAACAACCTGATTGACAACAATAGCGGCAAAACCTTGGGCGTAAACCTTACGGCGACGTTTAAGAAATTCGCGTGGGTGGGCGACTGGTACGGCGGCCCGGAAAATCCGAATACGAATTCGGGCTGGCGCAACCTGTTTGACACCACTTTAACTTTGACCCCTTCGAGCAAGGTTAGCGTTTACATCAATTATGATTACGGCCAAAACAGAAACTTCAACCAGTCATTTGTCTACTTGCCTCCGACGGGCCCCGCGAAGACCGCGTTCGCCGACGGCAGCCTGGCGAGATGGCAAGGGGTAGCGGGAGCATTGCATCTCCAAGCCACCTCAAAGTGGGCCTTCACGCCGCGTGTCGAGTGGTTTGACGACAGGAGCGGTTTCCAGATGCTGGGCGCCGGCGCAAACAGCTTCGGAACCGGCGTGGTTTCAGTCACTAATATCGTACCGGTTCCCCAACAGGTGAAAGAGGTCACGCTCACCGGCGAATACAAAATGCTGGAAGGCCTGATGTTCCGGGCCGAGTATCGGCATGACTGGTCGAACCGGGCATTTTTCGAGCGCGGACAGCCGGCCTGCGTTGCTCCGTTCTCGGTCACGGCGTGTCCTACTGACTTCGGCCTCGGGAATTCAAAGAAACAGGACACGGTGGTTCTTGCCTTCATCGCTTACTTTGGACCGAAACGATAAGGGTCAAATGACGCTATTTGGAGGAATTCTGCCGAAAGGAGGCTGGTGCAAAGCCGTGGCCTTCGCCCTTCAGTTCTGTGTTCTCTAGTTCGCTGCGCCGGGTGCTGTTATGAGCAGCACTCGGGCTGCAGTCCCCACTTCTTCTGTGCATGAATTACAACGACGCTGTCTCCCGCTAAATGGCCGAAACCGCATTTGTCGAGGATGTGCTTGCACCATCCTGTAAAATAGAAGGGTGTCCCAATGAAGCGGAAGCGCCTACCGACGGTCGTCTTCTCGCCCAATGGGCGGGTAGGCACCTCGCGAAGGACGAAAAGCAGGCAGATACTAATTTTGCCGGAAAAACGACAGGTGCATCCCAAAGCCTTTTAGAATGATATCCTTGTGAAAACTTAGTCAGCAACTCCCATGGATTGATATCCTTACAAAAAACACCGGGGGGTGGGGGTACATACCATTTTTTAACCCCCCAATCCTTGTCGAGGTGGGCAGTGAACACTTGAGGCTATTTAGTAGCCGTAATCGTGACACTCGTGTTACCTGCCGATCCTGGGTCCACGACCATCGCCAACCCTCCGGCACCAATAGAAACCAACGGCGGATTGGAGCTTGTCCAGGTGACCGATCCGGTCATGTCGCGCCCCGTGACGTTTCCCACCGCATGATATTGAATCGTCATCGGGTACGGCCCACTTATCGAGTCGGTGGCCGGACTGACGACCCAGGCAGTATCAGTGCCGCCAGAGGAGCTGGTGATCTGGATCCAGTGAAAATTGCCGACAAAACCCGAGGGTGCCGTATCCCACACAACGCGAAGCACTTGGTTGCCCGAGGGCAGTGTAACGGGAGCGGTAAGCGTCGTGTAGGTTTGCCAACCACCCGTGTTGGGTATCGTCAGCTCTCCTGTTATCTTTGTTCCAGTAGGGCACTCAAGATGAAACGTTCCGCCGGCGCCATTAGCCGCAACTCTAATGGACGCTGTAAATGGACCGCCAGCCGACGTCACTGTGTAATTCTCCCACTCCGTTGGGTT
>PLJR01000339.1 GCA_003140295.1 Acidobacteriota bacterium
CGAATTCGTTTTTCTGGAATTCCTGGCGTTATGCGTTCGCCGCGCTGCTCGTCGCGATGTTCGTGCTCCTGGGCTCCGCCAAGGCGGATCTGAATCCTGCCGCTCTGCAATTCAAGCTGCCCAATCAAATCCAATGGTCGGACGGAGACAATGGCTTAAAGCAGGCCATTCTCCACGGCGATCCGGCGAAGCCCGGCCCATATATCATGCTGGTGAAATGGATGCCCCACCACATGAGCCGCCCGCACTTTCATCCGAACGATCGATTTATTACCGTGATTTCGGGCACGTGGTGGGTGGGCACGGGAAGCAAATATGACCCTGACAGCACCGTGGCGATGCCGGCAGGCACATTCGTCACGCATTTCGGCAAGCAGATTCACTACGACGGCGCCAAGGACGAAGAAGCGGTGCTCGAAATCGTTGGCGAGGGGCCGGCGACGGCAACGCCCGCCGAAGTGAAGTAAAGTGAAGTGAAGCAGTTCCCATGCAGCTCACGGCTGCCACTTGGTATGGATGACCAGTCGCGCTCCGCTTCCCGCGAATGGGACGCAGCCACTTATCATCGCGTTTCCACGCCGCAATTCACCTGGGGCCAGAAGGTGCTGGCCCAGCTTCCGCTCCAGGGAAACGAGACCGTGCTCGATGCCGGATGCGGCACTGGCCGCCTGACATTTGAGCTGGGCGCTTTGCTCCCGGCAGGCCGCGTCGTAGGTCTGGACATCTCCCAGAACATGCTCCGCGAGGCGCGCGATCGTGTGCCCGTTCCCTTGGCCGGCCGCGCATTCTTCGTGGCCGCCGACCTGCAGGACCTTCCTTTCACCGAGAGATTCGACGGCATTTTCAGCACGGCAGCTTTCCACTGGGTGCTCGATCATGACCGGCTGTTCGGTAGCTTGTTTGGGGCGCTAAGGCCCGGCGGCTGGCTTTGCGCGCAATGTGGAGGCGGCGCTAATTTGGCTCGGCTGCGGGGCCGGGCTTTCGCGCTCGCGGCCACTCAGCCTTACGCTCACGCCCTGCAGGATTTACGCCAACGTGGGAATATGCTGACGCCGCGACGACCCGGCAGCGGTTACAACACGCCGGATTCACGGATATCGAAACGAATCTTGAGGAAGCACGCATTCAATTCCAGAACGGCGGCGAGTTTCGCGAATTTGTGGCCACCGTGATTCTCCGGCAGTCTCTCGAACGAATCCAGACGGTGGAATTGCGCGAGAAATTTCTTGCGGAGCTCACCCGCCAGGCAGCGAACGACGTTCCGCCCTATGAGTTGGATTATTGGCGGCTGAACATGCGCGCGCGCAAACCGGTGGCGGCCGTAGACCAGTTGCGAACGCCGACCGCGTCTAAGTCTTAAGCTCCGGCGCCGCTTGGCGCTTGGGCCTCGCGCGATTTTTCGCGCGCCCCGCGATAATAAAGTGCGAGGCCAATCAAAATAGCGATCGCGGTTCCGCTGACGAGCTTTACCTCGAAGAGCAATTTGTTTTCCGTCTCGCCGGGCGGCACCAGCGAGAGCACGATGCCCAGCAGCACCACCAAAAAGCCCAGTCCTCCGGCGATCCATACGCCGAGTTTGCCTCCTGGAATCAGCACGGTGCCCGGAGTGGTGTCGCGGTCGGGGCGATAGGCCAGCTTGATCACCGCCGCGTACATGTAGAGAAATGGGACAAAATAAAGAATCACGGCGGCATCCACCAAAATCTGGTATGCGCCCAGCGTGGTTTCGTTGATCTGGCTCAGCAGCAGAATCGCTCCTGAAATTCCGGCCTGGACCAGGATCGAGATGTACGGCGTTTTCCAGCGGGGATGAATCTTTCCAAACGCCGCGGGCAGGTACCGGTCCACGCCTACCACGAAGGGCACGCGCGCAATTCCCGCAACCGTGCTTCCAACGCCCCCCGCATTTCCCACCGTCACCAGCAGCGCCGCGATGACTCCCAGCGCGCCGACTTTTAGAATGCCGGAGGCCGCGGTAATCGCCTGGAAGACGCCGCTTTTCGGATCGACCGCGGCATCGTTCAGCAGCACCAGCACGGCAATCGTCCCGACAATATAAATTAGCGCGATCAGCACGCCGGAGCCGAACACGGCGCGCGGCAGCGTCTTCCGCGGATCGCGAATTTCTTCGCTCATGGCGGATACGAGCTCGAGTCCTGTGAAGGCAAACGCCAGTTGCGGCCAAAAATTCACTTCGTTCCAGTCCCAATGCGGCAACACGGTCGCCCACGTGAAGTGCGTCGCCGATCCGCTGCGGTACCACACCAGGGCCGCCGCGACTACCAGCATCAGGAGCGGTACGTAGGTCCCCACGCCGCCCGCGTTTTGCAGCCATTTTCCAATGTGCAGGCCGATTAAATTCAGGTACACCGCCACCAATAGCAATCCGAATGAGCCAGCGAGCAAAAATGTGCGGTCTTGCGCCAGCCGCGCCGAGCCAATTCCCCCGATATAAGCGCCCATCGAGGCGCTCGCAAACAGCAGCCCCGGAAAATAGAAAAATGTGTATACCCAGTACGTCCAGCCGGCAACAAATCCATGGAATTCGCCGAAGGCGTCCTTCGACCACGCGTAAAGGCCGCCTTCCTGCGGGAACCGGCTCGACAATTCCACGATCACCAGCGCCGTGGGCACAAAGAAAAGCACCGCTGCCAAAATCCACAGGCTGATGGAGGACGCGCCGTTGTGCGCTGCCGCCGCCACCCAGCGCGGCCCCAGCACCGTGGCGATGTTGAATAGCAGCACGTCCCAGAAGCCCATCACTCGCGGAAGCTTGGACGGCGCCCCATTAGCGGCGGAAACGATGGGGTTGGAAGCGTTGGGATCGGAAGCACCGCCTGCAGAGCCGGAGCCGCCGGTTGTCGAAGGGTTCATCTTGCGGGGTGGCTCGTCTTTCGCTGGCTCATCTTTGGTTGGATCATCGTGGGGATCATTGGGGCTGGCTCGTTTTTCACTGGTTCGCCTTGGCTGGCCCATGAAGCCAGCGCGTTTCGCAGTTCACTGGCAGATTTACGCCGTGACATCGAGTTCGGGAATCAGTTCGTCCTCCAGACGGAAATGACGAAGGAAAGGCTCCTGCGAGGCCTCAAAATCCTTCCAGGGCCCGAAAAATCCTACCCGCCCGTCCTGTAAAAATACCAGCCGGTCGGCGAGTTTTTTTCCCAGGCGCGTGTCGTGAGTCACGACCACGGCCGTCTTGTGAAACTTCTCTTTCAATTTCAGGATCAGGTCGCCGGTGTGGGCCGCCGCCAGAGGGTCCACCATCGTGGTCGGCTCGTCGTACAGGATCGCTTCAGGATCCTGCGCCAAGGCGCGCGCAATCGCCACGGCGCGTTTGGTGCCTGTGCTCAGCTCCGATGGCAGCTTATCCAGAAGTTCGCTGACTTCGAGCATTTGGGCCAGTTCGGCGACGCGCGCGGCAATTTCGTCGGGTCCAAAACCTTCGCGATCCCCCAAGGGAAAGGCGATGTTCTCCCCGACGGTAAGCGAATCAAACAGCGCTCCAGACTGAAAAACCATCGTGACGCGGCGGCGAATTTCTACCAGGCGCTCTTCAGGCCAGTCCGTAATGTCCTGGCCGGCCACGATGATGCGGCCCGCATCGGGCTCGAGGAACCCCATAATATGCTTCAACGTCACCGATTTTCCCACGCCGCTGCGCCCCATGATGACGCAGGTCTCGCCCGGATCGACGAAGAAGCTCACGCGATCGAGCACCACGTGCCCGTCGAAGGCCTTGGTAACGTCTTGAAATTCGATGTAATGGTCGCTCATGAACCGGGCGCCCGCGCAATATTCCAGCGCTCGAAAACCCTAAACATGCGATTAAACCATTGGCGCGGCCCGAAAACCAGTGCCATCGCTTTGCCGCAAACACCATGCGCGACGTGGGGCCGCACCCGCGTAAATGGCACAATCCTATGTACATCGGTGTGAATTTCAGCAAGAATCGGGTTTCACGCTGGGCAAAAATACTTGACACTTCGCGGCGGTCTGCATATATTAGCACTCGCAGTGCTGGAGTGCTAATGCCCCATCGGCGCTCCATCCAGCAGAAAAACCCAGAATGACAGCGACGGAGGATAAGCAACGATGGCAGTCAACGTAACCCCCCTGCACGACCGCGTGCTCGTGAAGCGGATCGAGGAGAAAGAATCGGTTAAGGGCGGCATCATCATCCCTGACACCGCCAAGGAAAAGCCTCAGGAAGGCGAAGTGATCGCCGTAGGCGCGGGCAAGATCGAAAAAGGCGCGCGCATTCCACTCGACGTGAAAGCTGGTGACCGCATCCTGTTCGGGAAATACAGCGGCACCGAAATCAAAATCGAAGACGAAGAATACCTGATCCTGCGCGAAGAAGAGATTTTGGCCAAGCTTGCCGGAGCTGCGAAAGCCGCCTCGTCCAAGAAGTAGCCTTCTCGGTCCCGCAACAGATCCGGAGCGTACTAGGCAACATTTCCAAGAATTACATTTTCAAGTCGCACCTTTTCAAGTCGTAAATCTTCAAGTCATCTCAGGAGGATGAAGCACTATGGCAAAGCAAATCGTGACTGGTGAAAATTCTCGCCAGTCCATCTTGCGCGGCGTCAATGCACTGGCAGACGCCGTGAAGATCACGCTCGGTCCCAAAGGCCGGAATGCCGTGATCGAGAAGAAGTTCGGCGCGCCGATCATCACCAAGGACGGCGTCACCGTGGCAAAAGAGATCGAACTGCAGGACCCGCTCGAGAACATGGGCGCGCAGATGNNCGCGAAGGCGTGAAGACCGTGGCCGCCGGCGCCAGCCCCACCGGCCTTAAGCGCGGCATCGAACGCTCGGTCGAAACCGCCGTCGAGGAGCTGCGCAAGCTGCACCGCGACGTCAAGGGTGACATGATCGCCCAGGTCGGCACCATTTCAGCCAACAGCGACAAGCGCATTGGCGACATCATCGCGCAAGCCATGGCGAAAGTCGGCAAAGATGGCGTCATCACCGTGGAAGAGTCGCGGACCATGGACACCGAGCTCGACACGGTGGACGGCATGCAGTTCGACCGCGGCTA
>PLJR01000396.1 GCA_003140295.1 Acidobacteriota bacterium
CCGGCCGCGTGTAATGCGGCCAATCGAGCAGCAGCGGCGCCGCCCCGTGCGCGATCGCGGCCTGCGCGGCATCTTCCACCACCTGCAGCGCCGCCGAAATCCTTCCCACGCCCGCTGTATCTCCCGAGAATGACTCGTGCACCGGCGACGCCTCGTTGCCTAGCGCCCCCGGAAGCAGCCGTGTCACCGCGTCAATTACCAGCGCCGCGGCCAGCTCCCCGCCCGACAGCACGAAGTCCCCAATCGAAAGCTCCTCGGTCGCCAGGTGCTCCGCGACGCGCTCGTCCACTCCCTCGTATCGCCCGCACAGCAGCACCACGCGCTCGAACTCGGCCAATCTCTGCGCCGTGCGCTGCCGAAAAAGCTTTCCCGATGCCGAGAGCAGCACCACGGCTGCCGCGCCCGATGCCGAGCCCCCCGACGCCGCCGCCCCCAGCCCTTCCACCGCTTCGAACAGCGGTTCGGGTTTCAGGACCATGCCCTCCCCGCCGCCAAANNTCCACCGTGCGATGCCGGTCATGGGTAAATTCACGCAGATCGTGAATGCGTACGTCGATCACGCCCGATTCGCGCGCCCGCCGCACGATGCCATAGTCGAGCGTCCCGCTGAAAAATTCCGGAAAAATCGTAACGATGTCAAACTTCATTCAGCCACTCTCGAAGTTTTTTCGTCAATTCCGTTTCCACGAAATTCTCCGGCAGGTTACACCAACGCAGCGCCAAATGAACGCCAACACCTTCCACGCATGTGCCGTATCACGAAGCCGCGTTCAATCCGCGCAGCCCCTCCGGCANNCCGCACCTCAATACGCCTCGCGTGGGTATCGATGCGCGTGCAGATTTCGGCAGCCAGCGGGATTAGCAGTTCCCCCTCCGGCGTCCCGACGGCTAGAACCCACGACTCCACAGCACTCGCGCCGTCTCCAGCGTCAATTCGCCGCACGTCTTCCACCGTGCCCAGCGACGGCGATTCTAACCCCGCTCCGCGAACCTCGGTCTTTTGAACATCGCCGTCGCCACCCGCCGCGTCGTTAGCCGTAGCGTCGCGAACACCGGCACGAGCATCCCCGGGAGCGTCTGCAGCAGCCGCCTGCTCCCACACCGTGCACCCAATCAGCTCCGAAATGTAGTAACGCCCCGCGCCGATCGGCGCGCGCTCCGCCAGCGGTACCTGCACTTCGAGGCCCCGCAGCCGCTCCGCATCGTCAATGCTCTCGGTGCCCGCGAAGTGTAAAATCGCTTGTCCCAGGTGAATCCGGCAGGAAACGATGCGCACCGGCCGNNGGCCGCGGCGGCTTCCGCCCGTCGTACAGCCACGCTTCGCGCACGGCCGCGAGCCGCTTGGGAAAATCGGTGAGGATCTCCGCGGCCACTTCGCCGCGCCGGCCCCACGGCCGCAGGACGCGCGCCAGGGTCAATCCCGCGAAGGATTCGCCGGTCACTACTCCAGAATTTCGAGCGTCATGCGCTTTCGCAATTTCATCCCGACCGCACCCAAAATCGTGCGTATCGATTTGGCCGTGCGTCCCTGCCGCCCGATGACCTTGCCCAAATCGGTCGGATCGACGCGCAATTCCAGCACCGTAGCCTGTTCGCCTTCGACTGCATTCACGTGAACCTGATCGGGTTTGTCTACCAGCGCTTTCGCAATAGCCTCAACTAGCTCCTTCATCGGAGCCCTCCAACATTTGCCAGTTTCAACGGAAAGTTGAACGTGAGCGTGCCGGTTTCACTGCAGGGCGTCCGCCCGTTGCCCGCACCGCCTTCACGGCGCGTACAGGCCTCGTCGGAAATGTCACTCTTTAATAAACTGCGACGCCTAGGCGATCTTTTGGTTGTGCAAAAAACTGCGGACGGTGTCACTAGGCTGGGCGCCACAACCAATCCAATACTTGATTCGCTCGGCGTCGAGCTTGATTTCCGCCGGCGTTTTAAGGGGATCGTACGTCCCTACGATCTCCACGAAGCGCCCATTGCGCGGACGCCTCTTGTCGGTCACCACAATCCGGTAACACGGCATCTTCTTTTTCCCAAATCGAGCCAGACGGATAGCCAGCACTTATCTTTCCTCCACCATGATTGTAGCCCGGAACAACAATTTTCACCAATTCCGCATTCGCGCCGCACTCCCTCCCGCGCATACCGGGCAAACCGCCAGGGCCCGCATCCACGCTGGCACAGGGTCCGCGGCATGAAAAAGCTACTGCCGCCGCGCCAGCTCCGCGTGCCGAAAGCAGTCCACCGTATGGTCGTTCACCATCCCCGCCGCTTGCATGAACGCGTAGCAAATCGTCGATCCCACGAACCGAAAGCCGCGCTCCTTGAGCGCGCGGCTCAGCGCATCCGACTCCGCGGTGCGCGCCGGAATCCGGTGCCGCGACCTCTGCCGGTTCACCCGCGGCCGCCCGCCCACCAGCCCCCACACATATCGCGCGAAGCTCCCAAATTCTTTCTGCACTTCCAGGAACACCCGCGCGTTGCTGATGGCCGCCTCGATCTTCAGCCGGTTGCGCACGATCCCCGGATCGCCCAACAGTTCGCTCACTTTGCGCGCGTCGTAGCGCGCCACCTTCGCCGGATCGAAATTATCGAACGCCGCGCGAAATCCCTCCCGCTTCCGCAGGATAGTTTCCCAGCTCAGCCCCGCCTGCATCGCGTCCAGCACCAGAAATTCGAAGAGTTTGCGGTCATTCCTGACGGGCACGCCCCATTCCCTGTCGTGATACCGGATCGCCAGCTCGCTCGCGGGCCACGCGCATCGTTGCAGCACCCCCCGCGCCGACCCCCGCGTCGAATAGTTTGCCCGCGCCGAAGAGCCAGCACGTGCCGACGAGACTGGCCGCGCGCTTTTTTTCTTCGCCCCCGCCGCCCCCTCCATCTTTGCAGTCTTCACTTTTCGCCGTCGCCCTGCGTGTCGCCTTCCCCGCCTTCCTGCGACGCCGCAAACGCGCCCTTCAGCTTGCTCAACCCGCGCAGCCGTCCCTGCGCCGCCAGCGCTCCGTACTGCTTCATCATCGTGCGCATCTGCAGATATTGCTTCAGCACCTGGTTCACTTCCTGCACCGAAGTTCCGCTGCCCCGCGCGATGCGCTTGCGCCGCTTCCCGTCGATCAGCAAATGATCCCCGCGCTCCGCCGCGGTCATCGAATTCACAATCGCCTCGATGCGCTTCAGCTTCGATTCATCCACCTGCGCGTCCCGCGGCAGGTTCGCCAGCGGACCGATCTTTGGCAGCATCCCCATCACCTGCTCGAGCGGGCCCATCTTGCGCACCTGCTTCAGTTGGTCCCAAAAATCCTCGAGCGTGAATTCGCTGCGCCGTATTTTGCGTTCAAACTCCGCCGCCTTCTTCTGATCGATAGCCTGCTCGGCGCGCTCGATCAGCGACAGCACGTCGCCCATGCCCAGCACGCGCGACACGATGCGNNCCGAGGATCCGCGACGCCATCCGGTCGGGGTGGAACCAGTCGAGCGCGTCGAGCTTCTCGCCGAGCGACGCGAGCTTGATCGGCCGGCCGGTGACGGCGCGCACCGAAAGCGCAGCGCCGCCACGCGCGTCGCCGTCGAGCTTCGTCAGGATCACCCCGGTAATCCCCAGCCGGCGGTGGAATTCCCCCGCCGACCGCACCGCATCCTGCCCGATCATCGCGTCCGCGATGAACAGAATCTCCGCCGGCTGCAGCTCGCGCTTCAAATGTCCCAGCTCGTCCATCAGTTCATCATCGATGTGCAGCCGCCCCGCCGTATCCACCAAAATCACATCCGAAGCCGAAAGCTTCGCTTCCCGAATCGCCCCGCGCGAAATTTCAAGCGGCTTGTCGCTGCCCATTCCCGGCCAGATGGGCACGCCCACGGCCTTCGCCACCTGCGCCAGTTGTTCCCGCGCCGCGGGACGATACACGTCGGTCGAAACCGCGAGCGGCCGATGCCCATGCCCCGCCAGCCATTTCCCCAGTTTTCCGGTAGTCGTAGTCTTGCCCGACCCTTGCAGCCCCACAATCATCCATACCGAAGGCGGCCGCGAAGCAAACGCCGGCTTGGCATGCTTCCCCAACAGCTCCAGCAATTCGTCGCGCACAATCTTCAGCACCTGCTGGTCGGGCGAAAGCTGCAACAGCACTTCCGACCCCAGCGCCTTCGCGCGAATATGCGCGAGCAGCTCGTCAGCCACGTCCACATTCACGTCGCCTTCAAGCAGCGCATCCCGAATCCCCACCAGCGCCAAGTCGAGGTGCTCCTCGCTAAGCTTCCCCTGCCCCCGTAAATTCTTGAATACCCGCTGCAACCGATCCGTCAAATTCTCAAACATGGTTTTTTGTTCCCGTTACTGACGCGAAGTTACATCTATCCCTTCTTTGATTCTAGGGAACCCGCCTGCCCCGGTCAAACGTTGCTCGTTCCGCAGTTGGGTTTATAACGTTGGAAGCTCTTGTAACCATGATCGAGGCCTACCAGAACGAGCACTATCCAATCGAAGATTAAATCCCACCGATACAAAATCCGCCCCCGCCTTGACCCCCCGCAAACCCATCTGCTAGCGTATCCTTTCTTCGCCTCACCCAAATAAAATGGAAACCATCAGCATCACCTTGCCCGACGGCGCCACGCGCCAAGTCCCGAGCGGCACCACCGCCGCCGAAATCGCGCGCAACATCTCTCACGGTCTCGCCCGCGAAGCCCTCGTCGCCCGCGCCGATGGCGAGCTCGTCGACCTCGCGCGCCCGCTCGATCGCGACACCCGGCTCGCCATCCTCACAGCGAAAGATCCCGACGCGCTGCAAGTCTTCCGCCACTCCGCCGCGCACTTGCTCGCCGCCGCCGTACTCGAGCTTTTCCCCGACGTCAAGCTTGGCATCGGCCCCCCCATCGATTACGGCTTCTTCTACGAGTTCCTTCGCGAGGCGCCCTTCACGCCCGAAGATCTCGAACGCATCGAAAAAAAGATGCACGAGCTCGCCGAGCGCAATCTCCCCAACGAGCGCAAGATGCTCCCCAAAGCGGAAGCCCTCGAGCTCTACCGCAACTGGAATCAATCTTTCAAATGCGAGCTCGTCGAAGAAAAAGCCACCGAGCCCCTGGTCTCCTTCTACACCACCGGCAAATTCATCGACTTCTGCCGTGGCCCGCACATCCCTTCCACCGGGCGCATTCGCGCCTTCAAACTCATGAACGTTTCCGGCGCCTACTGGAAGGGTCAGGAAGGCAACCCTCAGCTCCAGCGCGTGTACGGCGCATGCTTTTTCACGCAGCCCGAGCTTGACGAATATCTCCATCGCCTCGAAGAAGCCAAGCGCCGCGATCATCGCCGCCTGGGCGTCGAGCTCGATCTCTTCAGCATTCAGGACGAAGCCGGCCCCGGCCTCATCTTCTGGCATCCCAAGGGCGGCCTGGTTCGCAAATTAATGGAAGACTGGTCGCGCGATGAGCACTTGAAACGCGGCTATCAGCTCGTCTACACGCCCCACATCATGCGTCTCGATCTGTGGAACACCAGCGGCCACACCGATTTCTACCGCGAAAATATGTTTGGCGCCGTGGAAGTCGAAAAGGCCGACTACCAGCTCAAGCCCATGAATTGCCCCGGCCACATTCTCATCTACAAGTCGCGCCTGCGCAGTTATCGCGAGCTGCCCTATCGCCTCGCCGAACTCGGCACCGTCTATCGCTACGAGCGCTCGGGAGTTCTCCACGGCCTCCTCCGCGTCCGCGGCTTCACCCAGGACGACGCCCACATTTTTTGCACCCGCGATCAGGTGGAATCCGAAATCGAAGGCTGCCTCAACTTTGTGCAGTCCGTGCTGCACACTTTCGGGTTCGACCGCTACGAAGTCGAGCTCTCCGCCCGCGATCCCCAGCATCCCGAAAATTACGCCGGCACCGTCGAGGAATGGGAAAACGCCGAGGGCGCGCTCACCAAAACCCTCGACCGCCAGGGCATCTCCTACAAATACATTCCCGGTGAAGCCGTCTTCTACGGCCCCAAAATCGACATCAAGCTCGTCGACGCCATCGGCCGCCCCTGGCAGCTCAGCACCGTGCAATTCGATTTCAATCTCCCGCGCCGTTTCGGCCTCGAGTACGTTGGCGAAGACGGCAGCCGCCACCAGCCCGTCATGGTGCATCGCGCCCTCTGGGGATCGGTCGAGCGCTTCTTCGGCGTCCTGATCGAGCACTACGCCGGCGCCTTTCCGCTGTGGCTAGCTCCGGTGCAAATCGCGGTCCTCCCGGTCAGCGGCAAATTCACCGAATACGCGCAACAAGGCGCGCGCGAACTAACCGCCGCCGGATTCCGCGCCCATCTCGACGACCGCAACGAAAAGCTGCAAGCCAAAATCCGCGATTCCGAAATGCAGAAAATCCCCTACATGGCCGTAGTAGGCGGCAAAGAAGCCGAAGCCCACACCGTCTCGGTCCGCCACCACGGCAAAGGCGACCTAGGCCCCCGCCCCCTAGCCACATTCATAGCCGACCTAGCCGGCGAAGTCGCCGACCGCACAGCTCCTAAACCCCCGTCATAATCACCACGTCACCCGTGATAATTCGCCCGCCCGCGAACATTGTCATTCAAGCGACGGGTGCGGGCTCTACTTGGAGCCCGCCCAATAAAGCGAAGAATCCCTCATCGATTTTTGCCTCGGTGCCATCGCCGGCGATATCTCCGGTTCAGCTTCGCCCTTGCGGTGACAGGAGCCGTTTTTTCGCCTATGTGGTCATCCCGAACGACGGGTGCGGGCTCTACTTGGAGCCCGCTGAATTAAGTGAGGAATCCCTCATTCTTTTCGTCCTTCTCGTTTCCGAAATTCAGCAAATCCAAGTCTCCGGCAACCTGGCCCACTGCTGGAACCACATCTCCGTGACGATTACGCCCAATCATGGCGGCAAGCCGATGCGCCGCAGCGGCTACGCATTATCAGTATTGCGCAAGCAGCCCGACGGTAGCTGGGTCATCACCCGCGACGCCAACCTCCTGGCCCCCGAGTCATAAATCTCGACCCATGATCTCGACCAAACCTTTCTTTCTGCCCCGTTTTCTTTGGGGCACGAGAGAGAGCGAGGGGGCGTGGAGTCGCAGGCTAGCGTCTGCATTGTTGGAGGGAACCGAGTGTTGTCGAGGGCGGAACCAACAAAGCAGAAGACGCGTAGGCCGGAGTGGAGAGGAATTACCCGAGCGGTGAGCCCAAAGAAAATTGGGAGAAGAAAGAAAGGAATGTCCAAGCCCAGGAACCTCGGAGGGAAGGACGGCCCGGAGAACGGCTCAGCCCGGTTCGAAGGGTGCAATCGTCATCGCACTGGAAAATCGCCGATGAGGGGATGTGCGGGCCGTTTCCGGCGATTACTTCCGGGTTGCCGGCCATCCACCCGGAATTGTGGTGGCAGTCTACTTCGGCTGGCCCAACCGGCCGGGCTTCTAGTACTCGAAGTTTGCGGCGAACTGGATTTGGCGGGGGCTGGTGCCCTGGATCGGTTGGCCAAACCCTGCAAGCGGGACGCTGCCTGTGCCGAAAAAAGGGTTGATTGCGGTTGCGGTCACATGGTTGAACAGGTTAAAGAACTGCACAATTAGATCCAAGTGACGGTACTCGCCAAACTGAATTGTCTTGACCACACCAAAGTCCACATTTGCCGTTCCCTGCGTCTGTAAAGAGTTGCGCCCGAAACCCAATGGCCGCGCAGAGAGCGGGAAAGCGTCGCTAAGGTTCGCATCCAGGCCGACCAGTGGATCGATCGGACGGCCGGTTCCCAGGGTTACAATCGGTACTAATTCGATTTGTCCCGGGATGGGCAAATTCCAAAGCCCGTTGAAGGAGAATCTTTGCTGCTGTTGCTGGCTTGAGAGAGCGCGTTCGGCGGGGAGGTCGAAAGGGTTCTGCGGCTGTTCGTCAAAATCCGAAGCATCATCGTAGGCCTTCGAGAGAGTGTAGCTTGCTATCAACTCCAAACCTTTGGCCATCCGTCGTGTGAGCGAAGCCGTGAGACCGTTATAGGTCGAACTAGCTGAATCTTCCAACAAGTAGATGTCGTTGAAGGCTGGATTGCTGCGCCCGGGACCAAAAACTTCGCGCCCGACCTGTTGCAGTGTAGGGCCCGCCACGCCGAGGCTCGCGGCGTTTGCAATCGTCAAAATGGTGGGCGGCAATAAATTGACGTTGGCGGTACGAGGCAGGTGGATGCCGCGCACGAACAGATAGCTCAGGCTGGCAGTAAGGTCATGAGCGATGAGGTACTCCGCGCTACCACTGATCTGCTGGCTGTACGGCGTTGCCAAGCGGGGGTCCGGACGATAAATCGAAGGCGCAATGCCAGCGGCGGGCGAAATCAGCGCGCCGCCGCTGGCTCCCTGAAATAGTCTCGTGGCCTCGCTTCCGTTTGCCAC
>PLJR01000294.1 GCA_003140295.1 Acidobacteriota bacterium
AACCGGTGTGATTCCGAGCGGGTGCCGTTCACGTGGACGGTAAACCCGTACCGCGGGTGTGAATTCGGGTGTCAGTATTGCTACGCGCGATACACACACGAGTACATGGATCTCGACGGCGGAGAATTTGAGAGCAAGATTTTCGTGAAGGACGATGCCGGCGGAATGGCCGCACGCGAACTCGGGTCGAAGGCGGTTCGCGGCGAGCACATTGCTATCGGGACGGCCACCGACCCGTACCAACCGGCAGAGCGGGAGTTTGGAGCGACGCGGGCCATTCTCGAGCAAATGGCGTTGCAGGAGGGGCTGAGCGTTTCGATTACCACCAAGTCGAACCAGATAGTGCGTGACATCGATGTGCTGCAACGCATTGCGAAGAACTCGTCGATCACCGTAAATATCACGGTGACGACACCGCGGCCGCGGCTGGCACGGCTGCTCGAGCCGCGTGCGCCACGGCCTGATTTGCGGATCGCCGCGATTCGGGCCTTGCAGGAAGCCGGAATCTCCGCCGGGATGTTGGTTATTCCCGTATTGCCCGGACTTACCGATGGTGAAGCAGACCTGGACGCGCTGGCGCAAGCGGCCAGGGACTCCGGAGCGGGCTGGTTTTCGGCTGGTGTGNNCCAGATTCCCGCGCTTGGCACGGCAATACCATGAATGGTATGACCGCGAAGGCTATGCGCCGGAAGCGTACCGGGCTCAGATCACCGAGCGGATTGAAAAACTACGGCAGAAGTACGGACTGCGAGCGAGGCCTGCGATTGTTTCGCGCGCGGTGCAGGCCGAGGCGCGGCAAATGACGCTGTCGCTCGGTTAGGGAGCTCGCGATGCAGGATAGGGTGATGCTCTAATTCCGTGCTGTTGCATTGGTGATCTGGGCGCGGGCCTGGAGAAGCCGAGCCAGGGGCTTTAAAGCCCTGTGGGCGCCGCTAGGCTGATGTCGCGGTTAAAACCGCGACAGACAACCATCCTCGTATCCTTAAACCCGGAACCAAAACCGCGACTGACAACGATCCGCGGATATCCGCACCGCGACCAACGATCGTCGGTCAGCGCGAAGATTGCGTGCCGCCCACCACGTGAAATTTCATGAAATTTGTCGAGCCGCGTACGCCAATCGGCGTCCCGGCGACAATGCCCACAACGTCGCCCCGGCTTACCAGGTGTTCCTCGAGCAGGCGCTGCTCCGCAATTCGCGACAGGTCTTCCATATTTCGCGGCTTGCCCATCCTGCGCGGCAACACTCCCCACAACAGCGACATCTGCCGCCGGGTATTCTGATCGTGAGAGAAGGCGATGATGGGAGGCTTAGGGCGATTCTTCGAAATCAGGCGCGCCGTCGTCCCGGTTTCCGTGAAGACGGCGATCACCTTCATGGCAAATTCGTCGGAGGCGTGGCAGATGAGTTCGGCGGTGGTCTCGGCGACACTCGAGAATTCCTGCCGCTGCGGGTGCGGAAATTCCGTGATGCTGTTTTCGGCCGCGCGAATGATGCGGTCCATCATGCACACCGATTCCACCGGGTAGAGCCCGGTGGCCGTCTCGGCACTGAGCATCACGGCGTCGCTGCCATCAAAAATGGCATTGGCCACGTCGGACGCCTCGGCGCGAGTGGGCCGCGGATTTTCGCGCATGGACTCGAGCATTTGCGTCGCGGTGATCACCGGAACGCGGGCCTCGCGAGCGCGCGCGATGACTAGCTTCTGGACAACCGGCACGCGTTCGGGATCCATCTCCACGCCCAAGTCGCCGCGCGCCACCATTACGCCGTCGGCCACCTCCAGGATGGCATCGAGGTTATCGATCGCCGCGGGCTTCTCGAGCTTGGCGATGATGGGAGTGTTCTTGCCCGCGCGTTTCACCGCCGCGCGAGCCGCCAGAACATCTTCGGGCCGCCTGACGAAGCTCACCCCGATGTAGTTCACTCCGCATTGCAGCGCGAACTTCATGTCGCGCAGGTCCTTCGGCGTGAGCGCCGGCACGCGCAAATTCACGCCCGGCAAATTGATTCCCTGGTGTTCGCGAAGCTCTCCTCCGTTGACCACGCGGCAGATGATCTCCGGCCCGCGCACCGATTCCACGCGCAACTCAATCAGGCCGTCGGCCAGCAGTATCCGATTGCCGCGCCGCACTTCGGCAGACAGGCGTTTATATGTTGTGGAAACACCCTCCACGTCGCCCAAACGGTCGACCGTCGAGATCGTAAAACGTTGCGCCGACACCAGGCGCACCGGGAGGTGGTCCTCGAGCGGCCCGGTGCGAATCTTAGGCCCTTGCAGATCGGCCAGGATGGCGATCGGCTTTTGGTAACGTGCCGAGGCCGCGCGCACGGCGGCCACTGCGGAGCGGTGCTCCTCCGGAGTGCCATGGGAAAAATTCAGGCGGACCACGTCCATGCCGGCCTGCATCAGGCGGTCTACCATTTTGGGCGAGCGGCTACCCGGCCCCAGCGTGCAGACAATCTTGGCGCGGCGGACGGTCGGCAGCCCTTCCACGACCTGAAGACTATTTCGCGGTGACAAAGTCATGAACGGTGCGATAAAGAAATTCCACTCCGGTTCGAAAGCTGGCCAACGGAATTCGTTCATCGTCCGCATGCATACGCAATTCGTCGGCTTCGGCCAGCGGAAACGGCAGCAACCCGTACGCTTGCACATTGTGCAGCCGCAGTTCGGCCGAATCGGTCGCGCCCGTCGAAAGGAAAGGCACCGCGATCGTCCCCGGAAATTGCTGCGCTATGGAACGCTCCATGGACTTGTAGAACTCGCTGGTCAGCGAAGAAGGGGGCGCGGATTGCCCCGCATCGGGCTGGATTTCGAACTTGATTTGCGGGTCATTCACCGTTTTTTGCATCAGGGCGATGAGCGCGCCAATCGAGTCTTCCGGGAGCAACCGTATGTTCAGGTTGGCCCGCGATTCCGACGGAATCACGTTGACGCGCACGCCGGCGCGCAGTTCGGTCGGTGTAATCGAATCGCGCAGCATCGAGTTCCACAGGGGATTCATGTCGGAGAGCCGGCGCGCCGCGAGCGCGAAGCGCTCCGGAGTTTCAAGAGCGCGCATCCACTTCGCGGTATCCTCGTCCTCGACTTGCGCGAGTTGCTCGAAATAGCGGCGCGTGATGGTGTTGAGTTCTACTGGCGTCTCGAGCGTGCCCAGTTTCTGCACCGCCGCCGCCAGGTGCACGACCGAGTTGTCCGCCCGCGGAATGGAGGCATGTCCCGACGTGCCCGTGGCCACCACCGCGACATTGTAGGAAACTTTTTCGCTCGCCTGAATACCTACGTACTGGACCTTGCCGTCCTTCAAGACCACGCGCCCGCCTTCGTTAATGGCAAAAGCGCATCCGATTTTGTCCCAGTATTTATCGATCACCAGCTTGATGCTGGCGGGTCCTCCCTGCTCCTCGTCATCATCCGCAAGAAATATGACGTCGCGATTGAGCTTGGCGCCCGAACGTTTGAGTTCGACGAATGTGGCCAGGTTCGCGGCCACCATTCCTTTGTCATCGATCGCGCCGCGGCCCCATAAATAACCGTCTTTTACGGCGGCACCAAAAGGGTCTACGGTCCATTTGCTCTTGTCCACGCCGACGACATCGAGATGCGCCACCAACAGCAGCGCCTTCGAGGCATCGCGCAGCGGCCCCGCCTGCAATTGCGCGATGGCCACGCCCCGGCCGGGAGCAATCTCCAAAACTTCTACCGGGATATTCTCCTTTTGCAGGACGGCCGCAACGTATTTGGCGGCGGCCAGCTCATTACCGGGGGGATTTGTCGTATCGATGCGAATCAGGTCGGCAAGCCAGCCTTGCGCCTCGGTAGAAAGCTGATTCAGGTCGGCTTGGGGAAGAACTGGCGTCGCGCTCGGCGTCCCCTGCAGCCGGGCCCGAGCCTCGCTAAGGGGCGCAGTGCGGGGGAGGCCAACCGCGATTCCGGCCAAAAGCAGCAGTATCGAAAAAAATCGACGGTGCATCTCCGCCCTTCCCCGTTCGTCAGCCAGACGGGGTTCGTCAGCCTGACGCAGTTCGTAAGCCTTAAGCGCGTTTGCCGGCGTCAAATTCGATGGTAACACGGGCACTTCCCGTATAGCCCCCAGTATGCACCCATAAAATCGCGCGCCTGCACGCAGAAAATCGATAGGTGCCTGCCTGATATCGTTGAACATCCCGGCTTTTCGTGGCAGCATCCTAGGCAGCAGAGGGGTTGGTTTATGAGATCTGTATCAAGGCGTTTCGTGGCCCTTGGGGGGCTGGCAATTTTGCTGGTTGCCGGATCGGTGGCGGCGTCGCCGCGCGCGCGACAAGCGGCGCCGGCATCACCGGCACCCCAGCAGCCGGCGGCTCAAAACTCCGGGCAAAACTCCGGGCAGCAGCCCAACTATACGATTTCGATCACGGTGCCCGTCGTGAACGTGGACGTGGTGGTCACCGATAACGATGGGAATTATTTGACCGGATTGAAAAAGGAAAATTTCCGGCTTACCGAAGACGGCGCGCCGCAAACCATTACGA
>PLJR01000041.1:0-5277 GCA_003140295.1 Acidobacteriota bacterium
GTCACCGACATCATCGAGTAACCGCGGAAGGGACTGGCCATGCGCGAAATCATCACACTGCAGTGCAACGATTGCAAAAATCGGAATTATACGACGACGAAGAATAAGAAGAAGCATACCGACCGGATGGAGACCAAAAAGTTCTGCAATACGTGCCGGAAGCACACCGAGCACCGTGAGGTGAAGTAGGGAAACGGCGTGCAGGTCACCGCGCGGCGCAAAACCGTAGGGGAGTAGGTTCAACGGTAGACCGCCGGTCTCCAAAACCGGATGTGGGGGTTCGAATCCCTCCTCCCCTGCCAGCCCTGTCAGATCGATGCGGAACCGGAGAGGCTTTAGGCCGAATGGCTTTGGCGGAACGAATTAAGAACCGGGAAATCTCACGCGGCGCGTCGGAATCCGAGACGTCCGCTTTTTGGGAACGCCTCAAGGAACATCCCAAACACTGGGGTGAATTCCTGCACGATGTGCGCGTGGAGATGCGCCAGGTGACCTGGCCCACGCAGCACGAAGTCATGGTCACCACCTTCGTGGTCATCGTGGCCGTGGCGTTTTTTGGAGCTTTCTTTTTTGGCGTCGATAGCACGGTGGGTTACGTGCTGACGCGCGTATTTAATATTTTTAAGCACTGAGGGCGCCGCGTGCCGATGGCCACCACCAAGCAGTGGTATATCATTCATACCTACTCCGGCTTTGAGAAAAAGGTCAAGGAGAGCTTGGAGGGCCGCGTCACTGCATTCGGCCTGAACGACCGCATCGGCCGGGTGATGATTCCTACCGAGGATGTGGTGGAAGTGCGCGGCGGCAAAAAAATCATCTCGCCGCGAATGTTTTACCCCGGTTACGTGCTTGTCGAAATGGAGATGGACGACGATACCTGGCACGTCGTGCGCTCCACGCCGCGCGTTACCGGCTTTGTCGGCTCCGGCCAAACGCCTTCGCCGCTCAGCGAGCAGGAAGTCGAAAACATCCTGCATCGCGTGACGACTTCGGCGGATAAGCCCAAGCCGAAACTGGTGTTCGAGCGCAACGAGCAGGTGCGCATCGTGGATGGCCCATTCGCCAACTTCACCGGTGTGGTCGAAGAGGTGAACGCCGACCGCAGCACGCTCAAGATTTCGGTTACGATTTTTGGACGCTCGACACCGGTCGAGCTCGATTTCGCGCAAGTGGAAAAAATCGCCTAGGCGATATTTTTTCGGGACAGGGGGCTCGCAGTCATGGCCAAGAAAATCCAAGCTGTCGTGAAGCTGCAACTGCCCGCGGCCAAGGCCACGCCCGCGCCTCCGGTGGGCACCGCGCTCGGCCCCCAGGGCGTCAACATCATGGATTTCGTGAAGCAGTTCAATGCCAAGACCGGCAAAGAGCCCGAAGGCATGATCATTCCGGTGCTGGTGACGATTTACAGCGATCGCACCTTCACCTTCATCATGAAGACCCCGCCCGCCTCGGAGTTGCTCAAGCGCGCCGCCGGCATCGTCAAGGGTTCTGCCGAACCGAATCGCAACAAGGTCGGCAAAGTGACGCGCAAGCAGGTGGAAGACATCGCCAAGACCAAGCTCGTGGATCTCAATACCACGAACCTGGATTCCGCCATTCGCACCGTTATGGGCACGGCGCGAAACATGGGTCTCGAAGTAGAAGCTTAACCGGGAGAAGAATATGGCTCGGAAATCGGGAAAAAATATCATCAAGGCGCGTGAAGCGGTCGAAGCCCGCCCCTACCATTTCGCCGAGGCCGCGGAAACGCTCAAGAAGGCGCACTACGCGAAGTTCGATGAAACCGTGGACTTGGTGCTGAACCTGGGCGTCGATCCCAAGCACTCCGACCAAATGGTGCGCGGCACCGTGGTGCTGCCACACGGCCTCGGGAAATCTAAGCGCGTGCTGGTCATCGCCAGCGGGGAAAAAGTTCGCGAGGCTGAGGAAGCCGGCGCCGATTTTGTGGGCGGCGAAGACATGGTGCAGAAAATTCAAGAAGGCTGGACCGACTACGAGGCGGTGATCGCCACCCCGGACATGATGAAGTCCGCCGGGCGCCTGGGTAAGGTTCTCGGCCCGCGCGGCCTGATGCCCAATCCCAAGACGGGTACTGTCACGTTTGAGGTCGCCAAAGCGGTGAAAGAAATCAAGGCCGGCAAGGTTGAATTCCGCGTCGACAAGACCGGCATCGTGCACTCGCCCATCGGCAAAATGAGCTTTGACGCGGCCAAACTCGCGGAAAATGCCCAGGCGCTTCTGGCTGCGGTCGTCAAGGCCAAACCTGCCGCGTCCAAGGGGAAGTACGTTAAGAAAATTACGCTCACCTCCACCATGGGCCCCGGCATCGGCATTGACTTGGCCGAAGCCGAATCGGCGCTGGCGGCGTAAACGCGGCGCACCACGGCGGGGAACTTAATTTTCGCGGCCGGAACTGACGGAGACGGATGCATGAAAAAACGGGGCCAGAAACAACAAGATGTTGAAGCGCTCAGCGGTGACCTCGCGAAGGTCTCGACGGTGATTCTCACCACCTTCCAGGGCATCACCGTGGCCGAAGACACGCGGCTTCGTCGCTCGGTGCAGGCTGCGGGCGGGCAATATCGCGTGGTGAAGAATACCCTGGCGGAGCGCGCTGGCGCTGGAACTTCGGCTGAGCCGCTGCTCAAGGATCTGTCCGGCACCAATTCGATTTCGTATACCGCCACCGATCCGGTGGCTTTGGCCAAGGCGCTCACCAAAATTGCCAAAGACGTGCCGGCGTTCCGTTTCAAGGCCGGCGTGGTCGAGGGGCGGGTTCTCTCGATTCAGGAGATTGTGCAGCTCTCGCAGTTGCCCTCGAAAGAGGAGCTGATCAGCAAGATCATGTTCCTTGTGAATGCGCCGGCGCAGCGCGTGGCCTCAGCCATGGCGGGCGTATCGCGGAATGTGGCCGTCGTGGTTCAGGAAGCGATTAAGGCCGAACGGTTTTCTCAGTAGCGAGTTCTTAACGAAACGAGGAGGAAAAGGAAACGGCTATGGCGAACAATACGGACGCGATTTTAGAACAGATCAAAACCCTGACGCTGCTCGAGGCTGCCGACCTGGTCAAGAAGATGGAAGAGGCCTTTGGCGTATCGGCGGCTGCGGCAGCTCCCGCGGCGACTGCGGGTGGCGCGGCCGCGGGTGCGGCTCCGGCCGAGGAAAAGACTGAATTCTCGGTGGTGCTGACCGAAGTCGGTGCCAACAAAATTAACGTCATCAAAGCGGTTCGCGAAGTCACCAGCCTCGGATTGAAGGAAGCCAAGGATCTCGTCGACGGCGCGCCGAAACCGATTAAAGAAGGCGTGAACAAGGACGAAGCCGCCACCATCAAGAAAAAGTTTGAAGATGCCGGCGCCAAAGTCGAAGTGAAATAGCGCCGTCAGCAACGTGTCAAGCAGGCTGTGAACTGAGAAGGCACGTTCGGCGCCGCGCAGCCAGCCGCGCCATGAGGAATTCGTACGCATTCAGACTGTCGGGAACTTGAACTCTCGACCCTGTCCCACCCGGACCGTGGACGGAGGTGTCTCTCCGCTTCGCCGGCCGGGTCCAACCATGCGCTTTTGCGAGGTAAAATATAATGCAGAACGGTAATCATGCTGTCCGTGAACGAGAACGGCTGGACTTCTCGAAAATCAAGAGTTCCATCCAGATTCCGAACCTGATCGAAGTTCAGCGCATGTCCTATCAGCGGTTCCTGCAAATGGATCTGCTGCCATCGGAGCGCGAAGACACCGGCTTGCAGTCGGTATTCAGCTCGGTGTTCCCGATTCAGGATTTCCGCGGCCTGTCGCAGCTCGACTTCGTCGACTACGCCATCGGAAACTGGGAATGCAAGTGCGGAAACCTGAAGGGGCTGCATCACCTCCGCGCGACGTGCCGCAATTGCGGCGCCTCGGTGGTCACCAATCCCTACCAGACCGGCGACGTGATCTGCGCCAAGTGCGGCACGTTCAATAAAAACACCCCCACGTTTTGCAACAAGTGCGGCGATCCCGTGGACATGCAACTCAAGTACGACGTCAATGAGTGCCAGGAGCGCGGCATGACTTACGCCGCTCCGCTCAAAGTCACCATTCGTCTAACCATTTACGACAAGGATCCCGATACCGGCGCGAAAAATGTCCGCGACATCAAGGAGCAGGAAGTCTTCTTCGGCGATATCCCGCTGATGACCGAGAACGGCACGTTCGTCATCAATGGTACCGAGCGCGTAATCGTCAGCCAGCTGCACCGCTCGCCCGGCGTCTTTTACGAAACGGCCAATAATCGCTCCTACTTCCTCGGGAAGATTATTCCCTACCGCGGCTCCTGGGTGGAATTCGAGTACGATTCGAAGAACATTCTTTACGTGCGCATCGACCGCAAGCGGAAATTCCTCGGCTCCATCTTCCTGCGCGCGCTGGGCATGAAGACCAATGAGGAAATCCTGCGCACGTTCTATCAGACCGAGCGCATCACCGTGCGCGATGGCGAGCTCTACTGGAACCTCTCGGAAGGCTTGGTGGACCACAAGCTTTCGCACGAGATCAAAAACCCCAAGAACGACGAAGTGCTCGTCGCCGCTCACCGCCGCATCACCGAGCCGCTCTACAAGGAACTGGTCAAAGCCAAGGTCACGCAAGCGCATGTTTCTCTGGCAGACCTCGAAGGCGCCTACACCGTGGGCGATCTGGTCAACCGGCAGACGGGCGAAGTGTTGCTCGAGGCCAACAAGCCCATGACCGCGGAAATCTGGGCCGCGCTGCCCGAAGCCGGCATCACCGGTGCCGACGTTTTCTTCCCCGATCGCGACGATACCGGTGTGGTCCTCTCCCGCACGCTCGATAAGGACGCCATCCGCTCCAGCCGCGAAGCCCTGATCGAAATCTATCGCAAGCTTCGCCCGGGCGATCCTCCGACGCTCGAGACCGCGACCGCGCTCTTCAACGGCATGTTTTTCGATCCGCGCAAATACGACTTCAGCAAGGTTGGCCGTCTGAAGTTCAACATCAAGCTGGGTCTCGAGACGCCGCTGCAAACGCGCACGCTCGATTCCTCGGACTTCGTCTCGGCGATTCGCTACCTCCTCAAGCTGCGCAAAAACGTCGGCACGGTGGACGATATCGATCACCTCGGCAACCGCCGCGTGCGCGCCGTCGGCGAATTGCTCGAAAACCAGTTCCGCATCGGCCTGGTGCGTATGGAGCGCGCCATCAAGGAAAAGATGTCGGTTTACCAGGAAATGTCCACGGCCATGCCACACGACCTGGTAAACGCCAAGCCGGTCATGGCGGC
>PLJR01000041.1:5379-7957 GCA_003140295.1 Acidobacteriota bacterium
AGGCCCGAACATCGGCCTGATCAGCTCGCTCTCGTGCTATGCCCGCATCAACGAGTTCGGCTTTATCGAATCGCCCTACCGCAAGGTGAAGGGTGGCCGGGTCATCGACTACCTGCAGGTGGTTAACGCCGGAGATAGCGAATTCAAGGCCGGCGAAATTGCCGAGCGCGACAAAGTAGATGCGATCAACGAGGAGCTCAAGCGCCGCCGCATTACCTCGGAGCCCTACTGCTTCTATCTTTCCGCCTGGGAAGAAGATCGCTACGTGGTCGCCCAGGCCAACGTGCCGCTCGACGAAAAGGGCCGCATCACCACCGAACTCGTCAACTGCCGCCAGGCCGGCAACTTCGTGCTGAAACATGTCGGCGAGATCGAGTACATGGACGTCAGTCCGAAGCAGCTCGTTTCGGTGGCCGCGAGCCTGATTCCGTTCCTTGAAAACGACGACGCGAATCGCGCATTGATGGGATCGAACATGCAACGGCAGGCTGTTCCGCTGCTGCGCGCCGATTCTCCTTATGTAGGGACCGGTATGGAGCGCGTGACTGCACGCGATTCTGGGGCGGTGGTTCTTTGCAAGCGGAGTGGAATCGTCGATTCGGTGGATAGCGAACGCATCATCGTGCGTGTCGAGGGCAATGTCCATGAAGGGCAGCTTTCGCGCGAGGTGGGCGCCGACATCTATACGATGACGAAGTTCAAGCGCTCGAACCAGAACACCTGCATCAATCAGAAGCCGATTGTGATGCAGGGACAAAAAGTGAAGAAGGGCGATGTGCTGGCCGACGGTCCTTGCACCGAACTGGGCGAGCTCGCGCTCGGCCGCAACGTTCTGGTCGCGTTCATGCCATGGCGCGGCTACAACTTCGAAGACGCGATCGTCGTGTCGGAAAAGTTGGTGAAAGAAGACTACTACACCTCGATTCATATTGAGGAGTTTGAAGTCGACGCTCGCGATACCAAGCTTGGTCCCGAGGAAATCACGCGTGATATTCCGAATATCGCCGAAGGTTTCCTGCGCAATCTGGACGAGAGCGGCATCATTCGCATCGGCGCTACCGTGAAGCCGGGCGACATTCTCGTGGGTAAGGTGACTCCAAAAGGAGAAACGCAGCTGACTCCAGAGGAGAAGTTGCTACGGGCGATTTTCGGCGAAAAGGCCGGCGATGTGAAGGACGCCTCCCTCTATTGCCCTCCCGGAATTGAAGGAACGGTGGTCGATTGCAAGGTGTTCTCGCGCAAAGGCGCGGAACTCGACGAACGCTCCAAGCTGATTCTCGAAAATCAGGAAGAGCGGTTACGGCGCAACTTAGAAGACGAAAAACGCATTCTCAACGACGAGCGGTCGAAGCGCCTTTCGAACATGCTGGACGGCAAACAACTGCTCGCCGATCTGCATGACGAGAAGACCAACAAAAAGCTGCTCGCCAAGGGCACGGACCTGACGCGCGACATGATCGAAAAACTGCGCGCGCGCGATCTGAAGCGCATGAAGCTGAAGGATAAAGATCCGCGGCTCAATGAACAGGTCGACGAGATCGAGGAAATGACGTCGCGGCAGATCGCGGTGCTCGAAAAGATCACCGATGAAAAGATCGGGAAGCTGCGCAAGGGCGACGAGCTGCCTCCGGGCGTCATTAAGCAGGTGAAGTGCTATATCGCGATGAAGCGCAAGCTTTCGGTCGGCGATAAGATGGCCGGTCGCCACGGGAATAAGGGCGTGATCGCGCGCATCGTTCCGGAAGAAGACATGCCGTATCTTCCCGATGGAACGCCGGTCGAGATCGTGCTCAATCCGCTCGGCGTCCCGAGCCGTATGAACGTCGGGCAGATTCTCGAAACGCACTTGGGTTGGGCGGCGCACGCACTGGGCGTGAAGTTCGCGACGCCGGTATTCGACGGAGCGACTGAAAAAGACATCAAGGCGCAGCTCAAATCGGCGAACCTGCCGAGCTCCGGCAAGGTTCAACTGGCTGACGGTATCAGCGGACAGACCTTCGAACAGCCCGTGACGGTCGGCTACATATATATGTTGAAGCTGTCGCACCTGGTTGACGACAAGATCCACGCCCGGTCGATTGGACCGTATTCGTTGATCACGCAGCAGCCGCTCGGTGGCAAAGCCCAGTTCGGCGGTCAGCGATTTGGTGAAATGGAAGTGTGGGCTCTTGAAGCATATGGAGCCGCTTATGTTTTACAGGAACTGTTGACGGCCAAATCCGACGACGTCTACGGTCGCGCCAAGATTTACGAAGCGATCGTCAAGGGCGAGGCCGCGGCCGAGCCGGGAGTGCCGGAAAGCTTCAACGTTCTGATTCGCGAATTGCAGTCGTTGTGTCTGGACGTCGAGTTGATGAAGAAGCAGACCGAAGAAGTGGATACGGCTCTGGCAGCAGACTAGTCAGTTTGAGAGATTGAGACACGGCAGGTGTCCATTGTTATTTTGACTACTGGACACCCGCCACTTGGGAGACATCATGTACCGTTCTTCTCCGTATGACCGTGCAAATTTGATCGCCGATTTTGATTCGATTCGCATTTCGCTGGCGAGCCCCGAAAAAATCCGGAGCTGGTCCCA
>PLJR01000041.1:8019-8276 GCA_003140295.1 Acidobacteriota bacterium
CGCGAGCGCCTCGGCCACATCGAACTGGCCAGCCCCTGCTCGCATGTGTGGTTCTTTAAAGGACTGCCCTCGCGGATCGGCTACCTGCTCGACATCACTCTGCGCGAACTTGAGCGCGTGCTGTATTTTGAGGCATTCGTTGTCGTCGACAACGGGGAAGTGCCGGATCTCAAGAAGGGCGAAGTCATTTCCGACGAGCGGAAGCGGCAGCTCGATACCGAATACGCCGGAAAATTCGTCGCCATGATGGGTGCCGA
>PLJR01000314.1 GCA_003140295.1 Acidobacteriota bacterium
CCTTTTCGCATCCGGGGATTCGCAATGTGGCGCGGCTGATGATTCCGCGCTTTTTTGGCATCGGCATCGGGCAGATCAACTTTTTCGTCGACACCTACTTCGTGAACTCAGCCAAAATGCCGCAGGGCAGCTTGACGGCGCTGTATCTCGCCGATCGCGTGATGGAGCTGGTTCTGGGCGGATACGCGATTGCCGTGGCCACGGCCATCTTGCCGATGATGGCGCACCAGGCGGCGGCCGGTGATTATGCCAGCCTGAAGACGACACTGGCGTTCGCCTTGAGAATCGTGTTCTTTATTACCATTCCAGCGGCCGTAGGGCTGGTCGTGCTGCGCGACCCCATCATTCGCGTGCTTTTTGAACACGGCCAGTTCGTCGCCGAGTCCACCGATCTTACCAGCCGCGTGCTCCTTTACTACGCGTTCGGGCTTCCGGCGTTTGCGTCCATCAAGCTGATCGTTCCGGCGTTTTATTCGACGCACGAAACCTACCTGCCGGTGCGCATCGCCGCGTACACTTTTGCCCTGAACATCGCCCTGAACGCCATATTCCTGCGCTGGTTTTATCCGGTTTTTCGCAACGGCGGCCCCGCGGTGGCCACGGTGGCCGCTGCCTATTTCAATTTCATAGCGCTGTTCATTATCTTTCGCGTGCGGTTCGGACGGCTGGAAACGATGCAAATCCTGGCGTCGATGGCACGGATTGGCGGCTGCTCGGGGCTGATGGGGCTGGCCTGCTGGCTGGGCCTGCGCTTCTCCCACTTCAACCAGTACCAGGAGTTTCTGCCGCGCCTGGGGATCTTTACGCTCCTGATTAGCGGGGCCGCCGCGATTTACCTGGCGCTGGCCTGGGTGCTGCGCTGCCGGGAGATTTCCGAGGTGTATGGCATCGCCGTGCACGGCGAGCACGAGCCGGTGGGCGCCGCGGGGATACTGCCCTGATATGAGAAAAGATATAAGAAAAACGGCAAACGAGAAAACGGCCGTGAAAATGAGCGTCGAAGCGGCTATCCGAGCCTTTCTGAATCACGTCAAAGTCGAAAGAGGCCTGGCGGAGAACACCATCGCTGCGTATACGCGCGACCTGCGCAAGTTCGCGGCCTTCGCCGAACAACGCGGTTTGGAATTGGACGCCGTCGCGCGAGACAACATCGTCGATTTCCTCAGCAGCCTGTATCGCGAGCGCCTGGATAGCCGCAGCGTGTCGCGCCACCTGGTTTCGGTGCGGAATCTTTTTCGCTTCGCGCTCACCGAAGAGTTGATCACCGGCGATCCTACGCTCAACCTGGAATCTCCCAAGATCCGGAAGTCGCTGCCGGTGTATCTGCGCATGGAAGAAGTCGACCGCCTGCTCGCGCAACCCGATCTCTCTAGCGCCTACGGCGTGCGCGACAAGGCCATCATCGAACTGCTTTATTCCACGGGAATGCGCGTGTCCGAATTGGTGGGCCTGCGCGTCTCCGACCTGGAAATGCGCATGGGTTGCTTGCGCTGCATCGGGAAGGGTGATAAGGAGCGCATGATACCGGTGGGCCGCAAGGCCCTGGCGGCGGTGGAACAATATCTCGAGAGCTCGCGGCCCGAATTGGTGCGCGGCGCCGGCCTCGAAAGTCAGGCGCCCCCGAATTTATTTATCAACCGAAACGGGAAGCCTATCAGCAGAATCGGAATCTGGCGTATCTTGACGAGGTACGGCCGGGCGGCGGGCATCCGGACGCAGCTTTCGCCGCACAAGCTGCGCCATAGTTTTGCGACGCACCTGCTCGAGCGGGGCGCCGACCTGAGGTCGGTGCAGTTGATGCTGGGGCATGCGGACATCTCGACCACACAGATTTACACGCACGTCGTAGAGGAGCGCCTGAAGCAGATTTACAAAGCGCACCACCCCCGCGCGTGACGATGAAGTACGTGAGGATGAAGCAGGCGCGTCGGAAACGCCTGTGAAAGTGAAAAGACGTACCTGAGTGCCGGCGCCGCGGAGACTCGTACTGCCGGCGCGCGAAATTGCAGCAAAAATTGTAGAAGGTCGAACGGTCCCCGGCGGAGGTCCAAGCCGCCGTGAGGGACCGCACCTTTTTGAAACGGACAAGAGAATGCCTGATTACATGTACATGCTGGAAAGCCGGCTGTCGGCCGAGCAACGCGCGGCGATGCTGCGAGTCCAGAAACTAGCCGCGGAAACCGGCTTGAACGTTTATCTGACCGGCGGGGCGGTACGCGACCTCATCTCCGGCATGCCGATTTCCGATCTGGATTTCACGGTGGAAGGAAATCCGGCTCGCCTGGCGCAGGAGCTGGAAAAAAGCGGCGCTCGAATCGTCTCCGAGGAAGAGAAACAACGCCACATCGAGATGCTATTTGCCGGCGACGTGGACGGCAGCCTGGCCGCCGCTCGGGACGACGTTTACACCCGGCCCGGAACGCGGCCGGAAATACGCTGGGCTACCATTATGGAAGACCTGCACCGGCGCGACTTCTCGCTCAATGCCATTGCCATTTCCTTGAATCCCGCGTCGCGCGGCCTGCTTCTCGACCCGACCAACGGCCTGGCGGATCTTGAAAATCGCGAAGTACGCGGCCTTTCCATTCACACATTCAGCAACCAGCCGGTGCGCCTGCTGCGAGCGGTGCGTTACGCCGCGCGTATGGAGTTCAAGCTCGAATCGCGCACCGCCGAATGGTTTGCGCTCGCTGTCGAGCGGCAACTGGTCGACGCCATACCGCCGGTCGATATCGGCCAGGAGTTGCGGCAGGCCGCGCGCGAGGACAAGCCCGGCGCGGTTCTGAAAGCGTGGGAAGCGCAGGGATTGATCGGCACGATTCATCCGCAGCTGGAGCGGCGGCATCCCGATTACGAGAGGCTCGCGCGCATCCNNGGACGAACTCGCGGTATCCGGTGTGCGTGCGCGGGTCTCCGCGCCGGTTACCTTCGCGGTTCTGCGCAAGCTGACGCCGCGCGAGCGGGCCGCTACGCTGGCGCGCCTGGAATATCGCACCGCGGAAATAAACGCGGTGCTGCAAATCGAAGAAGAAGCGCAAAAAATAGTGAAAATGCTGACCGGGCGCAAGACCGCGTCGGCGGACGCGGCATTTGCTTACCTCGAGAAGACGCCACCCGACGTGCTGGTGTACGCGATGGCCGAGGCCTCAAATCCGAAAGCCATGAACAAAATCCGAAATTATCTCAGCAAGTGGCGGCCTTTAAGCCAGGCGTTGCCGGGCGTGGCCAACGAGCTAGAACTGCTGGGGATGGCGCGCGGGCCCAAGTTCGACAAAGTGGTCGCGGACTTTTTCCAGTTGCAGCTCCTGGGCCGCGCGCGCGCCCCCGAAGATCGCGTCAAAATTTTGCGCAAGCTCTCCGGCATCAAAGAGCCGAAGAAGCCGGAAGAAAAGAAGCCCGACGAGAAACTCAAGAAGAAGCTGATGGGGAAGAAGGGCAGCGCGCCACCGGCCGCCGTGGCGGAAACTTCAAAGCCCGGAAAGGCGCGTGGTGCGCAAGCCGCACCGGCAAGCGCAGCCGCACCTGCAGCACGCCCCAGCGAAGAGAAAGGTAAAAAGCCAGCGGCGCCTCACGCTGCGGAAAAAACTGCGCCTAGCCACTCGGCGAGGCCTACAAAGTCAACCGCACAATCGGGAACGAAATCGCGCGCCAAGCGCTGAGGACCATTAACGTTCTTTGTATCCCATCACCGAGGGGGCCATTGCTCCAAAAAGCTAGCGCCAAACTGAGCCATCCTCGCCGGAAAGCACCCTGTCCAGATATGTTGCGGTGCTGATNNTGCCCGCTTGGACCAATTTGCTCGGAGTAGAGCCCCAGGTGGTTGGCGTATCCCAGAAGTTTCTCGAATAACAATTGAGCCTTCTCCAACTCTCCGGCGCGCGCCAGGCATTCGATGTACCAAAACGA
>PLJR01000234.1 GCA_003140295.1 Acidobacteriota bacterium
AAAAGCCTCAGGTCGCCGGCATAGGTCGCGGGACGACTTGAGCTACAGGAGCTGGGTACGGGGACGCATCCCTAGGAAACCGGCATGTGATATGCTCTTCGCAACTCGACATACCAGGAGGCGACTTTTATGAAGAGCGTGTTGCTGGGTCTTACCCTTTCCGTGCTGGTTAGCTTGCCGCTTTTGGCGGCGCTGAAAGTCGGCGACAAAGCGCCCGATTTTTCGGCTCGCGCTTCGCTGGCGGGAAAAGAGTTTAACTTTTCTCTGCAAGACGCGCTGAAAAAAGGGCCGGTGGTGGTCTATTTCTATCCGTCCGCCTATACCAAGGGCTGCGATCTGGAAGCGCATACGTTCGCGGAGATGAAAGATAAATTCGATGCCGCCGGCGCCACGATTATTGGCGTATCGGCCGATAGCATTCAGCGGCTGGATGCGTTCTCGGCAGACCCGGAATATTGCGCCGGAAAGTTTCCGGTAGCGTCGGATGCGAAGCACGAGATCTCCGCGTCCTACAATCTGACGGCGACACCGGTGAAACCTGGGCAGGCGGATGTGCGCGGCACCGTGATTGACCACGACTTCATCGAACGTACGACCTTTGTCATTGGCAAGGACCACAAGATTATTGCCACGCTTTCCTCCAAGGACGACGGTCTTTCGCCCGATGCCCATGTGGAGAAATCGCTGGCAATCGTACAGCAGCTGACGTCGAAATAGCGCGGCGGACTGATCTAGGTCTGCGCTGCGCACGCAAACGCACCGAAGGCCGTGCCACTCCCACACTAGCTCTTCGCGGAATAGCCTGGACACTGGGTCACCGGTAACCGCGGGTATTTGGCATATGAGGGATCGCTCGCCGAACGCTCGCAAAGAATAAAAACCGCGGTGCGCGCGGACTCGACGCGGCGTGCGTGCAGGCATGTGCCGCATAGGCCCGCGCGGCCATGGTCGCTACCGCAGTTTTCAGTCACGTCTCAGAATACTCCATCCCGGCTGAGGCCACTGCGTTCATACCGCGCTCGTATTTCAGTCCAATGGCGTGATTCACGTGATCGACACGGTTCTCATGCCCACCTAACCGTAACGAACACAATCTTGCGAAAGAGTGAATTCCGCCAAGCGCGCCGTACCCCGCCGCATGTTCTTGCGGGGTGCTGCGCGGGTTTGCTTTCGCGCCGGCGCTCGCGTGTCCTGCGGAACACTTCGTAGTTTACGGATGGCGCATGAAGTATTGCGTCTTGTCGACTTCCGCCGGGACAGCCACGTCGAAGAATCCCACCATCATTTCGTCGTACGTCTGATCGCCCCAGCGGACGGCGCTGTCGGGATCGGGGTTGTGCGGGTTGTTGCGCGAATTGTCGTACCAAGCCACGGCTTGCAGCTCGGTGCCCGCCTTAAGAAATCGCGGCTCGGCAAGGCGGTAACTGAGCTGCCAGTGAAAATCATAGTTGACGCGCAACAGCGGCTCAATGGTGGCGGCGCCGCGCGCGTCGCGATGGATGATGTTGTACTCGAATTCTTTTCCGCGCAGGTGCATGTGCGGAAAAAAATTCAGCAGCGTGGCATCGTTGGGCAGCGTTCCGTGCGCTTCCACGCGCACGTCTGTCGCGCCCGGCGGAATTACGAATCGGTCGTTGGTGAGTTGTAACGTCAGCACGCGCTGCCTTGGCGGCTGCTTAGCGAATACCAGTCCGATGCTCGTCCTGTCCGTTGCCTGGCGCCCGTTGGTGACGTAATGCATTTGAAAAACAAGATCAGACCCTGCGGGCACGAACTTGGCCATTCCGGCACCCCAGCGGTCGGGCGAGCTTCCCGGGGCGTAAACCAGCAGGATGTCGCTCGTGGTCCAGTTCGCGTCCCGCCGGTCCTGCTCGTTGGTCATCTCCGCAGCTGTGAAGGGTGTGCCGATCGGCGCATTCCTCAGCCACGAAGAACCCGGAGGCCGGATGTAGACTACGGCGTGATGGACGTGCTCCCGGCTGGACGGCCGGACTTCAGACATTTCCACCCATCGATCCTGGCTAAACTTTGTGGGCACGATCTCGTAGGTATATTCCACGTCGCCATGCGCGGGAAGAGCAACTGCTTTTTGCATTTGTATCACCGCCGCAGGCGCCGGAATATTCCAACCCGCGCTCCACGTAAGAGCGGGGGGCGCGTCTTTTGGATTTCCCGCCGGAGCCTGCGCATCATACCAGGCCACCAGCGTCTGAATCTGCTGCGCCGTAAGCGAAGGATCGTTGGCAAAATGTCCGTAGCGAGGGTCCGCAAACCAGGGCGGCATCCTTTTCGACTGCACCATTCTGGCGATCCCCGCCGACCAATGTTGCGCCTGTTGATAGGTCTCAAGGGGCATGGGCGCGATTTCGCCGCGCCGGTGGCACATCTGGCAGTGCTGCCCCAAAATCGGCTGCACATCTTTGTAGAAAGTTGGGTAAAAGGTTGGCTGTTGCGCGTTCGCCGGATATGCATCGGTTACCCGGGAGTGCGCCGGAGCGGAGTCGCCCGATCCGGAAGTCTCCGGGGAATTCTGCGCGAAAGTATGCACGTCGGATAATCGCCCGAAGGCCGGCAACAGCAGAATCGCCATCGCCGCCACTCCCAGCAGACCGACCCGCGCGGCTACGTGCCACCTCGGTGGCTGGCATTTCCGGNNGCCGTGAGTCCATCGATTTCCGCCAGATCCTCGGGTGTGAGTACCCAGTCGGCGGCTTTCGCATTCTGCTCGAGCTGCTCGGGCTTAGTGGCTCCGGCGATCACGCTCGCTACTGTCGGCCGCGCGAGCAACCAGCTAAACGCCAGATCCAGAAGGCTGTGGTTCCTCTGCGCGCAAAATTCTTGGAGGCGCTCCACGATTTTCCAGTGCGCAGCGGTCAGATAACGGTCCGCCAGCCCTTTCAGGGCCGTGAAGCGTGTGCCGGCAGGAGCGGGCTTGTCTCGCTGGTACTTGCCGGTGAGCAATCCGCTGGCCAGTGGAAAGTAAGGGCGCAGCCCGAGACCGAAAGCCTGTAAGGCCGGGATCAGCTCGCGCTCCGGATCGCGCACCAGAAGGCTATATTCATTTTGCGAACTGACAAAGCCATGCAGGCTGGAATGTTTTGCGATCCACTGGGCGTTCACCACCTGCCAGGCAGGAAGGTTCGAGCATCCGAGGTAACGAACTTTCCCTTGCCGTATCAGGTCGTCCAGCGCCCGCAGCGTTTCTTCCATCGGCGTATTTGGATCTGGAAAATGCAGTTGGTAAAGGTCGATCCAGTCGGTCTTCAGGCGGCGCAAGCTGGCCTCGGCCGCAGCCAAGATGTAATTCCGCGAAGCGCCCTTCAGCGTTCCCGCCTCATCCATGGCGCCGCCGAATTTAGTGGCCAGCACGATTTTTTTCCGCCGCTCACCGAGCACCTGCCCCAGGATCGACTCCGACCCCCCGCGCTTCCCATAAATATCGGCAGTATCAAACAGGGTGATGCCGAGATCAATGGCCTTGTCGATCACCTTGCGGGATTCATCGAGGTCAATCCGCATGCCAAAGTTATTACATCCCAAGCCGACCACCGATACTTCCATGTTGGAGTTGCCGAGCTTCCGCCGGTTCATTCACGCACCTCTCGAAAACGATAGCCCTTTCCCGCGCAGGGCGGCAAGCTTATGAAGAGGAATCCCGTTTGAGCGGGCCGATCGCGGGCCGGGGGAATTGCATGTCCATACTCTCAAGCGTCTCGACGATGATCGAGGAGACAGCGAGATTGCGAAACCATTTATGATCTGATGGAATGATGAACCACGGCGCATGTGCCGTAGTGCAACGCGAAAATACGTCTTCGTAGGCCTCCATGTATTCGGACCAAAACTGCCTCTCCGCGAAATCGGCGGCCGACAGCTTCCAGTTTTTCGTCGGATCGTCCACTCTCTCGTCAAAGCGCCGCTTCTGCTCCTTCTTGCTGATGTGCAGATAAAATTTGAGGATCTTCGTGTTATTGTCCGCCAGCAGTCTTTCAAATGCGTTGATTTGCGCGTAGCGCTCCTTCCAGATCTGTTTGGGCACCAGTTTGTGTACGCGCACCACCAGCACGTCCTCATAATGCGACCGGTTAAAGATCCCGATCATGCCCTTTTCGGGCGTGGCCAGGTGGCTGCGCCACAGAAAATCGTGCGCCAACTCCTTCGCCGAGGGCTCTTTAAAAGATGTGACCTTGCAGCCCTGCGGATTGACTCCAGACATGACGTGCCGGATGGTGCCGTCTTTCCCGCCCGCATCCATGGCCTGCAAAATGACGAGAAGCGCGCGCTTGCTCTCGGCGAAAAGCAGATATTGCAAGGCATCCAGCCGCTGGATGGACTTATCGAGCTTGGCTTGCGTCTTGGCGTCATTTTTGTACCCGAGCGTCTGTTCCGAATCGAGGTCGGCGAGCTTGACCTTCGTGTCCGGCTCGACGATAAATTGCTTGGCGAACTTCATGGTGTCGCGCTCCCCTCAAGTACCGGACGCGTGGCTTGTACGGACCCGAGCCCACGTGCCAATGGGTGTATATGGGCGTATATATGGGCCTGTATATGGGATTGTACTGGGAGACGTATGGGAATAAAGCCAATTCGATTCGTACCGGCAGAGGCGCGAGTGGCTTCGCGAAAAAGCAATGCCGCCCCATGGCCCAAAGATTTGCGCGAATACCAGGAAGAGCGCGTCCGCCTGCGAGATGCCTGCGAACGTATCGCTGAATAACCCAGGCTATTGACGCGGGAGAATTGGCGAACAGGATTGGCGAATTGGAAGCACGTCACTAATCCTGCGAGGCATTAGCAGACGGTAGCGAAAGCTTTGCTTTCGCTTGGGCAATGAATGAACCCTACGCTTGTTTCCACTAAAATCCGAGGGCACGCCTAATTTTCAGGCGCTTTCCAATTGGGCGCCGGAAAAGAAATCCCCCAGAAATTGGCGGCGGTGCCCGTGAATTCCACGGGGACAAGATAGCCGCCCGTGCTCTCGATGGGCCTGCGAACGACGCGGCAAGCTTGCACTTCCTTGGTGGCGGTATTTTGCAGCTCCAACATGGTCTCCGCGAGGATGGGCCTGGGCGACAGGATCGTCGCTCCGTTGTCATTAACCGAGATGGTGAACGCTTCAACCGAGATTTTGTTCGGAAGCCGCAGCGTCACTGCATTGCGGATCATCACGCGCCGGCTGCGCCGCCGGTCTTCACCGGTTACGACGTGAGGTTTTGCGCTGCCCTGAGTTTTGACCATAAGGAATTGCGCCGCGCTACAGTTCGAGTCCCCAGAAGTCGGGAGGAGGGTCTTTCAATTCAATACCCAGCTCATAGCCGTCGGGCCGTGCCGCGCTCCTCCAAACGATAACGGCGGCTGCGGCACACTGATTCACGTTGTTGAGGATCCGCACCGATTGCGCGGCCAACAGGTCTCCCCGGAGCATAACCATGCAGCCGTAAGAACCGACGATGCGGGTAAACGCTTCCTCGCGGAAGACAGCGCCGGCAGCATCTTGCCATTCGATGGTCACTGGGACGCGCGAATTCAGGCGGACGCCGCGGCGTTTCTCTTCGATTCTAGGGGTGCGAAGTGTCGCAGTGTGTAAGCGCATAATGGAAGCTTTAAGCCAAGGCCCGACAGCCCCCCGAAGCGGTGCCGACGCCGTGAAACTCGAAGCAGGGTAATCCTAGGGGTGTGCGACGTGGGGGTCAATAGTACGAAATTGCGGTGGAACGTGACAGGCACCGTTAGCGTAAAATGCTGCTACACGTATGATAATAAAGGAGATGCTCTGACTAACTGCGCCCAGCCACATCCNNTGTCTCAGGGCGTCGCCTGACAATCCCGCCGATGACTTCGGCGAGGGCAGGGTCGCGCCAGAAATGCGGGCGATGGGCGCGCCCAGGGTGCCACCCGGCATTGGTCCATGCGAAGACGGTGCCGGCTCCGGGGTCACATCGTGGCGCTTGCCAAAGACGCGCGAGGTCCAACCCTTGGCCTGTTCCATGTAAATGTAAAAGACCGGAGTCAGAAAAAGAGTCACCACCTGGGAAAAGGCCAATCCTCCAACCACGGATACTCCCAGCGGCCGCCGCGATTCGCCGCCAGCTCCCAAACCCAGCGCAATGGGCAGCGTGCCCATGAGCGCCGCCATGGNNGTGGTCATCATGATCGGGCGAAACCTGACCAGGCAGCCCTTATAGATGGCGTCGGCAGGGTTCAGCCCCTCCTTGCGTTGCACCTCGAGCGCGAAGTCAATCATCATGATGGCGTTTTTCTTAACGATGCCGATGAGCATGATGATTCCAACAAAGCCGTAAATATCGAGGTTCATGTCCAGCAGCGGCGAGATCCAGCCCTTCACTGCGGCAATGTGGAAAATATAGAGTGACAACAGGGCGCCAAAGCCGGCCGAAGGCAGCCCCGACAGGATGGTGATGGGATGGATGAAGCTCTCGTATAGAATTCCCAGAATGATGTAGATTACGAGAATCGCCATCATCAGCAACATGCCTAGACCTGCCAGCGACGACTGAAACGCCTGCGCGTTCCCCTGGAATGTCGTAGTGGCATCCGGGGGTAGAGCGTGCCGCGCCAGTTGGTTGATCTCTCCCACCGCATCCCCAATGGATGTGCCTGGTTTGAGGTTAAAGGAGACGGTAACCGCCGGCAGTTGCCCGAGGTGATTTACCGAAAGCGGGCCCAGCGTCGGAGTCAGTTTGGCCACCGCGCTTAGCGGAACAAGCTGCCCCTTGCTCGAATGGACGTAGAGCATCGAAATCGCATTGGAATCGCGCTGATATTCGGGCTCGAGCTCGAGAATCACCCAGTACTGGTTATTCGGCGCAAAAATCGTGGAGATCTGCCGCTGCCCGTATGCGGAATATAGCGCATCCTCGATCTGGTTTACTGTCACGCCGTAAGAGGAGGCGGCGTCGCGATCGATATCCACGTTGATCTGCGGGTTGCGTATCTGCAGGTCGCTGCTGACATCCGCAAGCCCCGGGAGGACCCGCATTTTATCGGTAAAGCCTTGGGCGGAAGCGTAAAGTTCCTGGTTGTTGGGCTCTTGTATCGTAAATTGGTAAAGGGCCTTGCTTTGAATGCCGCCAATGCGGATGGGCGGATCGTTGCGGAGATAGGTGACGATTCCGGGCGCCCGGGCCAGCTTGGGACGCATCTCGTTCATTACTTCGTCCACCTGTAAGCGCTGCGCACGCGGCTTGAGGCGAATGTTCAGGCTTCCCTGATTCATGGTCCTGCCGCCGGTACCCACGCCTGACATCACGTAGGCCACCGCGGGATCCTGAGTCACCATCTCGGCGACCTGGTTTTGATGTTGCACCATGGCATCGAACGAGATTCCTTCAATGGCTTCCGTGGTGCCGTTGATCTGATCGATATCTTCGCTGGGGAGGAAACCCTTGGGCGTGATCACAGCGAGATAGTAGGTGCCGATCAATAGAAGTACAGAAACGGCGATCGTGACGACTTTGTAGCGCAGCGCCACGCGCAGGGAGCGGTCATAGGCTGTTTCGAGACCCACTTGCAGGGACTCGACAAAGTTATAAAGGCGGCCGTGTTTTACGTTGTGGTGCGCCTTGAGGAAACGGCTGCAAAGCATCGGAGTGAGCGTGAGCGAAACGAAACCCGAAACCAGAATGGCCGACATGATGGTCACGGCGAATTCGTGCAGCAGCCGGCCGATGATCCCGCCCATGAACACGATGGGGATAAAAACCGCCGCCAGCGAGACCGTCATGGACAGGATGGTGAAGGCGATTTCGCGAGAGCCGTTCAGTGCCGCCTGAAGGGGTTTCTCGCCCTCCTCAACGTGCCGCATGATATTTTCCAGCATCACGATGGCGTC
>PLJR01000058.1 GCA_003140295.1 Acidobacteriota bacterium
AAAGCTGAGAATGAACCGGCGAGAGTGTGCCTCCGTCGACAGGATATTTCGGAGGCTCTTTGGTGGCGTAGTTGGCCGCAAACATCTGGCACTCCGGCTGCCAAGTCTCGACGCCGTCAACGAAGTCGTGGCCCCACAACTCGCGCGGCGCCATATCCACCAGATGCTTGATATGGATGGTGGAAAGCACCGCCTTATCGGCGCGATAAGTGCTGCCGTCGACGCATTCGACGCCCGTACATTTGCCGCTTTCGATGAGCAGTCGAGCCACCGGCTTACTCGTGAGAATGACCCCGTTGTGGGCTTCTATGAATCGGCCGAGCGCCTCGGTCAATTTCCCCGAGCCCCCTTTCGGAAGGGGCCGGCTGCGGCGCTGTTGGCCAAAAGGCGAATACGCAATGCGGCCGGTGGCCGGATATTGCGCGGGCTGCTGCGACCAGGGAGAGGCCAACATGAACGAGCGGCTATGCCAGTCCTCAAAATTGTCGCGGACCAGTTCCCAATGGGACATGGCCAGGCGCCGCTGCCAAAATTTGGCAGTCGCATCAATCGTTTCGGATTCATGAAACATGCGGCGGTAGGCTTCGGCGTCTTTCTTGGAAAATTTCGCAAACGTCGCACAAGTGCGATCGAGGTCGCGCCATTGGGTGATATACCCGCCGTCGAGAAAGGGCATGTGAAAGACGGGATCGGGGAAAATGTATTCCAGCCCGTAATCGGCGAGATTGAGTTCGTTGTCGCGCAGCAGGGGATTTTCCTGAATCCCGTTATGCGCCGACGAGCAGGTGTCATGTTTGAAGCCACGGAGAGTAAGCTCCGCGGTCTTCACGTCGCCGCCTATAAGGGGGCGCCCTTCTAAAACCAGGCACCGAAAGCCGCCTTTTGCGAGGTAGGCCGCCGTGATCAGGCTATTGTGTCCAGCGCCGGCAATGACCACATCAAAGCGAGAACTCGATGCTGCTTGCTGCGCCAGCGTGGTCAGGGGCGTCACAGCGAGGGGGGCGAGGGCGGCGCCCTTGGTAAATTCCCGCCGAGTCATGGGGGTCATGTGATCCTCCGGTCGGAAGTAGATGCTTCAGATTGCGGCATTTCTTCTACAGATGCATACCGCGCGCAAGGTGGCTCCTGTTCGCGAGTGCGAGCTCACGCTCGGGTTCTACTGTAGCTCGCCGGACATGTCAACCTATAAGCCCCGAAGATTATTGCGCGGGCTCCAAGTAGAGCCCGCACCCGTGTTTTTCCACACCGCGCGCATTTTCTACATCTGTTCTCGTGACAATCCCGTTGACTCTCGTGGCAGGCCCTTTAATATCGCAGTCCTCTTTCGGGCGCGCGGCGCGCCGCGCGCCAATTACTCGTCGACTCACCTTGATGAGTTGAAGGTATTGCGCTAAATTCTGCAGTAGAGAGGTTTTTCGGGGACAAACGTATTGAGCATTGTCTTTGACGCACGAAAGAACGCCGACCGATCCAAACGTGCGCGCGAGGCCAGCGCGCGAACTCCGCAACTGCCTGGCACGGCACCCGATTCAGCGAATACTCAGAACGCCGCCCCCGGCGTCAACCCCAGCAATGGGCCCGCTCGCCCCGCAACGAGGCCAAACTACCCAACGACGCACGCGCCAACAACGATTGCAGCCGGGCCGGACACTCCCAGCCGCAGCGCTGTGGACTTGAAGGCGGAGCGGCGCAGCACCGACTGGCGCCTGCGCTGGAATCGAAGTTGCGCGGTGAATGCCATACGGGGGCGCCTGTCGATCGAGGATGGCGCCGCCCGCAAGCAGTTGGATTTGGATATTGCGGAATTGAAAAGCGGGAGCATTGTCTACGCGCCGGTGACGGACGAGGTATTTTTCCGGCTGGAAATAATAAGGCCGAAGCCTGAGGAGGCGCTCAGCGAATCTGTGCGAGTGGTTGCGGGCGGGATCGCCGCGCAGTCGCCGGAGCAAAACAGGCGCGCGCCGCTCGCGGAAAAAAATGGTGTGGCGCGCATCGCGCGCTCGAGCGGCGCGTGGGCGCCGGGCATGGAGATGAGGCCGGGGACGGGAATGACAAACGAGACGACGCAGGCAGATGCGCCGCTGGTGCGGTCGCTGTTGCGGGCGCCATATCCGGAGGCCGTTTCTTCGGTTATGGGTTCGTCCGTACCCGGTTCTTCCTTGCGGGGACCTTCCGCACCGACACCTTCCACTCGCGGCGCTTCGGTAACTAATTCGTCCGCAAAGCGTTCTTCGATACGCGACTCTTCCGTAAAGGGCGGAGCCGATTTTGCGGAAGAAAACAACGAGATCGAGCCAGCCACGCTGATCGCGCGCACCGATCCCGTTTATCCGGCAATTGCCAGGCAAAGCCACATATCGGGGAGCGTGGAAGTGCAATTCCGCATCAGTCCCGAGGGCCGCGTGTATGACGTGAAATCGTTGAAGGGCTGGCCGATTCTGGCGAAAGCGGCCATCGACGCGGTGGCCACGTGGCGCTACAAACCGGCACGGCGGGATGGAAGACCGGTGGAGTCCCAGGTAAGGACTAATTTCGATTTTCAGATGAGCTGAACTGAGTTGACGGGGCTGCGATGAGCGGAGCTGAGGCGAAGAGAGTTTTGGGAGACAGCACTGCCGGGAAGACCCGAGGAGCGTTGCAAAAAGTGAGGCTAGTGAAATGTACAAAACTTATTTCGGGCTGAAAGAAAATCCATTCAGCATCAATACCGACCCGCGCTATCTGTATATGACGCAGCGCACCCAGCAGGCGCTAAGCTGCCTGGCGTATGGGATCGAATCGCGCAAAGGGTTCATCCTTTTGACCGGCGAAGTGGGAACGGGTAAGACCACGCTGTTGAACAAGCTGCTCGAGTCGCTGCACCAGCAAGGCGTGGCTACGGCGTTTGTGTTTAACGCGCGGCTGACGGATTCGCAATTCTTCGACTACATGCTGGCGGATTTTGGGATTGCCTGTAAATCGCGAATGAAGAGCCAGGTGCTCTTCACCTTGCACCAGTGGCTGCTGAACCGCTACCAAGCGGGCGAACAGACGGTTCTGGTGGTGGACGAGGCGCAGAATTTATCGCGGCAGACGCTCGAAGAAATTCGGCTGCTCACGAATATGGAGACCTCGACCGAGAAGCTGCTGCACATCGTGCTCGCGGGGCAGCCGGAACTGGAGAAAAAACTGGACCAGCGGGAACTGCGGCAGCTTCGCCAGCGCATCGCGCTGCGGGCGCAGACGCTTCCGCTGACTGCGGAAGAGACCTGTGGATACATCCTGGAAAGGCTGCGGATCGCGGGAAGCAACGGAGAACCGGTCTTCAGTCCCGCGGCGATCGAGGCTGTGCACCGGCACGCGCGGGGAATTCCGCGGGTAACCAACATGATCAGCGAGCACGCGCTGGTGAGAGGGTTTCTGGAACAGCGGAAACCTGTTCCAGCGGAAATCGTGGACGATGTGGCGCGCGATTTTAAGCTGGATGAGGCGGAAGAATCGGCCGAGCCGGCACCGACGCGGCGGTTCAGCAACAGCGGACGCAGGCGCAAGCAGGCCCCCGGAAATAAGGTGCGCCGAAATTCCAGGACCACCGGCGAGGGTGACTCCGCGGGCCAGCCAGCGGGCATAACGCAAGTGAAGCTGCCGCTATTTGTTTATGGCTATGGGCCGGAAAACACGCCCTTCTACGAGCAGGCGTACACGATTGCCACCAACGTGCGTGGCGGATTGATTTGCATGCAGACCCCCGTGCAGCCGGGGCAGCGGCTACTGATCACGAATAAGGAAAATGAGTGCTCGCAGGAATGCGTGGTGGAATTCCTGGGAGCCCGCCTGGCGCGCGGGGTGGATGTGGGTTTTGAGTTTTCCGAACCAGCGCCGCAGTTTTGGGCCACGCGCCAAATACAGGCAGCTCCAGCGAGCGAAGACCAACAGGCCTGCGCGTAATTCGTCCGGATGGGGACAGAAGTTCCCTGAGGGCGTTCGGACGCCCGGGTCTTTTTATAGGGCGGGCGGCAAGTAGAGCCCGGACCCGAGATCGGTAAAATTTTATGTACAACGACTTTTTTGGCTTGAACCGGAGCCCCTTCGAGCTCTCGCCCGACCCTTTCTTTCTGTTTTCGTCGGAAAGGAATAAGGACGCGCTCGCATCCATTTACTACGCCATCTGCCGGCGCAAAGGTTTTATCGTGATGACGGGCGAGGTGGGGACGGGCAAGACGCTGATGCTGCGCTGCCTGTTTGAGTTGTGGGAACGCGAGCAAATTCCCTACGCTTACTTTATCGGGCCAAGATTATCCACGATGGATTTCTTGAGCTACATCACCTTTGAGCTGGGAATTAAAGTTGCCGAGCCCAGCAAGGGCAAGCTGCTGCGCGCACTGTACGGGTTTCTGCTGGCGCAATTTGAAAAGGGGCTGACGACCGTATTGGTGATCGACGAAGCGCATCAAATGCCGCGCAGCGTGCTCGAAGAGATCCGGCTGCTGACGAATTTCGAGACCGCGCAGCAAAAGCTGGTGCAAATCCTGTTAGTGGGGCAGCCCGAGCTCGATACGAAATTAGATTCAGTAGAACTGCGTTCCTTGAAGCAGCGGATCGCGGCCCGCTGCAGGTTAGAGCCGCTGCTCGAAGAAGAAGTTCAGCAGTACATAGAACGGCGTCTGGAACTTTCGGGTGCGGGCGAGCAAGCGGGGGCGATTTTTCCGCCGGAAACGGTGCATGCGATTTACCGCTATTCGCTGGGTATCCCGCGGCTGGTGAACAGTATTTGCGACCAGGCGCTGATTGCGGCGTTCGAGCGGAAGGTTCGCTTTGTTCCGGCGGAAGTTATCGATGAAATCGCGGCTCGTTTTCGGCTTAGTCCGGCTAGCAATCTCAAAGCAACAGAAACGCGTTTTTCACCCCCGGCCCCGGCGAAGTATGAAACGGATAAATTCCCGCAGAACGCGCCGGCACCAAGTGTACCGTCCGCTAAAGCTGCGCAAGCGTCTGGAGGCGCAAAGCCTGTGGATGCCGGCAACGATACCTCGACATCGGCGGCGCCCGTGGCGCTTCCAACAGTTCCCGTTCCGATCGCCTCCGTTCCCGTCGGGCCCGCTCCGATCGGATCCACTCCGGTCGACTCCGTAGCTTCGCGCGAGGGCAGCGATATCGACGAGGCCGGCCACGAACGCACGCTCGAGCGGCAGAATGTCGAGCAGAAAAATGTCGAATATGAAAAAGATAGCGCGGATTGGCCCGATCACGCCGGCGAGGCACTGCACCGAGCATGGAACGAGGAGGAACTGCACCGCGAGGCGCCGAACGATGAGCAAAGATCGGCTTCGAGCGCCGGGGAGTATGCCCAGCAATTCGCGCCCGCGAGTGAAACGGCGTTAGCCGCGCCCGCGCAATTAAAGGCGAGCGCGCCGGTGACCGATGCGCTCCGGACAGGGGCGTCCGAATTGCTGCTGAAATATCGCGAGGTGGTGTCCCGGGTGCGCCGCCGCGTCGAATCTCTGCAGCGGCCTTCGTTGACCCTCGGTGCTATCGCAATCCTGGCGGCGGTACTGGTGACCGGCGTGATTATGGCCCGCCGTTCGACGGGCGTGGCTGCTTCGCAGCATCAGATTCCGAATACGGCGGCGAAAGTGCCGGCCGCAGTTCCGGCAGCGCAGCAAACCGCGGCGCTGCGACCCGCCGAAGCCGGCCCCATCAGAAATTTGGAGGCGGACTCGACGGGTTCGCCAACGCCCCGGATCGAAAACGGATCGCCTATATCCGTGGCGGCCTCGGAACGCTCGCCAACCCGTACGAAGATTCCGGTGGAGGCGCTGCGGAAGCCCGTTGCTAAATCATCCGGGATGGCGACATCTGTTGAGCCTCCGGTTATCGGGGTGCCACCAAATTTGGAGGCCGACAAAGGCTTGCTTGACGCAGCCATGCCGGGCCCCGCGCCTCCCGCGACGCGCGTGGGAGGGGGCCTGCAGCCACCCAAATTAATTTCGTCCACGCCGCCGACCTATCCGCCACGAGCACGCCTGGACCAGGTGCAGGGCGTGGTGGTGATCAATGCATTAGTGGATGAAAACGGAAAAGTGACGGAAATGCAGGTGCTCTCAGGACCCTCCGGTTTGACGGGTGCAGCCGTGGAAGCGTTGCGCGCCTGGAAGTACGAGCCTGCACGGCTCGCCGGCCAACCTATTGCGACGCACATAAAAGTCAGCATTAACTTCAATCTGCATTGATTTTGCGAGTGATTTTGCGCGGTGCGGGCGCCTGGTGAGACGCGCCGCAAGTCGTGGAACGCGCGACGGCTTCGGTCGCGCGGCGCGGCATCGGCGCGGCGGGGAAAAAACGCGGAAGCCTCGGGTCGCGGTGGCAAGCGGCGACGGAAGACCTGAGCTACGGAGACGGGTGCGCGGGGAATTGTGGTGCGCGGCGGGACAACGCGCAGACAACGCGCAAGGCGCGGGCAACATTACGCTACGCGGCTACGTTGCGAGTTTAATGGGTCATCGCGTAGACGACGTAGTTGACGCCGATGCGCATTCCGAGGTCGGAGAATTTCAGAGGGTATTGTGGAGTGTCGGACCACTCCCAGGAATCGCCGATGTCCGAATTCAAAGAAATAGCCACCATGATGCGGCGCTTATCGTCGTAGATGCCCTCCCAGCGCGCCACCTTGCCGTCTTTTTTGTAGCCCAGCGTCAAGTGTTCCGCGCCGGTGATCCTGTAGCGGTCGTCCAAATCAAAAACGGTGTGGAAGATCGGATCGTTGTTGGGGATATCGACGATGGGGCGGTCCGGGAAAACCATCTTCATGGTTTTCTCGAAATAGGCTTGCTCCTCGGAACCGTGGAAATCATCGGCCATGAAAAATCCGCCGCG
>PLJR01000005.1:0-5485 GCA_003140295.1 Acidobacteriota bacterium
GCAATACCGGATGAACTTGTGTCGATGCTCTTTGAAAAGGTGTAAGAACCCTGAATTTGCACGCCATGACTTAGGCGTTTGATTGCCTGTACATTCAGGCCGTGATATGTGGAGGAGGCCGCCCACATCAGGGCACTGATCTGGCCGACGCCCGGGTTCGAATTCGTCTCCACCGCGCCCGTGGTTGGCCATAAGAATCCCGCTGAGGTCTGAATCGGCAAAAAGTCATTGACGTCATCGGTATGGGTTGGCAGATGAACGCCATGCGAGCCCACATATCCTGCGGTAATTGTGAAGGTCGGAAACAGCTCGCGTTGAATGTTTAATGTCCATTGCTCAACGTAACTGCGGTGCGGATTTTGCTCCACGTAGCCGTATCGCAGCCTGGGAGTTACATTTAGTTTTCGAAATGCTCCCGTAGGAAAATCTCCAGAAGCGGCGATGGCAGTACCGGATTCAAAATAGGGTGCCGAGAGGATCGAGATCAGCTCTAGTTCGTAAGGCAATGGAAGCACATCATAGACGCCGAAGGCGCCGCGAACCGAAGTCTTGCCGGACCCGAACGGATCCCAGGCGAAGCCGACGCGAGGCGAAAAATTTCGGAGCGTGGGGTTCGAGAAATAGGGTGCACCAAGCCTTGGTGCGGCATCAGTGAGATTGACCAGAGAAGCGATGCGGTTGGCCGTTTCCGTCGGTACGGTGGCCATTTCGTAACGGAGTCCGATGTTGAAAGTGAGGTTAGGCCGAAACTTATAGTCGTCCTGAGCATAGGCCGCATAGATCGATTGGCGCAAGTCACGCGTGGAAATCGTCGAGCCCAGCGGGGCGTTGAAGGAAGCCGGTGTGTTGGCCACGAAGTTTGCCAGGGAGTTGAAAATAAACTGTCCGTTCGGATTGGCTGTACCCAGTTGATTGGATTGGATGCGCTCCGCGTAAAAGCCGAATTTCAATGAGTGTTTCGTTCTCGTCCAATTGAGGTCGTCAGTGGCTTGATAGGAATTGTAATGAAAGTCGTATTCACCGACCGCCCCCAAACCGCCTTGAAAGGGTGTAATGCTGTTGCTGTTAATGTTGATGAGTCCCACTGTAAGCCCTGGGACAAAGCCCAGGCTCGTGTCTGCAGCGGTTGGATTGATAGCGCCCAAAGTGGTGGGTGCGATCGACACCGTCCGATTGAATCCAAAACGCGCCGAGTTCAGCAACTCGGGGGTGAAGATGTGTGATTCCTCCAAGGCGACGGTATGTCTGCCAGATTTTGTGCCAATGTTTTTAAAATTAAAGGCGTCCGGGCTGGCGGTCTGACCTCTGTCAAACAGATATGTTCCGAAGAAAGTGTCTGACGAAGAAAGCTTGTGATCGATTCGCGTCGTGAAGAAATCTTCGGTCGTTATCTGGTTCGCCAGAAATGTGAAAGTTGCGGTGGTCCCATTGTCGCTTCCCTGGTCGATTTGTGATGCCGAAGGAAAGATTTTTGTGGCTATGTTCCGGATCGCCGCGTTCGTACTGCTGCTATTGAGCAACGTGGGCGACGGCACGGTGTCGAGATTCGTCACGGTTTGGCCCTGCCGCAGGCCTTCGTAGTCGGCAAAGAAGAATGTATGGTCTTTGATTATTGGCCCGCCTGCAGACGTGCCAAACTGATTCCGCTTAAAGGGAATTTTTATCGGTCGATTGTTAAAAATGTCGAATACATTGCGCGCGTCAAAAACGCTGTTGCGCAAGAATTCATAGGCTGTTCCGTGGAAGCTATTCGTGCCCGAGCGCGACGCCGCGTTAATCACCCCGCCCGCGGTCTTGCCGGAATCGGGCGGGGCGTTGCTCGTGACGACTGAAAATTCTTGTACAGCGTCCACACCGAGCACGCTACCCTGAACACTGCCGGGCGCGCCGTTGGCGAAATCGTTGATACTCACGCCGTCAAGGCGATAGTTATTTTGCTGAGGCCGGTTTCCGCCAATGGTAACGTCGGTGCCTAATCCGCGATTCGCGCGCTGGTTGCTGATCGCCAGGCCAGACTGCGTGCGGACTTGAGCGACCCCGGGCTGCAAGAGCTCGAGCGATGTCCAATCGCGCCCGTTGAGCGGCAGGTCGACCACCCTTTGCGATTCCACGACACCACTGATTGCAGACGAAGCAAGATCCACATCCACAACCTCTCCGGTCGACACCGTGACGTTCGACGTTACCTGTCCAACGGTTAGCCGTGCGTCAATCTCACGCCGTTCCCCAATCGTCAGAACGACATTTTGAAAAACAGCTGGTGTGAAACCGGTGGCGGTAATGTTCAACTCATAAGTGCCGGGGATTAAGTTGGGCGCGACGTACAAGCCATCCGCATTTGTCTGCACGACGCGCTCGACACCCGTTCCTGTGTTTTTGATTGTTACTGTTCCATCGGAGACGGCACCACTGGTCGGGTCAGTGACCACCCCGAGAATAGTCCCGCCGGCCTCCTGAGCGGCCATCTGGACCGCGGACACACAAAGCATGATGGCCACCATCGAGATAGGCCATGCCATCGACCGGGCCCGATCACTTTGTTTTTGCATCTTCATTTGCGTTCCTCCAAATTAACGTTGTGGCCGCAATGTGATTCGGCTATTCCAACCCCCAGGGACACACCCACACCGCGGGCTCGAAGAGTCCTTTTTGCAAAACCGATTTTTCTGGCCTGTTACAGTGACCTTGCGTTGACACCCCGCCGCGTCCGGCAAGGACGCGGTGCCCGCTCACTGCCTAAAAACCTTCGCATCGATGCCCTTACGACGCTATGTTCTGGTCGTTGGCAAGCGAAAAATCCTGGACGATTCGATCGTCCGCCGCGTCTAACTTCCCCGAATCTTGAGTGAGTTGTTGCTTCCTCAATGGCAATTCCATCCGCACGGATGTTCCCTCGCCTTCGCGACTCTGAACGGAGATGTGACCCTCGTGTGCCCCAACAATCGATTTAACGATCGAAAGTCCCAGCCCTATGCCTCCGGTTGTACGCGTGCGAGCCCTGTCGGCCCGGTAAAATCGCTCGAAGATGTGTGGCAGTGATTCGGGAGCGATGCCGATTCCACTGTCAGAAACCGTTAGAACAGCCGTGTCCTGTTCTGCTTGTACGCGGACCTCGACCCAGCTTCCTTCCGGCGAGTACTTGACCGCGTTGTCGAGGAGGTTGACCAGAATCTGTTTCATGCGCAGCGGATCGCCGTTCACATGAACGCCCTTGCTCACCGCAAACCGAATAGAAATTCGTCTTTCCTCGGCCATCAGGTGCATCTGCTCGGCGGTGCTGACGGCCAGTTCTCCCAGATCCATCGGCACATGTTCAATGCCGGCTTGTCCGGCGTCAAGACGCGCGATGACCAGAAGCTGATCGACGATATGCGACAGCCGGTCGATCTCTTCGAGCGCGTTCCCGACCATGTCCATCGATTCGGCATCCCCCGGGCGCTGACTGGCCATTGCTTCCAGCTCTCCACGCAAGATCGTGAGGGGAGTTCGCAACTCGTGCGACACGTCCGCAGAAAATCGGGAAATGTGTTGAATCGCTTCATCCAGCCTCTCGATCATGCGGTTCAAAGACAGCGAAAGCCGTTCCACCTCGTCGCCGGTGTGTACGACTGGTAGCCGCTCGTTGATATTTGCCGAACTGATACGTTCGGCCTGTTCCGTGATCGCGCGGATCGGATCGAGCAAATTGCGCACGAGGATCAAACCGCCGAATACCGCGACTAGAATGAAAACGGGAATGCCTAGGGCCAGGGTCAGCCGTACCGTTCGGAGTTCCTGTGCAATGGGCTGATTCGAAGACCCGGTTTCAATCAGGTAATGTTCGCCGTTCGGCGTGACAGACGTGAGCCCCTGCAAAAGGATCGGACGATTACCCCCTATCACGCCCGGCGGATATCCGTGTTCGAGCGCCTCAGGGGTTGGCGGCAAGATTTGCGAAACGTCGAAACTCGCGTCTCGGGGGGATCCGGAATGATACAGCACATGACCGTCCTGGCGCGTCACGCGGATGAACCGTCCGTTAACTTCCGGGTCGTAGCTCTCATTGATTTCCGTGATGACGTACTGGTCTCCCTTCACATGGGCATCGACCAATAGCTCTTCCGCAATCGTGCGTGCCTGCTCCACCAGTGATTCCTTCAGCTGGCCAATCAGATGGCGCTGCAGGCGGTAATAGACAGTCGCTCCAAATAGGAGCAGCGCCGCGGCTAAGAGGCCGACATACCACGTCGTCATTCGGAAACGGAGTGAGCGGGTGTTCATGCTTCGCTCTCATCGCGCACGGAATAGCCCACCCCGCGCACGGTGTGAATTAACTTGCATTCGTGGGCATCGTCAACCTTCTTGCGGAGGTGACGAATGTAGACATCAACGACATTGGTGAGCCCGTCGAAGCTTTCGTCCCAGACGTGCTCAATGATCATGTTGCGGGACAGCACGCGGCCCGTGTTCGACATCAAATATTCGAGCAGCGAATACTCCTTGATCGTCAACTCAATCCGTCTTCCCGCGCGCTTGACTTGCTGCGAGAGCCGGTCGAGCTCAAGGTCGCGAAGCCGGACCGTGCTCGCCCGGTTCACAGGTCCTCGGCGAAGCAGCGCCTTCACCCGGACGGCCAGTTCGGCAAACGCGAAAGGCNNGGCTTGGTGAGATAGTCATCCGCGCCAGCCTCGAAGTTCGTGACTTTGTCTTGGACGGCATCGCGCGCCGTCAGTATTAAGACGGGAACCTTCGTATCTTTCGCCCGAATCCGTTTTAGTACCCCGGCTCCGTCCAGCCCGGGAAGCATGAGGTCTAAGATGACGAGGTCGTATTGAAATGACATGGCCAGATCGAGACCCCGTCTGCCATCGTCGGCAACATCCACGGCGTAGCGCTCCGCCACCAGGCCACGTTTGACGAAACTCGCTACCTTCACCTCATCTTCAATAAGTAGGATTCGCATTTTACGCCTCCACTCATATGGCCGGCTCATGAAGAGGTCATGAATCAAAAATGAAAGTTCTTTCAGACGGAAAGAATTCCCAGCCGTCTATTCTAAGACGATTTCAGTGTGGTTGATTCACCGTGCCCCCAGGTTGGATGATGGGGATCATTGTAGCGTCAGGAGAACCTGCCTATTCGAACTTTTAAGTTGTCCTCGCAACAGCTGCTTCGTCACTGCAATTGCGATCTCATGAATCTGAAAATAATTTCATCTGGGATTCAGGACGACCTTGGAAACTGACGCTAGAATACGTCCTCGGTCGCGATCCATAGCCCCAACATGCGGAGAAGTGATCTTCACCAGGACAACATAACGGGTGCCGAAGATAAATATGCTTACCATACTAAAAAGACGGACAGTGCAAGCGGCAATCATCCTTCTGTTGTGTGTGGTTGGCATAGCACATTCACAGGAACAAACTCAAGCTCCGCTCAAGCTGCTCCGCGCTGTCGCGCTGCCGGGATTCATGGGGGATTTTGATCATTTTGCTGTGGACGAAAA
>PLJR01000005.1:5528-10432 GCA_003140295.1 Acidobacteriota bacterium
CAAGGGCCAAATTCAAATCCTTCGCGGCTCCGATTATTCCGTCATAGAACACATCGATGGTCTCGCCGGAGCAGACTCGGCGCGGATCGATGATGCGAACGCGATCCTGTACGTTGTCACTGGCGGCAAAGATGTCGGTCTCAGTTATTCCTTTCTCGTCTCCATTGACTTGAGAACCCACAAGAGAGTCGGCCAGTTACGTTTTGAGAGTAATCACGTCGAGGCGTTTGCTGTCGAATCGACAAGCTCGCGGCTGTTCATCAACATCACGGATAAGAATGAAGTGGATGTCGTGGACCGCAAAACCATGGAGGTTACAGCGCGCTGGCCAATCCGCGTCGCTGAGGTAAATTCTCCCATGGCTTACGACGAAGCTCACCATCGGCTCCTGATCGTCTGCCGGAAGCCGGGAAAGTTGGTGGTGATGGATTCTGACAAAGGCGCTGTTGTCGCAAACATGCCCGCCGCGGGCGGCTCCGATGACATCGCTTTCGATTCATCCAGCGGCCGTATCTATGTCCCTGGGGGTGATGGTTACACTTCTGTTTTCCATCAAGACGCTGCGGACAAGTATTCCCTTATCGCTGACGTCCCGACTGCCCACGGGGCAAAGACATCATTGCTATTGCCGCCTCTTAAGCGGTATTTCATTGCTGTTTCTCCGGGCGAAACGAAGACCATTGCAAAGGTTCTGACATTCCAGGTCCAACCATGAAGGGAAAAGATCGATCGGCGACGAATTGAAAAATCAAAGTGATCGACAACGTCGTGAACGATTTGAACACAACTTTGGAAAGGAAAAGAGAAATGACTCAAAACAAGCGCACGGTGTGTCTACTAGCACTGCTGGGAGTTCTCGGATGGGTTCAGAGCGCTCCGGCGCAAACTCAACCAGGAAAAAAGATCTACGCTCAGAAACTGGTGGATGAAACTCTCGCCAAACATCCTGAAGTGGTCATTCTCGCGTTCCACGTGACACCTCCCAAAAGTCAGGAGAACGTGATCATTGCGTCAAATATCGGGCGCATTGGCAAGAAGGCCGACGAAGACGATCTCCGCGTGATTCGTACCGGGAAGCCGAACCTTGAGGTTAACGCGGCAGGTGATCATTTCGAGGTTGAGCTCGTTCTGCAGGACCAGGGAGGAAAGACAATTGGGTGCGCGGGTGTGGTTTTCCCTTATAAACCCGGCACGGATAAAGCAAAACTTCAGAGAACAGCTGAACTTATACGTGATGAGATTCGCCAACAGACCCCGAATCGTGAGAAACTTTTTGAACCAGTTCAGTGATCCGGAATATCTGGTTCTCTTCTTTTGAGACTTGACTGGACCGGGTCTCCCTGGTCCTACACCTGGGCCTATACCAGCGCTAGAGTCAGCTCTATCTCTAGCGCATGAACCAAACTTGATTTGTGTATCGAATCGTCCTTGAGCCGAGCGGTTGCATTACGTCTCGGCCCTCCGAGCAGTCTGTCGTGGCGCCCTACCTGCCGCTTATCCGCGTGCTCCAAGCTGTATTGTAAGCTCAGAACGAGACACTCTTCGGTCCGCTGAGTGGTTTGGGGAGTTCTACCGGACACGAAACTTAACAACGCCCGCGATGTGCAGCAGCTAGTGGCGATTCAGCCTGGGGTGCAATCCCATTACGTCAGCGGCTACGGGAACAGAAACATGACTGTGGCTGGCGACCGTCCAGTAAACAAGCGTTTTCTGCAGGAAGGAATGGACACGACGTCGGTTTATCACAATTCGCCATCTAATCTGGCAACTAATGTAATGCTGGGGGTCGAGGCCGTTAAGGAGTTCAGGGTCGAGGCGATTCGATGTCGGTACCGAGTACGGTGAACAGTCAGCTGGGAGTGGTCAACGTTCTCTTCAAGTCCGGCTCGAATCAACTGCATGGAAGTGGTTATGGGTTTTACCGCAACAACGCTTTCGACGCGCGGAATTTCTTTGACGGGCCCACACCCCCCACTTCATCGTAATCAATTTGGCGGTTCTCTGGGCCAATACAAACCATTCACCACGCTGTGGTTTGCGGTGATAGGTAAGATGCTGGGGGGCCGTGTTGTGAACCACCAGACCATTACGCGTGAGGAAGCGCTGATCGCACATACTCGCAGCAATTCGTATTTCGTGATGCATGAAAACGAGCTAGGATCGATCCAGCCGGGGCTGGCGGGCTTGGTAATGATGGATCGGGACTACCTCACACTTCCCTCAGACCAGATTAAGAAGATCAAGCCGGTGATAACAATGGTCGGCGGCAAGGTCGTCCACGACGCCGCGGCGTTAGTGAGCTCTAAGCGGTATTCTATCTCGAACGAGACTGGGCGGTGCATAATAAGGTCCGCAGCAGTGGCCGCTAACCGCGTAGGCTGAAGACTCAAAATGCTGTCGGGCGCTCTGCCGCACGCAGTGGGTCGAGCGGCAAGCTTTTGACGGCTTCGTGAAGATTGGGGGCATGCCATGAAGAACATGGTGAGGGCATTTTGGCTCTCGGCTGTCACTCTATTGATTGTTTCCATTCCGGTTTTGCCGCACCATGGGACAGCGGCGTTCGACACCTCGAAGACAATTACAATGAAGGCGACGGTCACGGACTGGTATTGGGCTAATCCCCACTGCTTTGTGAAATTCGATTTCAAGGATGATAAAGGGGACATCGAACATTGGGTTGTTGAGACAAGTAATCCGCCTGATATGCTCAATAGGGGTTGGGGTCCTCATAGTTTGAAGGCTGGAGATGAAGTAACCGTCCTGGTGTATCCGGTAAAAAATGGCCGGCCCATCGGGCGCCTCGTACATATGGTGCTGCCGAATGGCCAGACTCTAAACAATTAAAGCGGGCATGTGGCAGGTGTGATTTAGGCGTACGTGGTAATCAGTGAGCGATTCAATTTGGAAAAGGAAACTCAAAATGTTAAAGGGTCTCGCGGCTTCGACATTTGCCGTGACTGCAGTGTTGGCATTTTTACCGTGCAGGCAATTCGCTCAAAGCAGCACGCGCCTTGGTACGGCCGTTGATGGTTGGACGTCAAAGCAAATTCCCGAGCCCGCGACATACGATCCTGCAGCTCCTGCACCCCGCCACGATATTTCGGGGATTTGGGATCCCGGCAATCGCGGAATCCAGGCACTTGGTGCCGGATCTATGCCGGAAGATGGGAAGCCAGAGCATGCCCTCCCCTACACTCCTTTGGGGCTAAAAAAGTTAAAACTCACCAAGCCCAGCAACGGAATCAGGACCGTTCTACCCGGCGATACGAATGATCCTGCGATTGCATGTAATCCGCAGGGAATTCCGCGCGAGGATCTCTATGAATTGAGAACGACGCGGATTCTGCAAACGCCCGAAAGTGTCATAGCTCTTTACGAATATGGCAAAGTGTATCGGGTGATCTGGACAGATGGACGACACTCCCCTGCCGATCCCGCTCCCCGCTGGTACGGTTACTCGACAGGCAAATGGGAAGATGATTACACATTTGTGGTAACAACATCGGGATTGGACGAGAGAACGTGGATCGACAGAGCGGGTCGCCCGCATAGCGACGCACTACGCGTTGAAGAGCGGTTCCATCGCCTAAATTACGGGACTTTAGAACTCACGGTCGTTATTAATGACCCGAAGATGTACACAAAACCGTGGGTAGCCCTTGATAAGATCCGTTTCGACTTGCAGCCACCCCAGTTCGATATCACTGAAATGCTGTGTTCCCCAGCGGACCTCGCCGAATACAACAAATTTATAGGAAATCCCGCCAGCACTAAGAATGACAAATAGCAGCCGTACGTCTTCAAACACGCTGTTAAAGTATGAACTCGTTTTGTGCTGCTATATTGGCAGTCATTCGCGTGGATGCAACGGTGTCATTCTGGGAAGGATGGGGACACGCTGTTTGCGGATTCCAGAAGCGATTCACGTCCTTGCGGGCCCAGCTATTTGTTGGGCGGCGAACTTACGGCGGGCGCCCCCTGATTGTCGAAAAAGTGCTGGTTTTCCTCGACAGTGCAGATCCATTGGTACCACTGGCCCGACTTGGAGATGGTGAAGTTGCGATGTGCATACCAGGGCTTGGTATACGCCCCGGGATCGTCGATGGTCATATCAAGTTCCAGCGTATTAGCGTCCACCCGCTTGTAACGTTCAATCAAATGCAGCTTATCGGTGTGTGGGTGCCCCATCTGATCGAGCCACGTCTTGTCGTTAAACCCGACAGTGTCCACCACCAGCGTATCGCCGTTCTCGTACCACCCGATTGAGTCGCCCCACCAGGTGGGGTCGGGGTCGTCCGGATGCTTGCGGTTCAACCACACCTGGCGAAAGTTGTCGCCGTATTGGTAGAGAATGTAGACCGCCTCAGGCGTCTGAACAAATTTTGTCTTCGCGGGCCACATATGTATCCGCGGAACTCCCTGCGGATCGCAATATTTCATGGATGGATCTGTAGTGTCATCGAATCTCGCGTCAGGACCTGTTGGGGTGCGCTCTGACATAGTTTTCGCCAGAGCCCAAGGTTGATAAGGAATATCTGTTTCTTTTCCCCTATTCTTGCCGCCGATGTCAGACAGACTGAGGCTTTGGCCGATTCCACCACGTTTGGGATCTGCCGACCAATCTCCAGAAAGGTTCGGTACCTTGGAGGAGCCACTTTGAGTTTGGGCTTTTGCTGAGCCGGCGGCCGGAGCCGTTTGGGCCCGCAGGTCCGGAGAAAAAGCGATCAGGCAAAGCGATAAACCAAGCGACATGCTTACCCAGTTACGCATCGAGGGATTCTCCCTATTCACGCGTGTCTGGCAAGTCCACCCACGTAATCGCATTGCGCATATTTGCGAGCATTTTACGCCGGCCCGCGGTTGTCAGTTCTTTGCCATCAGCGAACACAACCTTTTGTAGAATT
>PLJR01000172.1:0-3885 GCA_003140295.1 Acidobacteriota bacterium
GGAAGTCGAAAACAATCCGCAAACTCGGCAGTCCGGACGACCTGACCCAAAATCCACAGGTGCGCTACGAAGGTAAGCAGGTCGGTTCCGAATGCCGTGATACGTATGAAATCAGATCACAACATGTCCACGCGGCCGTGCTGCTTATTTGCGCTGATATGTCAGGGTGATATCATGCATCGACTCACGTTGAGTATCGCTAGGGACAGTTCGTGTTTGACTTGGATCGCGCGACCTTCACGTTTACCTGCCCTCGGTGCCAATTCGCGAATGCGACGACTGTTCGACAGGTTCGTACAGGCCGCCGCCTAATCTGCCGCGGCTGCAAGAATAATTTGTGTCTCGTCGACAAGAATGCCAGCTTTAAGAAAGGACGGCGTCGGATCAGTGGGATCATAGCATCAGTAGGCGAATCTCTAAGGATGGAGATTAAGCTATGAACACCTTGCAGGATTTGAGGTACAAGCTGCAGAAGCGTGTCCAGCGCCTTCAGACCGTGGGCAGGGGTGGTCTAGGCCTAGAGCTTGTTCGATACCCTGACTTTTTTGACTCAAACGCGATGCTCCGCGCTTGTGCCGCGAGCCTCTGTGCAAAATATCCACAGATTCAAGAACACTTGAATGCCGCCTCACGACAACGCCAGCTACTCGAGGGCTTGACCGAAGGTGAGAGCGCCGCTATTGGGTTGGCTGTTCTCCGACAGGTTGCGGTTCCTAACGGTACACAGGGTTTTATGAACTATGTAGAGCCTTGCAGCGAAATGCTGGATCGTTTCCGCGAGAGATATCTGGAGCCGTTTTATGAATATATCGACGAGCAAATAGAAGATCGGAACGTTGTGCTCGCGGAACTAATTCGGTTCAAACACTTAGCCGAGTGGTTTCGCCGCGAGGACCTCTGGAACCGGTGGAAGAGTGACTCGCGATCCGGCGAAAAGAATCTAGCGTTCGCAGTATATGAGTTCCTTTACGAGCAGGGGATCGATTTTCAAATCGAGCCAACATCCGCTTCGGGGGAGGCGGATATGGTATCCGCTCAACATTCTCCTAACGCCTTAGTCGCGGACGTAAAGATATTTGATCCCGAGACGAGTCGGAACTCTTCCTATATAAAGCAAGGCTTTCATCAGGTCTATCGGTACCTGCATGATTTTAATCAGCCAATTGGATACTTAGTTGTGTTCAAGGGAAGCGAGAAGCAACTGCAGGTGAACGCGGACGCAACGCCCTCCGAGAATATTCCGTACCTGAGTGTGGGTGACAAGACCATATTCCTTGTGCAAATTGACATTTTCCCGCACGACCAGTCGGCTAGTAAGCGGCCGATACCCGAGATTGAAATCATTTCGGGATCGGAACTGCGGTCAGAAATCGAGTCGAATTGAGAGGATTCGACCAATGGGCTCGATTTCCTTCCAGTAGCGCTAAGTACTTCTTTTTTGGTACAACTAGTGAGCGCCGAGACTCCTTTTTGAATAGCGCTCCGGGCATCGGGTGAGTCCACGGATTACGTAGACGCATTCTTGTCATCCAATCGCGTTAATGGACCGCCAGCAGGCCCCACAATATCCCGGCGATGCCCACCGCGCTAAATAAGAAAGACGACCGCCAATAAATGAGGCTCCCCGATAGCAGCGATATCGAGCTGAGTACGATAGCAATTTCCAAAAACAGCTCGCTGCCGTCATAAAAGCGCGCCCTCCGCCCGGCCACGATAACCTCTTTGCCCAGCTTCTCGGCTTCTACCTGGATCGCTTCGGAATCCTTTTTTTGCTGCGCGGACTTGGCATGAAAGTCGGCGGCCTGCTGCGTACCCTTATCGCCAAACAAGCTCGCCAGTTGCGCGTCGGCGTCGTAAACGTGGTAGCGAATATTCTTCGCCTGATAGTAATTCCACTGATCGGTGGCCTGCGTTTCGAGCAGCACTTCCTCGGTATGGGCGCGGTGGCTCATCATTGTCGCCACGGCGAGCAATACCGCGAAGATCGCCATCGTCAAGCCGATTCCACGGTGCCCGGATTCGTGCGCCTTCTCGGTGTTTTCTACGATCTCCTGCGGTTCCATACAATGTTCTCCTGCCCAGCGCCGTCCCGCCTCTGGGCGATCTCAAATCATTCCTGTTTCAGCCGCCGCTCCATCAGTTCGCGCATGGCGTCGCGTGGTTCGCGGCCTTGGTCCAGTACGGCGTGCATCTGCTCGGTGATGGGCATCTCGATCCCGTGCCGTTTCCCCAGCGCAAGCGTAGCCGCCGTCGTGCCCACGCCTTCGGCCACCATGCGCATGCCGCCGAGGATGGCCGCGAGCCGCCTTCCCTGGCCTAACTGCACACCCACGGCGCGATTGCGGCTTAACGTTCCTGTCGCGGTCAAAATCAGATCGCCGAGGCCGGCGAGGCCTGCCAGTGTATCGCGCCGCCCGCCCAGCGCGATGGCGAGGCGCGTCATTTCCGCCAGGCCGCGCGTCACCAGCGAGGCCATGGAGTTCGATCCCAGTCCCAGGCCCGCGCACACGCCCGCCGCAATGGCGATTACATTTTTTACCGCGCCTCCAAGCTCGGTGCCGGTCACGTCATCATTGGTGTAAAGCCGCAGCGTGGGCCCGGAAAATTCCTCCTGCACGCTCGCTGCAACACCGGCATCCGCCGAAGCAATCACCACCGCCGTGGGATCTCCGCGAGCCACTTCGAGCGCGAAGCTGGGTCCGGAAAGCGCCGCCAGCCGCAGGCCGCGTGGTGAGCCGCCCGAGTCGCTGAACGCCGGTGCCAGCACCTCACCCGCTACTTCCGTCATCCGCTTGAGCGAGCCCGGCTCGATTCCCTTGGTCGCGCTCACGAAAATAATGTCTCGCCCGGGATCAATAATATCTCGCCCGGGACCCGCCGGATCCTGCGCGCTGGCAAGGTGAGCGGCAACGGTGGCATCGCGCGAGGCGGCCCCCGCATCGCGAGCCGCACTGCCCGCATCATGTGCCGCAGAACAATCGGGCAACCCCGCGCAGTCCCCGCTTTGCAGATACGGAACCATGCTCCCGCACACCGCGCGCGCATGCGCCGAAGGCATCGCGCCCAGCACAATATCGGCATCCTCCAGGGCCTCGCCCAGCGCCCCGGTAATCGCCACCTCATCGGGAACTCTCATCCCCGGCAAATATATGGAATTCTCGCGCCGCGCCCGCAGCGCCTCCAGAACGTCCGCCCCATGCACCCACAGCGAAATCCGGTGCGGCCGGCGGCTGCGACTTAACGCGATAGCCAGCGCCGTCCCGCAACTTCCCGCGCCTACAATGGCGATTTTCTTCACCGATGCCCGTTACGGTGATCGAAGGAGCTCCGGTCGCGGTCGCGCAGGTTGCGGCTGCCGGGCTCGTCATCATGAAGATGCTCGCCGCGGCCGGTGCGCTCGCGCTGGTCCCGGCTCAGCGTAAACCGCGGTTCCGTGCCGCTCAGCAGCCGCATGATATTTCCTCGATGGCGCACGATGATCAGCACCATGGATGCCGAGGTGCCCGCCGACACCCCGACCGGCGGAGCATGCCCTGGCGCGTAAAGCAAATACACCAGCGGCGGAAGCGAAGCCGCCGCAATCACCGACGCGAGCGAAACGTAACGCCAGAACGCCAACACCGCGATCCACACCGCCACTGCCACCAGCACCGCCTGCCAGCATATCGGCAGGAAGACGCCCACTCCCGTGGCCACGCCGCGCCCGCCTCGGAATCCCAGCCACACCGGAAACAGGTGCCCCAAAAGCGCCGCGAGCGCCGCCACAATCATCCAGCGGATGTTGCCGCCGGTGACCCGCGCGGCCAGCCACACCGCGAGATATCCTTTTCCGGCATCGAGCAGCAGCGTCAGCACGCCCGGCACGACACCGGCGACGCGCGTCAG
>PLJR01000172.1:3895-10198 GCA_003140295.1 Acidobacteriota bacterium
CGCGAAAAGACGCGCCGCGAAAACTGCTGCGAGGCTCAAAAATGAATGGGTTCATACCGGTGGTGACGGCCTCAAGCAAGGGATCGCTTCTCCGCTCGATTAACCAATAAGGGGTAGGTATCAAGCCGAGTATACTCGGCCCCCGTCGGTTTGAGCACGCTGCGGTAAAGATGAAACTCGCCTGCCGTGGCGGAGCCGAACTCGTGGTTCGCGAGCTGGCCGGCTGCGTCGCGCAGCGAATCGAGACCCTTCACCGAATTAAACCTGGCCAGCGTGATATGCGGATGGAATTCGCGAGTCTCGCGCACGATCCCCCAGGGCTCGAGCGCGCTCTCGATCGCGGCGGCCAGCAGGCGAAGCGTTGAAGCTTCAGCCTTTCTTGCGTTCGTCGCACCCGCAGCCCCAGTCGCCGCAGCCCCGATCGCCGCANNCTTCGTGGAAGTCTCCATCCCGCTCACGCCCGCCCAGAGCACCTTGGGCCGCCGCGCGTTGGGGAAAAAGCCCACCCCCGCGAAGCGCATTTCAATCGGCCCGGGCGGCAAGTTCTGGTGAACGGCGCGCAGCGCTTCTCGGATGCTGTCCGCTCTCTCCGCAGAAACCTCGCCGGTAAACTTCAGCGTGACATGCGCTCCGGCCAGCGGCAGCCAGCGAGCCTCCGGACAGATTTTCTGGAATCTCCGCGTTACCTCGGACAGGGCCTCGCGCACCGGCTCCGGAAGATCGAGCGCGACGAATAAGCGCACCCGCTCATCTCCCACCGGAATCGACATCGCGTCGATTCGCTGAATTTGAACGCTCCGCCGCCTTGATGGCGTCGCGCCGCTCGGCAGCCTGCCCCCCGTGCGGAACGCCGCCATGCAGGACCCCGCCGTGCAGAAAAAATTGCCTGATCATATCCAGCGCCATTTGCGACGCGAACCACCGAATCTGCTCCCGATTCCCTGGGAAGCGCGTCACGCGTTCGCTGCATCCGGCCGCACCGGCGAGCGCGATGTGCACGAGCCCCACCGGCTTTTCCGGCGTGCCGCCGCCGGGGCCCGCGATGCCAGTGATCCCGATTCCCAGCGTAGCGCCGGTGCGCCGCCGAATCCCCTCCGCAAGTGCGCGCGCGACCTCCGCGCTCACCGCACCTTTTGATTCCAGCACGCTCGCCGGCACGTCCGCCCAGCCCGTTTTCAAATTGTTGCTGTAGCACACCACCCCGCCGAGGAAATACACCGAGCTCCCCGGAGTGCGCGTGAGCCGCTGCGCCAGCAGACCGCCGGTGCAACTCTCCGCAGTCGACACGGTCGCCTGGTTCATGGTCAAGTCGCGCGCGACCACCTCCTCGAGCGTCTCGCCATTGGTGGTGAACAGGCCCTCGCCTAGCGCCAGCGTAATGCGCTCGACCATCTCTTGGAGCATGCGCTCGGTGCCCGCGGCATCTTCCGACCACGAGCGCAAGTGAATCTGAATCTCGCCGAGCGACGCCAGAATCGTCGTCTCCACGCCGGAATAGGTGGTGTAGATTGGCGCAATGCGCTGCTCCACCTCCGATTCGGTCATCCCCGCGGTCCGCAGTTCGCGATAGAACAGGCGAGTAGCGCCCGCGAATCGCCCGAGCCTCGGCGCCACCTGTTCAGTGAAGAGCGCCATCAGTTCGCGCGGCACGCCCGGCAGCAGCACCACCACCCGCCCCCGCTCTTCGAGCCACAGCCCCGGAGCGGTGCCGTGCGTGTTCTCGAGCACCTCGGCCCCCTCAGGAACCATCGCCTGTCTTCGATTCACTTCGGCCATCGTGCGCCCCAGCCGCCGGAAGCGCTCTTCGATGTGCTTCATCACTGCGTCATTTCGCACCAGCTTGCGGCCCAGCAATTCCGCCACCGCCTCGCGCGTCAAATCGTCCTGCGTGGGCCCAAGGCCGCCGCTCGCGATCACCAGTTCCACGCGCCCCAGCGCTTGGCGAAAAGCATCTTTCACGTCATCGTTCCGGTCGCCCACCACCGTCTTGCGCGTCACCACGATGCCCAGGCGATTCAATTGCTGCGTGAGAAATAGCGAGTTGGTATCCGTGCGGTCCGGCGTCAACAGTTCCGAACCCACCGCAATGATTTCAGCCTTCATGATTATTGTTATTGGCCCCGCATGGCAGTGGCAGCTTTTTCGGTGTTGCGGCGCCGTTTCCAGATCAACTTTTGTACGATCGTTTTAGCTGTGCAATATTATCTGCGCAATGTTGTCTCGTAGCGCCGTCAAATGATGTAGTTCGTCCAAATAATGTCGCGCCGCCAAATTAATGTCGCGCCGCCAAACCGCGCCGCACGTTAGCGCACCAGCGGCAAGCCTTCGACGTTCCAGTCCAGGCTGAAGAGTGCGCTCGTGGTCGTCAGCACCGCGCGCCGCGTGGGCAGCAGCGCCAGTCCCACCAGCCCGCTGCCGCTGAGCACTACCTCGGCTTCGCCCTGCGGCGTGATGCGCACGATCCCGCGCCCGCCGCCCTTGGACCCCGCGACGTACAGATTTCCCGCCGTGTCAAACGCCAGCCCTTGCGGCCGCCCCAGCCCGCGATAAAAAAGCTGCACTTCGCCCTGGCCGTTGATCCGGCAGATGCGGTCGTAACTCGAGGTCGTCGGCCCTGCGACGTACAGCTCCCCCGCCGGACTAAACGCCAGGTGATACGCCGAAATCGATGGCTCGAGCGTCGCAAACACGAAAATCTGCCGGTCGCGGCTGATCTTGAAAATCGTTCCGCTGCGGTCGCCCACGAACAAATCGCCGTGCGCATCGAACGCCAATCCCGTGGCGATGCCCATGCCTTCCACCCACAATTGCGAGCGGCCGTCGGGCGTCACGCGGTGAATGGTGCCATCGTTTCTGCAGGAGACATACAGCACGCCCGCGTGATCGACCGCCAGCCCAGTGGGGTTCATCAATTCCGTGGCGTAGGGCTTCACCTGGTAATTCGAGGTCACTTTGTAAAGTGACACCGGTACCTTCTGCCCGCGCTGCCCGCTGTAGGTAACGTAGATGTTCCCTTCGGCATCGAGCGCCGGATTTCCCACCGGATGCAGGTTGTCGGCGATCTGCACGCCCAGATGCATCTCGAAGGGCGCGCTGTCTCCGCGCGGCGTGACTACGCGCACCGCGCTGCGCGCCGGACCTTCCGGCACCCGCGCGATCACCTGCGTGTCGCCCGCCATCACCACGCTGCCTTCCGTGTCGCCGAATTGCACGCGGGGCCGCGTATGGTTGTGCGAACCGAACCCGCTTCCGTGGATGGTAATTTCGCCTCCCGGAATTGCGGCGGCCGGCGTGATGCGCTCGATCCGCGGCGTCGAGCTGGCCAAGACTAAGTTACCCATTCCGTCCCTTAAGCGCCGAGATAGCGCGCAATCCCCAGCACGAGCGCGGCGTAAATTCCAGCGATCCAATCGTCCGCCATGATGCCCAAGCCGCCATGCAGGGCTTCCGCTTGCCGCGCGGGAAACGGCTTCCAGATATCGAACACTCGAAAAAGTATAAGTCCCGCCAGCAAATATTTCCAGTTAAGGGCGAACGTGCGCGGCGTCGCCAGTCCCAGGTAGGCGATCAGTTGGCCCGCCACTTCGTCCACCACCACGATTTGCGGATCGGTTTTGCGCAGATATTTCGCGACGCGATCGGCCGCCCACAGTCCCGCCGCCGACACCACCACCACGAGTTCGCATTCAGTCCATGCAAAATTCTCAGCCCATCTCGCGGGACCGTCCACGGGACCGCCGGCTATGGGGGTGTAGAACCACCAGCGGCTCGACGCCAGCGCGCCCCAACCCAGCACCACCCCCAGCAGCGATCCCCACGTCCCGGGAGCCTTCGGCAAATATCCCAGGCCCAGTCCCGTGGCGATGGCCAACGCCACACGCGGTTTTGGCCCCGCGTCAGTGGTTGGCGTCATGCCCGCCGGAGGATTTGCCGCCCGAATTACCTCGCCGCTGCCGCAAACGGGAACCATTCCCGCCAAGACTGCTACTGGTGCCGCTGTCCGAGCCTGAGTCAGAATCGCCGCCGTCATCGTCGGCACCGGATCCGCCGCCAGACTCGCGCTGCGAATCAAAATTTCCTTCCTCGATCTCGTCTTCCTCGAACACCGGCTCCGACACCACGTACCGCTCCGTCGCCCAATTCCCCAAATCGACCAGCCGGCACCGCTCGCTGCAAAACGGAAAGTCGCTGTCGGTTTCAGAATCGGTAGCTCTGCGGCAAATAGGGCACAGGTATTTCATAAATTTCACCTGCATATCAGAAAAATTAGAATCGCAGCCAATTAAGCGCCAGCCAATCGCACTTGCCCGCGCCAATCGAGTTGCCATTGCTGCTTTTTCACACCGATTGTCGTCGGTAACTGCGCGTTTGGCGTTGCGGCCATCGTTGCCGCGAGCCGTCGTTGCCGCGAGCTGTCGTTACCGTTGTTGCCGCGAGCTATCTTTGCCACGCGCGGTCGTTACCGCGCGCTTAGCCTTAAGTTGTCATTCCGAACGAAGTGAGGAATCCCTCCGTGTTACGTCATCGCCGAAGTTACGCGAACAGTGTGAATGCCCGGTCTTTCCTGATGCGGTGATACCCCAACCGTACCTCGCGGCGTACTTATTTTCGATGGCTCCCGCAGCCACTAAGTCGCTAAATCGCTCAAGCCCGCCAATCGCCGACGCCAACAGCCGCAGCGCAAAACTCAAGCCAGCACCCGCAAAGCCGCCCCGGTAGAAATCCTGCGCACGGCATTACCAGCGAACTCTACAGCCGGCGACACGCCTTCCAGTATCTCCACCACGCGCCCCACCACATCGTAATCGTGCGNNCGCGCGGCCCAGCGCGCGCGCCCCGTTCTCGTCGCGATCGTTCATCGCTGGCATCGCCGTAACCGCCGGCTCGAGATCGCTCAAATAAATCTTCCCATCGATCTCCGGCGCCATGCCTCCCAGCCGCGCCTCCCACACCAATTCCGTATCTNNCAGCGCCATCAGCCGGTCGCGCCGCTCGGCAATCACCTCGGCGTCCACCTTGTCTCCCAGCGCGAAGCTCTCCGCATTATCCACGTCCGAATACGCGAACACGCCCATCCAGTCAAACTCCGCCGCGCGCACGAAATCGCACAGCTCGCGAAAATCCGCTTCTGTCTCTCCCGGATACCCGGTGATGAACGAAGTCCGCAGCATCAGTCCGGGAATGGTCGCGCGCGCCCGCGCAATCAATCGTAAAAATGCAGCGCCGCTCGACCCCCGCTTCATGCGCGCCAGCACGTTGCGGCTGGCATGCTGCAGCGGCATGTCCATGTATTTCACCAGGCGCGCGTGTGCCGCGAGGGTATCCAGCAGCCGCTGCGTCACCCGGTTCGGATACGCGTAAAGGAAGCGCACCCACGCGAGCCCGTCGACCTCCGCCAGCCGCGCAAGCAGTTGCGCCAGGCCATCGCGCAGCCCCAGGTCCTCTCCATATGAAGTCGTATCCTGCCCGATCAGCGTAATCTCGCGCACGCCCGCGGCAGCCAGGTTCCCCGCCTCGCGCACCACCGACTCGAACCGCCGGCTGCGAAATTTCCCGCGCAATTGCGGAATAATGCAAAACGCGCACGGATGATCGCACCCCTCGGCAATCTTGATGTAAGCCGAGTGCCGCGGCGTAGCCAGCACCCGCGGCATAGCATCATGATAAAGAAACGTCGGCAGCGCGCTCCCCGCGGCTGATAGGTCCGCCCGCCCTGTAAGGGCGGTAGATGAAGAAGGCCCAACTCCCGCCGCACCGGACGTAGGCAGCCCCGCGGCAAGCGGGATAGCCAAAGACGGTCCCGTCACCGCCTCCACAATCCGCTCGATCTCTCCCGTCCCAATCACCGCGTCCACCGCCGGAATCTGTTCCATGATCTGCTCGCGGTAGCGCTCCACCAGGCACCCGGTCACCACCAGCCGCGTGGCCCGGCCATAAGTCTTGTGCTCCGCCATCTCCAAAATCGTATCCACCGACTCCTGTTGCGCAGGAGCAATAAAGCTGCACGTATTCACCACCAGCACATCAGCCTCATCGGCTCGCGCCGTAATCTCAAATCCATGCTGAGCCAAAATGCCCATCATCACCTCGCTATCCACAAGGTTCTTAGGGCACCCCAAACTCAAAAATCCAACTTTAGGCATTCCAGCCAGCCTCTCGAAAGCCGCGCAAAACGGCTATTCTAGCATATGGCCTCGAGGGCACTCGAAGTGAGCCGTGCGCGCAGAGTTCGGCGGCCGAAGGCGCCGCTTGAAACATAATTCGGAGGCCATACCCCCTAGGCATTTGTAACCATATCAAAAA
>PLJR01000318.1 GCA_003140295.1 Acidobacteriota bacterium
ACCAGCAATCATGGTTTGCGCCGCGCGCGATCGGGACGGCGCACGCTAAACAGGAATGCGGGTTCCAGATCGTAGGGTAGCGCCGCTGGGCGCATGAGTGCCCGTTGCCGGGCGTCGCGCTCGACAAGTTCGCGCACGCGGCTCTGCTGCTCAGGGGAGAGTTCCGTAATTGCCGGCGCCAAGGGCGTGGCATTGCCAGATTGCGCAGTGGCCGGCTGCGCGGCGGGTGGCATCGCCAATGCGGCTGCAACCGGAGCGGCCGCCAGATTCGGTCCACAGGACACTGCGCCGCATAGGGCCATCGCAACGCNNGCCGTTCTTGCAAACTGGCGACGATTAATTTTCGCTGGAGAACCGTTCTCGCCGTGTTTCATCGAGCCTCTCGCTTCCGCAGAATTGCGTGTCCGCTGTCCATCCGAATATAGCCCGATTGGCTCGGCATGAGTGACTCTTTTGCGGCTTCGCGTCGCGGTCTGCCGCCGGGAAGAAAGCGTGCGCGAACTGGGCGACGTGTTGTCGAGAAGGTTTATTGACAATTCGGGAATCTAACCGTATAGTGCGCGTACTTCTCTAACATCCAAGTTATATCTTGAGGAGAACGCCAGTGACCACCCAGCAGGTGCTTCCTTCGACGCCGTCCACACCACCGCCTCTGCCGGAACAAGTGCCGGTTTCTGCGACAGCGGGCCCTGTTCCGTTTGAGGCTTCCACGGCGCAACTCACGCTTGCGTTCCCGCGCAGCGGTGCGCAGGATGCCCAGCTCGAAGCGCTGTTTACGCGCGCCAGCGAGTATTTTCGGACGCTCGGGACGCCGGTGTGAGCGAGCCTGCCCCAGCGCTAACAACAGCGCTGACACCGGCGTTAACACCGGCTACGCAGGAAACTGACCGGCGGCGCAGTCAGAGTTTGCTGCTGGACGTTCCGCTGTTAATTCGTGGCGAATCACTCGAACAAAAACCGTTCCGGGAAGAGACATTCACAATCTCGATCAGCGCAACCGGGGCGCTCGTGTTGCTGGCAGCCAAGGTCGCCGTGGGCCAGAGGCTGGTGCTGATCAACCTGCGGACACGCGACGAAAGGCCCGCGCGCGTCACGCGCTTTGGGTCGGCATATGGCGGCCTGGCGCAGGTGGCTGAGGAATTCGCGAGCCCCGCGCCCGAGTTCTGGCCTGTGGTGCTGCCACTTCTGANNGAAATCGGTGGGCCTTCCGGACCAGAGAAAATCCACGCTATAAATTCCCGGCCATAAGATCGTCCGCGATAAAATCGAGGCTGCAGAATCATCCGCTAGGAAATGATCGATTACAAAACGGTGGGCCAAGCCATGGAAATCAAAGACGCGCGTTTAGCCGACCTGCCTGCGATTGTGGCCATTTACAACGCGACTGTGCCGACGCGCATGGTTACCGCGGACACGCAGCCTGTTTCGGTGGAAAGCAGGATCCCCTGGTTTGAACAGCATTCCTCGGCGCGGAGACCGCTGTGGGCCGTGATCGAGGCCGGCCAGGTAATTGGCTGGCTCAGTTACAGTTCCTTNNTTCCTTTTACGGGCGGCCCGCTTACGATGGCACCTGTGAGCTGGGCCTCTACCTGGCGCCGCAGCATCAGCGACGCGGGCTGGGGAGCGAGGTGCTCAGCCGCGCCATTGAACACGCACCCACGATCGGAGTGCGCACACTGCTTGGGTTTATCTTCGCCCACAACGAGCCAAGCTTGCGGTTGGCGGAAAAGCATGGCTTTGCGAAGTGGGGCCTTCTGCCGGGCGTTGCCGAACTGGATGGTGTGGAACGAGACGTGGTGATTGTGGGACGCCGCACCGAAGGCTCAGCGTGAATTGCTGCGGAGCGCGGTGCCAACGATGCCTGCCGGCGTAGTAGATAGCAGCGTTCGAGTCGTCGCGGACGTAGCGGCCTCAGCCGCGGAACGCAGGAGTGCCGCCGGGAAGATTGCTAACGCCCCCATCCACCACAATTTCGGCACCCTGCAGGTAAGAGGNNCGAGGCCAGAAAGAACGCGACACGCGCGACTTCTTCGGCGTCCGACCAGCGGCCGAGCGGAACAATTTGAGAAACACGGCTGGAAGTGGCCGCGATCTGCTCCGGCGTGCGGGTGCGATCCCATAGCGGCGTGCGCGTGTAGCCAGGAGTGACCACGTTTACGCGGATGTTGCGCGGGCTCAGCTCGGCTGCAAGAACGCGGGCCATCGCGCGCACGGCCGCTTTGCTGCCCGCATATGCCGCGTTGCCTCCGATTCCAATAACGCTGGTAATCGAACCGGTGAGCACGATGGATGCACCGTCGCGCAGCAGCGGTAGCGCGCCCTGCACCGTAAAGAAGACACTGGTAAAATTCAATTGCACGAGTTTCTCGAACGTTTCTTCACTGGTCGATCCCAAGGGCGTCGGGCCGGACATGCCCGCATTGGCGAAAAGAATGTCGAGAGCGCCGAAACGTTCGCGGATGGCCGCGAAAAGCCGTTCGCGATCGCGCGCGTCGGTGATGTCGCCCGGAATGGCGATCGAGGATGGTCCCAGCGCCCCGGCTGCGGTGGCGAGCGTAACCGGATCGCGGCCAGCAATGGCTACGTGTGCGCCCGCGGCTGCAAAAAGCTTTGCCGTCGCGAGGCCGATGCCGCTGTTACCGCCGGTAACCAGAGCGAATTTTCCCGCAAGGCTGGACATGTTGTTTTGGTTGCGCGACGTTGTCGCTCCGGTGCGAAGTCGTCTTTTTTGTGTGCAGACCCATCCGGCGCAATCGCAGTTGGTTCTTTCCCTCGCTCCAACAGAATCACGTAGAATCACAGTTTACAAATCGCGATGCGTCGAAATCGCCGCTAACTGAAGTCGTGGCAACCCAAAACGCAACGGGTGCAACGTTCGCTCCGAGCGGTGATTGTAACAAACCAGACGCGGCGATCATCGAAAAGGTGCCGCACAGACGGGAAAGCTCCGGGAATACGCGGATCTAGGAGTGCGTGGATGCGATGCGCTGCACTGCATCGGCGGCGTGCGATGGCGTGCGATGGCGTGCGAAACGCGTGCGAAACGTTTGACGGGCAAGTGCCGAGAACGAAGTCAGGCCGAGGACGAAGGGGAGGGACATGAAAGCGATTCGCGTCGAGAAGACGGGCGGTCCGGAAGTACTCGAGCTACAGGATGTGGCGCCGGTGGAGGAGCCGAGCCCGGGACAGGTGATTGTACGCGTGGTCGCGGCCGGCGTGAACTTCATGGACGTGCAGCAGCGCATGGGGCGCTACCCGGTACAACTGCCATTCACGCCGGGGGTGGAGGGCGCGGGGGTGGTGGAATCGGTGGCCGAGGGAGTGACGAGGGTCAAGCCTGGCGACCGCGTGGCCTATCTCATGCAGCCCGGAGCGTATGCGGAAGCAAGCGCGGTGAACGCGGACAGGCTGATCCCGCTGCCCGATGAAATGTCGTTCGAGGAAGGCGCGGCGTTCCCTGTGCAAGGGATAACGGCACATTATTTGATTCACGAATTCTGGCTGCCGAAAAAAGGAGCCACCGCGCTGGTGCATGCCGCCGCCGGTGGCGTGGG
>PLJR01000055.1:0-11691 GCA_003140295.1 Acidobacteriota bacterium
TTTTTCACCTCTCTCAGACGACACATCTCCGAGCAAGCAGAGACCTCAAACGCGCAAACTCGCGCTTTGCAACTATTTGTACTTTCATACAATTACAAACGCCCATTTTCACAAGCAGTGTGTTTTGAAATATATACAAATGCCTGGGGGTATACGACCAATCTTCCCAAAATGGAGCCGCTCCAAGCACGGAGGACCGCGCAGTGACCAAACATCAGGCTGGCCCGCAGCCGCCGCGTGCCCAGTTTCACCGCGTGCGCAAGTCATGCTATAGTCGTCACCCTGCGTCCCACGGCACCCGCCGTCGTGGACCGGGGTGAGCGGGCGTTGCCCCAGGGTGGCGCTCCGGAGGTGGGTTTATCGCTGAACGAAGTTTTCGTGCCACTGAACGAACGCGCGTGAATGATCGCATCCGCGCGCGCGAAGTCCGGGTTGTGGATGATGATGGCGGCCAGCTGGGAGTCATGCAGCCTTTCGAGGCCATCCGCGTCGCCCGCGAACGCGGCCTCGACCTGGTCGAGATTTCACCGACCGCCGATCCGCCGGTTTGCAAAATCACCGACTACGGCAAATTTCTTTATCAGCTGAACAAAAAAGCGCACGAGCAGCGCAAGCACCAGAAAGGCACGCAGCTCAAGGAAGTTAAGTTCCGCCCGGCCACGGCCGAGCACGATTATCAGGTTCGCAAGAACCAGATCATCCGGTTTCTCGGCGAAGGCCACAAGGTTAAGGCCATGATTTTCCATCGCGGCCGCGAAATGGCTCATCAGGAAGTGGGCCGCGCCAAGATGGATCGCCTGCTCAAGGATATCGCTGAGCACGCGCTGGTCGAACTCGGGCCGCGCATGGAAGCCAATATCCTGATGGCCCTGCTGGCCCCGAAAAAGGGATCTCCGGTGGGCCGTCCCGTCGCGGTAGGAGCAGGCGCCGCCTGAACGCGAAACGAAAGCGGGTCCTCTGCCTTGAGCAGGCGCAATACGGGAGCGAGCTCTACTTCGAGCCGCGCAATTACGGGTGTGGGCTCTACTTGGAGCCCACTCAAGAAAAAGGACACCAGTCGTGGGGAATCACAAAAGCACTAAAGTAAAACTGAAATTGAAGACGCATCGCGGCGCCGCCAAGCGTTTTAAAATTAACGCCAGCGGCAAGGTGTTCCGCCCGCATTCCGGCAAGCGCCACTTGATGGGCACCAAGGCGCCCAAGCGCATGCGCCGTCTAAAAAAGTCCGTGGAAGTTCATCCGACCGACGTGGAACACGTTCGCCGGATGTTGCCGTACGGCTAAATTCCGTTTTTGTTGTCGCGCCAGGCAGCGCGGTACCCGCCACGGCGGGCCTGCCGGCCGACCGGTTTCGCAACAGCGATGAAATATTCGCCGTAGCGAAGCCACCCCGTTCCCGGCGCGCGCATTAAAGCGTCGCGGAGCGAACCTCAACACGCCGTGGAGACGCTCGACAGCAGCCGTTTGCCGTCTGGGTCGCGCGCATTTTGCGCGATTCGCTGTGCCGCGGGGCGCTTGAATTTCACGCGTGAAGTTTGCGCGTGAAGTTTTGGGCATGAAGTTTTGCCCCCCCGCTGCACGACGTTCGCGCCGCGCTCGCCCGCCGCGGCACCAAACGGTTTTCGCGCGCGCTCTCCACGCAGGAGCAGATGCCTCATGGCTCGTGTCAAACGCGGCACCAAACGCCGCGCGCGCCGCAAAAAATACGCGCGCCGCACCAAGGGATTTTTCCTCACCAAGAGCAAGCTCTACCAGTCCATGCAGGAGGCCGCCAATCGCGCCGACCGTTACGCGTATCGCGACCGCCGCAACCGCAAGCGCCAGTATCGCCGTTTGTGGATCCAGCGCATCGGCGCCGCCGCGCGCTTGAGCGGTCTCTCCTATAGCGAATTGATGCATGGCCTCAAGTCGCTCGGTCTCGACATCGACCGCAAAATGCTCGCCGAGCTCGCGGTAAAAGATGCAGCCGGATTCGCCCAGATCGCCGGCCAAGCGAAGACCGCCGGCCAGGCTAAGACCGCGGCCGCGTCGAAGAAGCCGCACGCCAAGCCCGCCGCCTGACCGCTGGCGGCCAGAGCAACTCGCGCGAGCGCGACGCATTATTTTTCACGCGAACATCGCGCGAGCATGTCGCGCGCGTGCGCGCCCAACCTGCGCAAATTGTTCCGCGTAGCGGAATCGTGACGAGGACGGGTGACGAGAACGGAAAATGACGGACGCCACCGACATCACGCGCCAGACACTCGCCGCACTCGGTGTTTCCACAGCCGCGGATCTCGCCCCACATTTTGCCGCCGTGCGCGCGGAATTCGAGCGCGACGCCGCCACCATAACGGACGACGCCACGTGGAAATCCCTGCGCGATCTTTGGATGGGCCGCAAATCCGGCGTCCTGACGCGCATCACCGATAACTGGCTGAAGCCTTCGCCTCCGGAGCTAAAACGCGTTGTCGGGCAGGAACTCAACCAATTGCGCGCGCACGTCGAGCAGCGGCTGGACGCCTTGCAGCAAACCCTCGCGGCGGCGGCCGAATCGCAGACGCTCGCGCGTGATCGCGTGGACCTTTCGCTGCCCAGTGTGCAGCGTCCGCTCGGATCGCCGCACCTGCTGCGCCAAACCTTCGCCGAGATCGAGCGCATTTTTCTCTCCCTGGGCTTTCGCGTCGTGGAAGGTCCCGAGATCGAGACGCCCTACTATAATTTTGAAGCGCTGAATATCCCCGAGCATCATCCCGCGCGCGACACCATGGACACGTTCTATCTCGCAATGCCGCCCGGCGCCGAGCCGCGTTTGCTGCGCACCCACACTTCCCCCGTGCAAGTCCACACGATGGAAAGCCAGCAGCCGCCGGTCCGCATCATCGTCCCCGGAAAAGTTTATCGCCGTGATAATCCCGACGCGACGCACTCCTACGCGTTCCACCAGGTCGAAGGACTCGCAGTGGACACCGACGTCACCTTTTGCGAATTCAAGGGCACGGTAGAACACTTCGTGCGCGAATTTCTGGGTCCTACAATCAAAACGCGCCTGCGCCCCAGCTATTTTCCCTTCACCGAGCCTTCGGTCGAAGTGGATGCGAGCTGTTTCGCGTGCGGCGGTAGCGGCTGCCGCTTATGCAAAAATTCCGGCTGGATCGAGCTTTTTGGCGCGGGCATGGTTGATCCGGCGGTGTACGGTTTCGTGAATTACGACCCCGAGCGCGTTTCGGGCTACGCCTTCGGACTCGGCGTGGACCGCTTGTCGCAGCTCAAATACGGAATCGACGACGTGCAGCTATTCTTTCAAAACGATGTGCGCTTCCTGCGCCAGTTCTCCTGACCATGTCCCTGACGATGCGCCCGCCCACCCGATCACGGTCCAGTCGATGATGATGTCGCGCCCGATGATTCACCTGCCATGAAAGTCCTATACCAGTGGCTCGCCGAATTTGTCGACCTGACGCTCACTCCGGAGGAGCTGCGCGATCGCCTCTCCGCCGCGGGCATTGCCATCGAAGCGCTGGCGGATACGCCGGCAGGTCCGCTGCTCGACGCCGAGCTGACCATCAATCGCCCCGATTGCCTGGGCCATTACGGGTTCGCACGCGAAGTGGCAGCGCTCGAACGGCGCCTGCTGCGCCCTATCAAGCTCGCGCCGGAGCCGCGCGCCACGGCCGGCGCCCCCAGCGATCTCTCTGCTCGCGTCGAGATTGACAGCCCCGAATTATGCGGCCGCTACACGGCGCGAATCGTGAAGGGCGTAAAAGTTCAGCCCTCGCCGCCCTGGCTGCGGCAACGGCTCGAAGCCCTCGGGCAAGCGTCGATCAACAACATTGTCGACGCCACCAATTACGTCATGCTCGAGTTGGGCCAGCCGCTGCACGCCTTCGATCTGGCGCGCGTCGTCGATCGTCGCATCGTGGTGCGCCGCGCGCGCGCCGGAGAAAAGATGCGCACGCTCGACGGCCTCGAGCGCGTGCTTTCTCCGGAGATGTGCGTGATCGCTGACGCCGCGCACGCCGTGGCCATTGCCGGCGTGATGGGCGGAGCGGAAAGCGAAATCAGTTCCGCGACGCAGGACGTTCTGCTCGAATCCGCCTGGTTCGAGCCCATTTCGATTCGCCGCACGTCCAAGCACTTGAATCTGCGCACCGAAGCCTCGGTGCGCTTCGAGCGCGGGGCCGATCCCGAAATGGCCGACGCTGCTTCGCGCCGCTGCGCCGCACTGCTCGTGGAACTCGCGGGCGGCGAAATCCTCCCCGGCGCGGTGGACCTGTACCCCGGCCACCGTGAACCGGAGCGGCTCGCGCTTTCACGTGCCGGGTTTCTCCGCGTTATGGGCGCGGACGTGCCCGACGGCGAAATCGAAGCGATCCTCAACGCTCTGGGATTCCTGCCGCTGCGCCTCGAACTCACTGCACACGAATTAACGGTGGCTCTCACAGCAAATATCGGGGCGACGCCGGAGTTCGCACGCCACTCGCGCGCGGTTTGGGCCTGCACGCAGCCATCGTGGCGGCAGGACGTGACGCGCGAAGTGGACTTGATCGAAGAGGTGGCGCGGCATTTCGGCCTCGACAAATTTCCGCCGCGCCTGCACGGATCGCGGCAGCCGGCGGCGCGCTTGCCCCACGCCGAGGCCGAAGATCGCCTGCGCGGGCGCCTCATCGGACTTGGCTATCACGAAATCGTCAGCATTCCGCTCGTGAATGCGGAGGAAGACGCGCTGTTCCGCCCTTCAGACGTAATAGATCCGGCGGTCATTACGAATCCGTTGGCCGCGGACGCCTCGCTGCTGCGTTCGACGGGCTTGGTCAGCATGGCACACGCGCTGGCGTGGAACATCAATCGCGGTCAGCGCAACGTGCGCCTGTTCGAGATTGGCCGCGCGTACTCCATGCCCGACGGTGCGCCGCTAGAGAGGCGCATCATCACTATGGGCGCGACGGGGCTGGCCCGCGAAAAAGGCGTGGCTGAGTCTGCGCGTGAGTACGAATTTGCTGACCTCAAAGGCGATCTTGATCAGATCGGCCAACTCGCCGGCGGCTTCACCTGGCGCGAGATCGAGCGCTCATCCTGGCAGCATGCCGCACAGGCGGGGCGCGTTTCCCTTCCAAACGCTGGCACTCGGCGGATAGACTTGCCCGATGGCAACCGGGTCGTAAGAACAGTCGGCACGAATGTCGTAGGCGAGGCCGGCAAACTCGCGCAGCGAGTTGCCGATCAATTCAAACTGCGCCAGGACGTTTTTCTAGCCGAGTTCGATTTGGACCGGTTTTACAGCGATTACCAGCAGGCGCGCGCAACTCGACGTTACCAGCCGATCTCGCGCTTCCCCGCAGTCGAACGCGACTTCGCGCTGGTCCTGAGTGACGGCACTACTTTCGCAGCGGTGCGCGAGGCGATACAATCCGCCGGCATCCCGGAAATCGCCGCCATCGAGGCCGTCGATCTCTATCGCGGCAAGCAGATGCCTCCCGGAAAATTCTCACTCCTGGTGCGGGTGACATTTCAAAGCCAGCACGCCACGCTCACCGAGGCCCAGGTAAACGATTTCTCCGCGCGCATCCTCGAAAAGCTCGCCCAGCAGCTAGACGCATCATTACGCACTTCCTAAGCACTGGCCGGCAGTACATCGCGGTCAGTGTCCGCTTGTAGTTGTCGGCTTCCATTGTGGTTCGGGTTTTCACCTCGCCTGATGACCGAAACTCAACGCTGGGGTGGGCCCTTTCCGTTGTAGCTGGGGTCTTCCGCCGCCTTGTGACGGAGAACCCGAGGCTTGCTACTTGTCCCGGCAAAAAGCCTGGCGCACAATAACGGCGCGACACATCACATCGCACCGGGCGCGAGCCCGACATCGCACTTTTTGGACGCTTAACGCATCGCCTAATTTGGCCGGGGAGTTTCCGTGAGCACCAAAGTTGAAATCTACGATCAAACGTATCACGTCGCCGGCGACCTCGACCCGACCTACGTCGAAGAACTGGCCCAGCACGTCGACGCCACCATGCGCGACATCGCGCGCGCCACCGGAACCGTCGACACAGTAAAAGTCGCCGTGCTCGCCGCCCTGGCCATCGCCGACGAATTGCACGCCGAGCGCGAAGGCAGCCTCGAGCAGACCAGCAAGCAACTTCGCGAGCGCGCCAAGCGCTGCCTGAAACTCGTCGAGCGCGCGCTGCAGCAAACGGTCTGAGCGTGCGGCGATAGCGTGCGTTGCAGCGGCGATTCGCACGACGGCTCTCGTGCCACGTCCCTCGTGTCACGGCGGCGAGATTCCTCGCTCCGCTTGAAACACATCGCATCCACTTCGCCCCTCCAGTTCATCAATCGGACGTGCACTTCCCGGCAGCGACCCGCCGAAACCCAACCCGCGAATTCGGTTGGACCCGCCTCCGCCTCCGGCTAGAATGGAATTGGAGTAGCCTGCAACGCCCGTGTTTGGTGCGAAGATCTTTTGAACCAATGCTGAATCTCTAGGAAGCCCGTGTCAGACGGCCTGTGCGCACGTCCCGCCGCCAGGACCTCCTGGCGCCTGGAAAGCCTAAAGGCCGGCGCAGGGTTTCCGCCTTGTCACAGAGGTTCAGGATCTAGCTCCACACGGCGAAGTGGACCACTCCATTTTTTTATCTTTGTCTTTTTCCGGAGAGCTCGCGTGCGCATTCTTTTTATCGGGGATATCGTCGGCGCGCCCGGGCGGCGCATCGCCGTGGACCGCGTAGCCGACCTCATCGCCCAGGAGCGGCTGGATCTGGTAATCGCCAATGGCGAAAACGCCGCCGCCGGCTTCGGCATCACTCCGAGAATCGCCGAAGAGCTCCTGGGGACCGGCATCGAGGTGCTCTCCGGCGGCAATCACATCTGGGACCGCAAGGAAATCCTCGATTTCTTTCCCCAGGAACCGCGCCTGCTGCGGCCCGCCAATTTTCCGGAAGGAACTCCCGGAAGCGGCGTGTATCAGGGCTGCGCGCGCAACGGCGTGCCCTATGCGGTCCTGTGCCTGCAAGGCCGCGTGTTCATGGCCGCGAATGACGACCCGTTTCGCGCCGCCGATCGCGAGCTGGCCAAGCTCCCAGCGGAGGTCAAAATAATCGTCGTCGACATACACGCCGAGGCCACCAGCGAAAAGCAAGCCATGGGCTGGTATCTCGACGGCCGCGCCACCGCGGTAATCGGCACACATACCCATGTAGCCACCGCCAACGAGCGCGTCTTGCCGGGCGGTACCGCGCACATCACCGACGTGGGCATGACCGGCCCGCACGATTCGGTGATCGGCATGGAGAAAGGCGCGGTCATCAAGCGTTTTCTCGACGGCATGCCGGCGCGCTTCGAGGTGGCCACCGGTAACGTGCAGATGAATGCGGTTCTGATCGAGGCGGACCCAGCCACCGGGCGCGCACTTTCCATCGAGCGCCGCCGCTATCTAATCGAGTAAACAATTGCCTCACTAGCATCAGGGGCGCAGCCCGTTGGACAGGTCCCGGGTCCCGGCGTGATTCGACCTCGGTGGTAGCGGGAGTCAGACCTGCCTTGATTATCATCTGTGACGGCGAACAAAGCCTTGTCCGTTTTGCTGAATAACACATCGTCTTAGCCCATACCCATGCAAGCGGATCTCGAAGCGGCTGCTTATTGAGGCCTCCGAGGATGTTGTGACAGATGGGATTCGAGTCCTCACGGGACCTAGAATGCTCGGGGTCCGATTAGAGTCCGGAAGAAGCCAAAAAGTGGCAAGAGTGAGCGAGCAACAGCGAACTCGTAATTCTGCCTAACGTTATGCGCCTACTTTCGATTACCTTGAAAGATCGGCAGATACGGAAAGGCCCCAACCGCCGTGTCAAGGTAGCGCTCTAGCCAACTGAACTACGGGCCTGCTGCGAATCAACTTTAGATTTTGCGATGATACCGCAGTTCTAATTCCTGTTGCCATTTTGCCGCGATGTCCCACAGCAGAGCCTCACGCGTAGCGGGCGGCGGAGCGGCGTTCCGAAGCGACGGCTTCGAGAAGAGTTTCGTTTCCGATGGCGCTGCCTGCGGGAATTAGGAGCTTGGGGCGAATACGCGTAACGATTTGCTCCGCGGTGTTATAGCGCACACTGGCCTCGAGGGCGTCGCGGCGGTTAAGGAAGGTCTCAACGAGGGTAAGCTCCTCTGGCGTCAGGCGCTCGGAACCGTATCGCACACCTTCGGCCACTGGGGCCGATTGCCAGATGGGCTTGATGTCCGCAAGGGCGCGCTCGTGGACGACAACCGTTCCGGCGACTAGATCGCCGAGACGTTGGCTCTTGCGGCTTAACAGCACACTGGCGATGCCGATCGCATATAGAATAGGCAACTGATCGACGATGCGAAGCAGGTTTCGACCCACGGAGTCGATGGTTTGGATGGTGCGGCCATCGTCTTTGATTACACGTATATGGACCGCGCGCTTGCCCAGCGTTTGGCCGTTCCAGACGGCCTCGAAGAAAATGAAATAGCCGTAGTAAATTAGAAAGAAAACCGCCAGAACCAGCGCTCCGATCCAAACGCCCGCGGTCGATAACGAGCCCGGCAGAGCGCGAAAAACCAGCGCCGCCGCCAGAATCACGATCGCGGCAATCGCTATTTGAATCAACGTATCAAGCGCCAGCGCCAGAAACCGGCTGCCTATGCCGGCCACCGCAAACTCAAGCGAGGTCTGCTCGGGAGTTTCGATGGTAAGCTGGCCGCCCCAGCCTGGGGGCGGGACGGGATTGGGCGGCAAAAATGCCATGATCTCCACACGCTGGCTTGCAAAAAGAAAACCGTACTGGGCGCGACTGGAAGAACTGGTCGACCGCGCCGGACGGCGGGGCATCTCGGTTTTCGATCACCTCGAGTTACAGGAACTGGGACTGCTCTATCGACAGACCGCTTCGGACCTGGCGGTAGTAAGGGAAGACGCCACCAGCCGCCAACTGGCGGCATATCTCAATCACCTGCTGGGCCGCGCCCACAACCTTATCTATATGGGCGAGCGGCCGCAAGTGCGCGAAGCACTGCGATTCTATGCCCGCTACCCCCAAATTTTTCGGCAGATGTTGCCCCAGACTACGCTCGCGTTTCTCATTTTCGCAGCACTCGCGGTCGTGGGTTGGGCGATAAGCGCGCACGATGCCGGTTTTGCCTACCGCCTGCTGAGCTCGCCCATGATGGAATCCATCGAAAAGCGCCAGATGTGGACGCAGTCGATTGTGACAGTCAAACCGCTGGCCGCCTCGGCAATTCTTACCAACAACCTTTCGGTATCGTTCGCCACGTTTGCCCTGGGAATTACCGCCGGAATCGGTACGGTGTGGATGCTGGCGCTAAACGGCCTGATGATGGGTGTCGTGGGCGCAGCAACTTGGCGCGCGGGAATGGCGCTGCAGTTGTGGAGCTTCGTGGCTCCGCATGGCGTGCTGGAATTGCCCGCCATCTTCATTGCCGGCGGAGGCGGCCTGGAAATCGCCCGAGGAATGCTGTTTCCGGGATTGCTGCCGCGCGGGGAATCGCTGGCCAAAGCCGGCGGGCGGGCCGCGCGTCTCGTGCTGGGCATCGTGCCTATGCTGATTGTGGCGGGCACGATCGAAGGTTTTATTTCTCCGTCCAGTCTCGCCGTGCCGCTGAAGTTCGCACTCGCCGCAGTTTTGGGATCGCTGCTGATCATTTATCTGCGGAGCGCCGCGAACTCCGATGCCAGCGTCGCCCCGCCGGAAACGCGCAAGAAATCGGCCTGACGAACTTTCGGGAATTCGTCGCGAATTCCTACGAAACCTTACAGCAGGTTGCGTTCCTTGACATCCAAATATTGGTTGACGAGAATCGTCGCCAGCCCCCACGGCTTCCATTCGAAAGCTAGTATGCCGCGCTCCCGCAACCGGCGGAGCAGCAGGTCTCTTCTCTGGCAGATTTCGAGCGCCGCCGCGTGCCGATACATTTCCTCCGTTGAGGCGGGCGTAGCCGCGGCCAGTTCGGCCAGTTCCGGCTGGTTCATAGCGGCGAAAACGACCAAGTGACGCGGCGTCATCTGCATGGCGTATTCGATGACTTCGGGAACGGTTGCGGTTTCGGCAAAGTCTGTGATCCAAACTATCAAGCTTCGGCGTTTCTGCACGCCGAGCAGGGCGCGCACGGCGCGCGCATGGTTAGGCTCGTGACTTTCAGCGCGCACGTCGGCGAGGGCGCGCGCCAACCAGCGAATGTGCTGCGCGCCACGGCCGGGAACCAGGCTCTGCTGGATCTCCGCGCCATACGCGAGCAGGCCCACGCGATCTCCGCACTGCATGGCCACCTGGCCTAAGGAAAGCGCGGCGTTGACGGCGTGGTCCAGCTTGGAGAGGCGCAAAGAGCTGTCGGGCTCCTGTACCTGGGCGCGGAGCAGGCGCCCTGCGTCGAGCACTAGCCAGAGGGTTTGGCTGCGCTCCATCTGGAAAACGCGCGTGATCAGGCGACGCCGGCGCGCGGTTGCGGTCCATGAAACATCGCGGAGGTCATCGCCTTCGCGATATTCCCGCAAGCTTTCTAGTTCGTGCCCCATCCCGCGCTGCCGGTAGCGCCGCCGCTCGATCTCCACCTGGCGGCTGCGAATCAGGCGCAAGGTCTGCCTACGAGCCTGCGCGATATTTGGAAGCACGCACACCGCCTGGGCCAGGTCCGCGACGGCGCGGCGTTCGGCAAGACCGAGGGCCGACCGGTATCGAAGAAATACGCGGCCCACGCCGGCTACCCCTCGCTGGCTAGGCAAAATGGGATAGGAAAGATCGGTCGCGCCACGCGGGGGCACGGTGGCGGCTAAATCCGGCGGCTGCCAAGCGAGGGCCGGCGGCGTTTCATCGAGTGCTGCGATATAGAGAAGGCGCGGGCTATCCATGGAAATTTGTATTTCGACACGCGAGGAAACGCCCAGGGCGGGTTGCGAGCTCCAGATGCGGCGCACGATGATTTCCCGCGGGCGGGCCAATCGCGCGAGATCGAAAAGCCACGCCCCAACGATCAACGCATCCCAGAAAAACATCGCAGCCACAAATTTCAATGACCACCAGGCCGGGACGAGCCATGCCAAGCCCAGAACAAACGCGACAATAAAGCGCGAGCCGAACGCGAAAGGGAGGCGGCCGAGTGGAACCGCACGTTCCTCCCGGATTTGCGGAATACCGGACGTCGCATTGGAAACGTCCACCGTCATTTCGGAACTTCGACCGCGGCAAGAACGTCGGCGATCACCTGATCGGTGGTGACTCCTTCGAGATCGGCTTCCGGTTTGAGCAAAAGCCGGTGGCGAAGCACCGGCGGGGCGGCGGCTTTTATGTCGTCCGGAATCAGAAAATCGCGCCCCTCGATACCTGCAATGGCTCGCGCCGTATTGAAGAGCACCACCGCGGCGCGAGGACTGGCGCCAAGCGAAATTGCCGGCCAATCGCGCGTGCGCCGGACCAGATCGACGAGGTAACGGTACAAGGCATCTTCCACGCGAACTTTCTGCGCTTCCTGGCGGGCCGCCTCGAGCAGGCCGAGTTCCAGCGGCGCGATAGCGATGCTATCGAGCTTGCGTGCGTCAAAACCGCGTTCGGTGCGCTGTAGAAGCGTCGTCTCCTCTTCGGCCGACGGATAGCCGACGCGAATCTTAAGCGAGAAACGGTCGAGCTGCGCTTCAGGGAGTGGGTAGGTGCCTTCGAACTCGATCGGGTTTTGCGTGGCGAGAACGGTGAA
>PLJR01000055.1:11793-13517 GCA_003140295.1 Acidobacteriota bacterium
AGATCGGCCGTGCACTGAACTCTCTGAAATTCGAAGCCGCATATCCGCGCCAGCGTTTTGGCGGCCAAGGTTTTGGCGATCCCCGGGACCCCTTCGATAAGCGCGTGCCCCCCGCCGACCAGCACCAGCAAGAGCTCCTCAATGGACTGCGACTGGCCCACAATAACTTTGGAGAATTCGCCGCGCACGTGCGACGCGAAACGCGAAAGGTGTTCCATTTCAAGGCTTCTCCTGGTGTTGCGGCGCGCTCGGTTCGAATTGTTTGCGGCAATCCTCGAGCTCCTGAACGAGCGCGAGCGCCTGCGAAGGCTTAATCTTATCCCCGCGGCTGGCGGATGCGGCGAGAGACAAAGTTCGCGACACATCGCTGATGCGTCCTCCCAGCCTTTCGTCGATTGCCTGGCCAAGCGCGGCGTCGGAGATCGTCACGGGCAGCCGCAGGCGACGCGTGAGCACGGCGCGAAAGTTCCGGTAAACAATGTCCACAGCGGCCGGCGTGGCACCGGCGCGTTCATACAACGCGCCGAGCATATCTACAAACTCCAACGGCCATAGGCGCGATGTCACCGGACCCGGCACGACGGGGCCGGCACGCCGACCGAACGTGGCAAAAATGGCGACGCCCAACAACGCAAGCTGCACAATTCCCCAAACCATTGGCGTGCTCGCGACATAAGCCCAGAGCGATCTGCGCTCGCCGTGAAAATATTCATCCCAATAGATTTTTTGCGCCCAAGCTGGGCCGCTTGTCGTACCGCGCACCGCATTCAAAAATAAATTCAGATTTCCTTCCTGCGAAATGCCCGTATTCGTCAGCGGTTCGGGACCAGCCCACCACAAAACGCGGCCGTTCCCCACGCGCCAGCTAACGGCCACGGGGTGCTCGGAATCGCCGTAAAGCGCGACTTGCGGCCCGGCGATTCCTTCCCACAGTGCCGCAGGACGCAGAACGATAACATCCGCGCCGCGCGTAAACCTGCCCGGAAGGACTGCCACGAAAGATTGCGTCTGGGCATCAAAAGGCTGCTGAAGGACGCGCGCTTCAGCGAAAAAATCGCCGGCGCGCGGGCCGGTAATTAGAATTGTCCCGCCCTGCTGCACGAAACGGCGCAGGTCCGCTCGCTCCCTGGTATTGGGCGGGCTCGCCGGGTCGGCGACAATAAGTACCGCGGCGGAAGGCTCGGTCGGCAGTGCTGCGGGCGAATCCTCCCAGCGTTCCGCCGGAAGACCAAGCTCCTGCAAAAGCAAATAGGCGGCGCGGGCCCCACCCAGCCCGGAGGAATAACTCGATGGAACCGATCCGACATTTTCACCCGCTCCCGGCGCTAGCAGAACGACCGCGCTAAGCAGCAGGGCGAAAACCCCTCCCGCGATGAGCAACAGACGGCGATCGGCCGGATCTATGGCCGTTTGCATCCGAGTTCCTCAACCAGATGCAGGGAATCGAGAAAATCCTGGCGCGTTGCCGGCCCATCACCGTACCAAGTCCGTTCGAAGTTGGAAGTAAGCGCATGCAACCGGTCCCGGACAACCGCTTCGTCGCCGGATGCGGGCACGGCCCCGACCGCGGCATTAAAGTCGCGCAGTCGTTCGCGCGGCGTTCGGGACGGTTCGTAAGGGATCACGTGGGAACTCTCGAGACACACAATGCCAGCCCAGTACAGGGCGTGGATGGCTTCCCGAAAATTGGCGCGATCGGCAGCAGATCGGGCGGCGCGAATCCA
>PLJR01000132.1 GCA_003140295.1 Acidobacteriota bacterium
CGCGTTGGGATTGGGCATGGGCACGTTGATTGGATTGGAGGGCGGATTCGCGGGGCCGGGCGGCAGTGGGGGTTCGTTCGCTCCTGTGGCGGGGAGCACGCCGGTGTTGGAGGTGTATACCGTCGAATCCTGCCAGCCGCCTCCCAGGGCTTCGATCAACTGCACGGTGGTGAGGAGGCGCTGCTCGAGCACCTGATCGCTGATGCGCTGGTTATNNTTCGGCGTCGATGACCTCGATGTAATTCGCGAGGCCTTCTTTGTAGCGCGCGGTGGAAATATCGACGGTTTGCTGCGCGGCCTTGATGGCTTTTTCGTAAGCGGCGGCCTGCTCTTCGAGCACGCGGAGTCCGGAGAGGCCGTCTTCTACTTCACGAAAAGCGACCAGCACCTGCTGGCGATAACTGGCTACCGACTCGTCATAGGTGGCTTGGGCGCGGAGGAGATTGGCGGAGAGGCGGCCTCCGGTATAGAGGGGCTGAGAAAGACTGCCGGCGACCGACCAGGCCAAGCTGGGCAGGTTGAAAAGATCGAGGATGCCGGTGCTGAGATAGCCGCCGCTGGCGGTGAGCGCGACGTTGGGGAAAAAAGCGGCGCGGGCTACGCCGATGTCGGCATTGGTAGCGGCCATGTTGCGCTCGGCGGCGGCGACGTCGGGGCGGCGCTCGAGCAGATCGGAAGGCAGGATATCGCGCTGGCGATAGTAGTTGTCCNNTCGGAAGGCATGCCGGCCGGAATGGCGGGAGCATTGAGATCGAGCGCTTTTTCGGGCAGCGTCACCCTGGCGGGAGGCTGGCCCAAAAGGACTGCGAGGGCGTGCTCGAACTGGGCGCGCTGCACGCCCAAGCCGACGTAATCGGCCTGGGTGGTTTCGAGCAAGGTTTCGGCTTCCGCGACATCGAGCCCGCTGGCGACGCCGCCAGCGTGGCGGAGGTTGGCTAGATCGAAGGCCTTCTGCTGCAAGTCGATGTTGTTGCGGAGGATGACGCGCTCCTGATCGATGAAATGCAGCATGATATAGAAGGAAGCGACGTCGCTTTTCAGCGTGAGCAGGACGTTTTCGTAGTTGGCTACGCTGGCTTGGGTTAAAGCGTTGGCGGACTCGACGGAGCGGCGAATCTGGCCCCACAAATCCACTTGATAGCTGGCCTGCAGCGGAAGCGAAAAAGTGTTCGCGGAAAAAGCAACGGCCTGGCTGGAGTTAGGAGGGAGCGGCCGATTGCCGGAGGTGCGAGCGCGGTCGACCGAGGGTCCGGCATCGACGGTGGGGAATAGATTGGAGCGGGTGGCGAGCGCGGTGGCGCGCGCTTCGATGACCCGCTCGGCCGCGACTTTCAGATTTTGATTGGCGGCCACCGCCTGGATTTCCAAATCGTTGAGTTGCCGATCACCGAAGACTTCCCACCAATTGCCCTTGGAAATGTCGTCGCGAGGCGCGGCGTTTTTCCAACCCTCGGGCGGCTGCTCTTTCCAGGCCGGGGGAGCGTCGACCGCGGGACGATGGTAATTGGGCCCCACCACGCAGCCCGAGGCAGAAATAATCGCAACACCGAGAGCAGCTAAAAGCGCTCGCGGGAGGCGGCCCTGCACGCGGCGCGAATTGATGATTGGCGCGGGGGCGGCCGCGCGGTGAAGCGAAGTTACCGGGCGGCGAGGCGATGATGTGGACAAACGCTGACCTGCAGATGAATTTTGTCGCATTCGTTAGCGACCCGCCGGTGTGGAAGTGGGTGGCTGCGGTTGTGGCGATGCTTGCGGCTGAGCGGAGTCGGGCTGAATAGCGACGGGGGTGCCGTCGGTTATCGAATCCGGCGGATTGACGATTACCGAGTCGGTGGGCTGGACTCCGGAAAGGATTTCGAGGCTGGCGCCCAGGTCGCGGCCAATCGTAACGGTTTGCAAATGAGCTTTATTATGGGCGTCCACGATGACGACCTGTGGTCCCTCGGAACGAAACACCAGCGTATTCGAGGGGATGGTCAGCGGGGGGCTGCCGGCGCTCAAGTGAAATTCGACCTCCGCATAAGAACCGGGAAGGAGCTCGCCTTTGGGATTGGGCACCTGAACTTCAACGAGCAGCGTGCGGGAAGCAGGATCGATGGTACCCGAGGTATGCGCGACTTTCCCTTGAAAGGTGCGGTCGCGAAATTCGGCGATGTGCACCTCGGCGGTCATGCCGATGCGAATATCGTTGCCGTAGGTCTCCGGCACATTGACGTAGACGCGCAAAGTATCGATCTGCGCGAGTCGGAACAACTGTTTCGCGTTTCCACTGCTGATCAGAGCGCCGATATCCACATCGCGCGCGGTGATAATGCCGGAAAAAGGCGCGGTGACCTGCTGAAAGGATTTCATCTCCTTGAGGCGTTGGACATTGGCCACGGCGGCGTTCTCATCGGCCTGGCGCGCTTTGTAGGCGGAGACATTCTGGTCGACTTCCTGCTGGGAAACGCCATCGGATTTCAAAAGATTTTGCCAACGGTCGGCCGTACTTTTCGCGAGCTCCAAATTTGCCTGGGCCTGTGATTCGGCGGCTTCGGCCTGGCGCAATTGCTGATCCACTTCAGGGGTTTCGATGGTAGCCAGGAGCTCGCCGGCTTTGACGCGGCCGCCGATGTCCACGTACCAGCGCTTCAAATATCCATCGGTGCGCGCGTAGATGGGCGTTTCGACGAAGGCCTGCACATTCCCGGGGAGGGTCAGGCTTTCGGCGGCACTGGCGCGGAGCGGATGCGTCACCGAGACTGGAATTTCGTTCGACTCCGCGGAGGCCGGAACCAACGCGGCGCGCACATGCAGGCGCGTTTCGATGCGCCAGAGGGCGAGGCCGGCGAAAACGGCCAGTAGGAGGGCCGGGATCGTGTACAAGAGAAATTTTGAGGTACGCCGAGTGTTTTGCGGGGACGCGCTATCGTGTTCGCTTTTATCCTGCCGCGTTGCCGACCAATCGGTTTCTGTGGACTCCGGTTTCATGAAGCGCTGGTTCTCCTGAGTTAGGTTCTGCTCCGGTTTATGGTGTTACCCGGTTACAAATTGGCGAGCAGCTTATTCGGCCAGCAGCTCGGTGTAGCCCTTGCGACGGATGTAGCTATAAACGACGGGGACAAAGAATAAGGTGGCCACGGTGGCCACGAGCAATCCGCCAATGACGGCGCGGCCGAGAGGCGCGTTTTGCTCGGCGCCCTCGCCGATTCCCAGCGCCATGGGGACCATGCCGACAATCATAGCCAGGGCGGTGATCATTACGGGGCGCAGGCGAGTGAATCCGGCGCCCATGGCCGCCTCGAAAGAACTCTTCCCTTCCTGCATTTCGGCCGCAGCGAAGGTGACCAGCAGGATGCTATTCGAGGTGGCCACCCCGATGCACATGATGGTGCCCATGAGCGAAGGGACGTTCAAAGTGGTACCGGTAAAGAATAGCATCCAAACGATGCCGCAGAGCGCTCCGGGAAGAGCGGTGATGATAATGAAAGGGTCCACCCAGGACTGGAAGTTGACGACCATCAGCAAATAGACGAGCAGGATGGAAAACAACAAGCCGATGGCCAAGCCGGAAAACGACGATTGCATGGTTTCTACCTGGCCGCGAATGGTGACCGTGCTACCGCGGGGCAGCTGGCCGGCAAACTGCTTTACGATGCGGGCCACGTCGGAGGATACGCCGCCAAGGTCGCGGTCCTGCGCGGCGGCGTAAATATCGACCACAGGTTCGATGTCGTATTGGGAAGCGACGGCCGGCCCGGATTCACGCGAAATGGTCGCGAGGTTATTGAGCAACTGCGACTGCGAAGCCAGACCAGTCCCGCCGATCACCGGCATGCCTTGCAAATCGGCCACCGAATCCATGCGGTATTGCGGTGTTTGCGTGGTGACATTGTAAGAGACGCCCTGAGGGCTGACCCAGAAGTTCGGCGCGGTCTGGAAACTATTCGCGAGCGAGACCAGCGTATTGCTCGCCACCACCGATTCGGTCATGCCCACTTGCTGGGCCTTGGTGCGGTTGACAGTGAGATCCAACTGCGGCTGGTCGTAGGCCTGCTGAATGCGCACGTCGGCGGCTCCGGGAATTTCCTTGAGACGCGGCAAAAGTGTGCGGGCCAGCTCGTAGTTTTTTTGAACGTCGGGACCCGCCAGTTGAACGTCAATAGGCGCGGGGAGGCCAAAATTCAAGACCTGGCTGACGATGTCGGCGGGCTGAAAGGAAAAATCCACTCCCGGAAATTCACGAGGGAGGGAGCGACGCAAGGAGCGAATATAATCGGCCGGCTTGGTGTGGTGATCAGGAACGAGTGAAACCAGGATTTCGGCATCGGAAGTTCCGATGACGCCGCTGTTGCCGAGCGCGAGGTTGATGCTGCTGGGCGGAAACCCAATGTTATCGACGATGGAGGCCATTTCGTCGCCGGGTATCTGGCGGCGGAGGAACTGCTCGATGCGATCACACAGGGCGGTGGTTTCCTCGACACGCGTGCCGGTGGGGGCGCGCAGATGCAGGCGAATCTGGCCGGCGTCGACGCTGGGGAAAAGGTCCGATCCCAGAAACGGAATCAGGAGCATGCTGGCAACGCAGAACGCCAGAAACAGGGAGCCAAACACCAAGCGATGGCGAAGGCACCAGTCGAGGAGGCGGAGGTAGTGTTCGCGGGTGCGGTCAAAACTCTCTTCAAACCCGAGGTGAAAGCGGCGGAAAAAACCGGCTGGCGCAGTGCCGCGGTCTTCATGGTTCTGCATGGTGCGCCGTTCGGCGCGAAAGAAATACAACACCAGGGTGGGGACGATGGTGCGCGAAAGAAAATAGGAGGCGAGCATGGCAAAGACCACGCCTTCGGCCAGAGGCCGAAACAAGAAACCGGGCACGCCCTTGAGGAAGAATATGGGCACAAACACGATGCAGATGCTGAGCGTGGCGACAAAGGCGGGAGCGGCGATCTGCTGCGCGCCCGTCAAGATGGTGTCGCGCAGGGGCTTGCCCTCGGGAAGGAGGCGATTGATATTTTCAATTTCGACGGTGGCATCGTCGACCAGGATACCGACGGCCAAGGCCAAGCCGCCGAGGGTCATGATATTGATGGTCTCGCCAATCATGCTGAGAACGAGCAAGGAAGTCAGAATCGAAAGGGGAATGGAAATGGCCACCACCAGGGTGCTGCGCCAGCTTCCCAGGAACAAAAGAATCAAAGCGGCGGTGAGGCCGGCAGCGATGGTCGCTTCGCGCAGCACTCCGTTAACCGCGGCGCGCACGAAAACAGATTGATCGCTGACCGGGGTCATCTCGAGCTCAGGCGGCAGTGTGGCGGCGATCCTTGGGAGGGCTGCGCGGACCTTGGAAACGACGTCGAGCGTGGAGGCATTGCCGTGTTTCAACACGACCATGAGAATGCCGCGCTGGCCATCCCGGCGCGAAACGTTGGTCTGAAAACTTCCGCCGTCGTGAGCGTAGGCGATGTCTCGCAGATAGACCATGGCGCCGTTGACGATTTTCACGGGGACGTCATTTAGCTCGGCGATGGTTTTGGGGCTGCTGTTGAGAGCAATATCGTATTCGCGTTCACCGATCTTGGCGGTGCCCTGAGGCATAATCACGTTTTGGGCATTGACGGCATTCACGACTTCCGCGCCCGATATGCCGCGTTCGAGCAGTTTTTGCGGATTCAAGTCGATGGCCACGAGGCGGTTCGGTCCGCCGTAAGGGGCGGGGAACTCGGCTCCTTCGATGTTGGCCAAGCGGGTGCGGAGAAAATTGGCGCCGAGGTCCTGCATCTGTTGGATGGAGAGCGTCTTGCTGCTGAGGCCAATCTGCAATATGGGCACGTCCGCCGCGCTATACGTAATTATAAAGGGCGGCTGGGTGCCCGGAGGCATGCTGCGAATCGCAACTTGCGACTGTGCGGTAATCTGGGACATCGAGTTGGCGATGTTGGTACCCGGCTGAAAAAAGATCTTGATGACGGCCTCGCCGTGGTAGCTCTGAGCTTCCATATGCTCGATGTTGTCGACGGTGGTGGTCATGCCGCGCTCGAGGCCGCTGGCGAGGCGGTTTTCGACATCGAGCGGAGAAAGTCCCGTGTAATTAGGGATGACGGCAATTACGGGAATATTGATATTCGGGAAGATGTCGACGGGAGTTTGTACGATGGCTACGCCGGCCAGGATGAAAATAAGCAGCGAAAGCACCACAAAGGTGTAGGGGCGGTCGAGTGCAAGTCTTACTATCCACATAGGTTAGTGCAGCTAGGCTTTTTCGGCTCGGCGTCGAATTTGGTTCGCGTGCCGCAGACCCAAAACAATTGGACGCTACCGATTTCTCACCGGTTACAGTGGCGGCTGGCTGGTCGGGCCCAGCCTTATTATATCATGGCGTTTTGAGCGCGGAGGGAGCGGGGTCCTAGCCGTGGGAGGCGGGGGCGGAGCCGGAGTCGGCGGGCGAGGTGAGGGGCTGGAATTTGCGGCGAGGCAAAATCGAGAAGAAGCGCTGGCGACAAGGTGCGCAACGATACGCGGGGATGCGGGCGAGCTTGAAAATCCAGCTATTCCAAACCTGGACCTGATCTTTCGGGAGGCGGTGGAGATCAAGGTTGCCACAGCGGCCGCAATGCGCCGTCAGTAAAAACCGAAGCGCAACGCGGCCAGCGAAGAAACGGTGTTGGCAGTGGGCACATCGCCACGGCCATAGGCCCGCGAGGCTGGCGGCAAAGTCCCTAAGACTGCGGCGTCGCGAACGGTGACAGTGACCGTGAAGACAACGTGGGCAAAGCAAGGTGCCTCCCTTAAGAGAGGAGTTCGGGAGCACTGTGCGGGTGAACTGCGGCGAGAGCATAGCGCGAGGAGATTTGCTCCGCAAGCGCGCATTGCCACAAATTGATGCGCGTGCCGTCAAATATGTAATGGGCTGCGCCGGGCGGCAACAGGAAGGACGGCGAGGGAGGCCTCGCTTCCGTGGTGCGGTAGAATAATCGCGAGGAACGTGATGGACGCTTATACAGATGAGCATGCCGCAGCGGGGATTCGCACGCCGCTTCCCAAGCTGGATACGTGGCCGAATCAGTTTCCGGGTTACACGATCACCACGAGGTTTCCCGAGTACACTTCGGTTTGCCCGAAGACGGGCATGCCGGACTATGGGGCCATAACGATTGAATACGAACCGCGCGGGCAATGCCTGGAACTGAAGGCGCTGAAACTTTATTTATTGGCGTACCGGAATTTGGGGATTTTTTACGAGAATGCGGTCAACCGCATTCTGCGCGACATCGTGGCCGCGGCACGCCCGGTTCGCTGCGTGGTTCGCGGCGAATTCACGCCTCGCGGCGGCTTGACGACTACGGTAGAGGCGCATTGGCCGCGAGGTGCCCGGACGGGCAGGCGAACATAGACAACCCCAGCAGGCTTAGCGATAATCTACTGTTGTGGCTTGACGATACTAGAGCCGGGGCAGTTTCGAGAGGCCACGAATGAGGTTTGAGGAGGAACGCGATGAGCATTACGCCGGACACCACACCGCATGCAGATGATTACGAGGCTCCGCCGCCTGCGTCGACGCCGTTGTGGATTCCGATATTGATTGTGTTGCTGTTCGCAGGATTGGGTGTGGTTTCGTATGCCGGTTACACGTCGCGAACGCGCCTGGAACGCCTGGAAAATGACCTGTCCGCGAGCAACGCGCATGCCGATCTACTGAGCAAGGAACTCGAGCAAACTAATACGCGTGTTGCGGCGTTGCGCGGCCAGTTGGACGTGACCTCGCAGAAGCTGGGGCTTACCCAGGACGAACTGGCGCGCGCGCGAACTCTGGCGCAAACCATTCAGAAGCAGCAGCAAGCCAGCGACGCGCAGCTAGGCGAGCAGATCGGACAGGTGAAACAGGAAAGCGAGCAGAAGATCGGCGAAGTCTCGACCGACCTGACCGGGGCCAAGACCGATATCGCTTCCACTAAGAAGGATCTAGATGATACCAAGAGCAAGCTGACCTCGACCATCGGCGACCTGGGCGTGCAAAGCGGACTGATCGCGCGGAACCGGGAAGAGGTGGAAGCGCTGAAACGGCTGAATGAGCGGAACATTTTCGACTTCAATCTTACGAAGTCGAAAAATCCGCAGCGCGTGGGACCGATTCAAATTACTTTGCGCAGCACGGACCCCAAGCGCTTCCGGTTTACCATGACGGTGATTGCGGACGACAAGGCGATCGAGAAGAAAGACCGCAACGTAGATGAACCGATGCAGTTTTACGTGCGCGGCACGCATACACCCTATGAGATCGTCGTGTTTGAAGTGACCAAGGACCGCGCCACCGGTTATCTTTCGACGAGTAAGGATACAGGAGCCGCACCCGCGGCCGCTCCCTCGGCAGCGGCCAGCCCCACGAATGCGCCGACGGCCAGCCCGGCTCGACAGTAAAAGGAATTAGGCGCGCGGGCCGATGGTCGCGCGCCTAGGCTGACTTCGTTGAACAACCGCGTGAAGTAGACGTGCCACTGCTTGCTGCGGTCGCGCGCGGCATTCCCATTCCCAGGATTCGACGAAGCGACGGTGAGGGTGCGCGAGTGCGAGCGTGCAAGCTTGCGGGGGCGTGCGGCTACTCGAATTGCTTGAGCGTCAGAGCCATGTGTCGCAGGCGCTCATCGACTCGCGCGAAGATGGTGTCGGGCTCAAAGCGCCCGGCAGAGTCGGCGCGTCCGGCGGCGATTCCGGTCATGATCTCGATGCCCTCGGTGATGTGGGCAACGGGATGGACGTGGAATTTTCCGGCGGCTACCGCTTCGATGACATCGTCGCGCAACATCAAGTCTTCCACGTTTTCGCTGGGGATCAGCACGCCCTGGGTGCCGGTAAGGCCGCGCACGCGGCAGACATCGTAGAAGCCTTCGATCTTTTGGTTGACGCCGCCGATGGTCTGGATCACGCCCTGCTGATTTACCGAACCCGTTACCGCCAGGTCCTGGCGAATGCCGATATCGGCGAGCGATGAAAGCAGCGCATACACCTCGCTCGAACTGGCGCTGTCACCATCGACGCCCGAATAGGATTGCTCGAAGCAGATGCTGGCGGCAAGCGAGAGCGGTTTATCCTGCGCGAACAGGGAGCGCAGATAGCCAGCGATGATTTGCATGCCCTTGTCGTGCAGGCGGCCACTCAAGTTGGCTTCACGCTCGATGTTGATAAGCCCCAATTTCCCAAGCGCGGTGGAGGCGGTAATGCGCACGGGCTTGCCGAACATGTAGCCGCCGATTTCGATGATGCTCAAGCCATTTACCTGGCCCACACAAGTACCCGCAGTATCGATCAGCAGGGTGCCCTCGGAAATCATCTCCCGAATCTTCGTCTCGATCAGATTGTGCCGTTCGATCTTGGCTTCACGTGCGGCGCGCAGGTGTGCGCCGGTGACCGGCGTCTGGCCCAGTTGGCGCGCGGCGTAGCAGGCTTCACGCATCAGGTCGGCCAGGTCGGAAAATCTCGCAGTCACCTTATTGCGGCGGCCGGCCAGGCGCACCCCGTACTCGATCATTCCCGCGACGGCGGTGCGGTCGAAGGGGCACAAGCTCTCATCTTCGCAGAGCTTGCGGAGGCGCCCGCTATACTGGCGGATCACGTCGTCGCTCATTTCCATTTCTTCGTCGAATTCGACGCGCACCTTGAAAACCTTTTTGAATTCCTCCTCATACTCGTAAAGCAGCTCGTAGAGGTCTCGGTCGCCGATAAGCACAATCTTGACGTTCAGATCGATCGGCTCGGGCTTGAGTGCCGAGGTGCCGAAGGGGAAGAACAGCTCCATGGGTTGGATTTCAAGTTTCAGGTGGTTGAGCGTGCGCTTGAGGGTACGCCACACGCCGCCTTCGGTAAGGGCATCGAGCGCGTACATGATCAAAAATCCGCCATCGGCGCGCAGCACCGAACCCGCTCGCAAATCCATGAAGTCCGAAGTCCACACCCNNCTGAATGGTGCCGAACAGGTTTGCGTACGTGGGCGTGGTCTCGAAAATTACGGGTGAAGTGTCTTCTTCATTGTGCGCCAGCAGCACGTTCACGCCATACACGCGGAAGGGATCGCGGTCGGGCATCATCGATTTAAGCGGCCCCTCGGGCGGCGGCGATCCCGGCGGCGT
>PLJR01000269.1 GCA_003140295.1 Acidobacteriota bacterium
ATCATGATCTCGACGTTCGGCTGCGCGAATGGCTTGATTCTAGCCGGCGCGCGCGTCTATTACGCTATGGCCCGTGACGGACTTTTCTTCCGATCGATTGGAAGACTCAACGAACACCGCGTACCCGCGAAAGGACTGGTGCTTCAGGGCCTCTGGGCGGCGCTGCTGGTGCTGGCGCGCACCCGCCTGGTCGATCCCGCCACCGGAGCCGTTACCTACGGCAATTTGTACAGCGATCTGCTCGATTACGTGGTATTTGCCGCGCTGACGTTTTACGTGCTGACGATCTTCGGCGTTTTTGTGCTGCGGCGAAAGTGGCCGGACGCCGAGCGGCCGTACCGCGCCTTCGGTTATCCCGTGATCCCGGCCTTGTATATGGCTGTGGCTGTGGCCATCATGCTGGTGTTGATTTTGTATAAGACCCAGACGACGTGGCCCGGCTTGCTGATCGTTTTGCTGGGTGTTCCGGTGTACGTGTTCTGGTCGCGGCAGTAGCGAACGGAGGCGTTGCGTGAAAAAAAGCCAGTACTTCATGACCAAGCCGCACCNNATCATCGGGACCGGCATCTTCGTTCTGACGGGCATCGCGGCTCACGACCGTACCGGCCCCGCGCTCATGCTCTCCTTCGTGGTGGCGGGCGTAACCTGCGTTTTTGCGGCGCTGTGTTATGCGGANNGACCTGATCCTCGAATATGCGGTCGCCTCTTCCACCGTCGCGCACGGCTGGTCGCACTACTTTCAGGATTTTATTGCGTTCTTCGGCTTCAAGCTGCCGCATATCTTCACGAACGCCCCTTTCGATTATTTGCCGTCATCGGGAAAGCTCGCGCTTACGGGCACCTGGTTGGACCTGCCGGCTATCGTCATTGTGTGTTTCATCACGGCTATCTTGGTGAAAGGGATTCGCGAGAGCGCCAGTTTTAATGCGGGGATTGTGATCCTGAAGGTGGCCATCGTTTTTTTCGTGATCATCGCTGGCGCGCGCTACGTCAATCCCGCGAACTGGCATCCTTTCGCACCCTTTGGACTTACCGGGTTCGGATTTTTCGGCCACACCATCATGGGACAAACGGGAGCTTCCGGCGAACCGCTCGGCATGCTGGCCGGCGCCGCCATCGTGTTTTTCGCCTACATCGGGTTTGATTCGGTGTCCACGCATGCCGAGGAAGCGCGCAATCCTTCGCGCGACGTGCCCATCGGAATCATGACTTCGCTGGTGCTTTGCACCGTTCTATATATCGCGGTCGCCGCCATCCTCACAGGCATGGTGCGTTACGACCACATCAACATCGACGCGCCCGTTTCCGATGCCTTCAAACAGGTAGGCCTGCCCTGGGCGGAGCTGCTGGTATCGATTGGTGCCGTGGCGGGCATCACCTCGGTGCTCCTGGTGATGATGTTGAGCCAGCCGCGGATATTTCTGGCCATGGCGCGGGACGGTCTTCTGCCTCCCAAGTTTTTTGCCGCGGTTCACGAACGCTTCCGCACGCCGTGGAAGTCCACCATCCTCACGGGCTTTTGCGTCGCACTCATGGCCGCTTTTTTGCCGTTGCGCATTCTGGCCGAACTGGTGAACATCGGCACGCTGCTGGCCTTCGTCATCGTTTGCACCGCCGTCCTGATCATGCGCAGAACCAATCCTGACGTGCACCGGCCGTTTCGGGCGCCGCTGGGCTCCGTCGTTCCCGTGATGGGGATTCTTTGCTGCTTGCTGCTCATGTTCTCACTGCCCGCGGAAAACTGGGCACGCCTGTTCGTGTGGTTAGCCGTGGGTCTGGTGATTTACTTCGCCTACGGGCGCAAGCACAGCGTCATGGCCCGGCGCGTCGCGGCCGAGGCGCTCGAGCCCCGCCCCACCTCGTCGGTTGCCCCCTGACTCCGGGCCGCGGCCAACGCACCACCGTTGGATTCGCTCCGCGGTTAGCGTTTGATTTGCAATTTGAGCGTGTCACTGCCCAACACTCTGTCGTAACAAGCTGCGATTCAGGAGTCTTTTTGATGAGTGACGAAATCGGAGTGAAAATCTCAATTCTTAGCGACGAATTGAGCGCTTCAGAGATAGAGGAATTCTTAGGGATGAAATGCACCCATTCGCAGGAGCGTGGTCAGATGAACCGGCTAGGAACAAAACCATATGAGCATCACGTATGGTGTTTCAAGACGCGATGCATCGTTCTGCCTGACGAATATATCGGGGACAGAATCAGTTTTCAAATTGACCAACTATTGTCGACGCTCGACAAAGTAGCCAATAGGTTCAAGAAGTTGAGTGAAACTAATTCAGTTATATTTGGTTTATATCTCTACGCCCAGACAGTTCCCCCAATGGGGCTTTCCAAGAAACAGCTAGAAGCAATAACTGCGCTTGGGGCAGAACTCGATATCGATCTCGTACTTCACGATAGTCCTGAAATTGCCTAGTAACGTCAGCACGCGCAGAAATTCTCACATTCCTGAACCGACATTTCACCGCCTCCGAAGTGCGAAGCGATGGTCTAAATCCGCATCTTACGGGGTCGCGTTCCGTTTGTTTCAAACCGCGCGTGCTTCTGGCTGCGAAGTGGGGTCACGCCGTAAGGAGGAAGACAGGATTTCGAAGGAGCGTAGCCGAGCCGCATCCTCGTAGGGCTCAGAGTTGATGATGAGTTCATCGGCTTGCGTCAGGTTGATTAAATTCTGGAGAGAATGGGCAACTTTTGCAGGACCGCCAATCGCTGCATAGCGCAGTCTATCTCGTACCGCCGCGCGCTCGGAAGATGACCAGAGATGACTTGTGTCCTTAACAGGCGGCAGCAGAGCGGTTCGCTGGTTGCGGAGGATTCCCAGGAATCTCAGGTAGAGCGTCGTCGCCAAAAAGTCAGCCTCCTCATCGGTATCAGCAGCCACAGCCTGCGTGCCAATCATCACGTAAGGATTTTCTAAAACGTCGGAAGGTTGAAACTCCCGCCGGTAAACAGCGACCGCATCGAGCATGTCTTCCGGCGCGAAGTGGCCGGCGAAGGTATAAGGCAAGCCGTGGGCGGCTGCGAGGTGCGCACTGTAAAGGCTCGAGCCAAGAATCCAAATGGGAATTTGTAAATTAGCGCCAGGAATTGCGCATAGACGCTGCCCCAGTTTTGGCGGCGAAAAAAAATACTGCAGCTGTTGCAGCTGTTCAGCAAAGTCAATTTCTGGGCCTAGATGTCCTCGCAGTGCCCGCATGGTCTCTTGATCTGTTCCAGGCGCCCGCCCTAAGCCTAAGTCGATTCTGCCTGGATAGAGAGTTTCGAGCGTTCCAAATTCTTCGGCGACCATGAGTGGTGCATGGTTCGGAAGCATAATTCCGCCGGAGCCAACTCGAATGGTTGTTGTGCCTGACGCGATATAGCCAATTAGAATGGAAGTTGCAGAGCTCGCAATCCCCGCCAAATTATGATGCTCGGCCAGCCAAAACCTTTTGTAGCCCAGCGACGCGACGTGACGGGCGAGAGTTAACGAAGCCTCAAACGTATTGGCTAGAGATTTTCCTTCTCTGATCGGAGCAAGATCTAAAACTGAAAGTGGCGTCTGGCCTAAACTCTTCATCCGTGGCCCTTCAAGGACGTATCGTAAAAGAGTTGAAATGACTGATTTTGTTTCTCACGTGCGCACCCTTAATCAGATCTAGCTTACCTGATTGCTGGAAACAAGACTGGGACGAACGAGACAGTTTTGAAGGACGGCATACCGCGACAAAAACGAATGACGTTTTTCGTCTGCCGGTCACGTTTTGGGCGAATGGTAGCTATGATACTCTCTCGCTCCTTCTGAGAATTGCATCTGGTGTTACTCTGTATTCCTCCTAAATATCCTCTTACAATATAGGCTGGCTATGAAAGTCCTTACTGCCGAGCAGATGCGCGAGGCCGACCGTCTTACCACGGAGCGCTACGGCATTCCCAGCCTGCAGCTTATGGAAAATGCCGGCGCGGCGGCGGCGTCATACCTGTCGAGCGTCTACCCCGATCTGGCGCGGCGGCGTGTCGTGATTCTTTGCGGAAAGGGCAACAACGGAGGCGACGGGCTCGTGGTAGCGCGCAGGTTGCACGAGAGCGGTGTCTCGCCTTTAGTTATGCTTTTTGCGGACCCCGCCGCCGTGCGTGGAGACGCGGCGGCCAATCTGAAAGATTGGCAGCAGGCCAAAGGGCGTCTGCGCGTGGTGACGGACCAGGCCGAATGGGAAAAAGCCCGCGATGTGCTCCTCGAAGCTGACGTTGTTGTGGACGCGTTGCTCGGTACGGGACTTACGGGACCTGTGGAAGGCTTGCTCGCGGCGGTAATCAACGACGTCAATGCCGTCGCGCACGGGCAGGTACCGGGGAGCCCTGCGGGCCGCATCCATATCGTGTCGATCGATATGCCGTCTGGGCTTCCTTCCGATGTTTCCAGCGAAGCTGCGCAAAGAGAAGCGCCTGTGATTGCTGCGGAGGCGACGGTCACTTTCACGGCGCCCAAATTCGGGCAGATGGTTTCACCACTTGCCGACCACGTGGGCAAGCTGATCGTCTGCCAGATCGGTACGCCGCCTGCGTTGATCGATGAAGATTCGCGTCTGACCGCGCACTGGCTCGAGCCTCGGGAATTTACCTCGCTGCCCATGGTGCGGCGCCGCGATGCGAATAAAGGAAGCTTTGGGCACGCTCTCGTGGTAGCAGGCTCGCTCGGAAAATCGGGTGCGGCGCTACTGGCGGGACGCGCGGCGTTGCGCTGCGGTGCCGGCCTGGTCACCGTCGCCACCGCGTGCACCGTGTTGCCCATCGTCGCCGGCGGTATGCCGGAACTTATGACGGCGCCTCTTGACGAGACCGAAGCGGGCACCGCCAGCCTGCGAAATCTCGACTACGGAAGTTTTCCGGAACTCGCGCACGGCAAATCAGTACTCGCCATCGGCCCGGGCCTTTCGACCAATGGAGAGACCCAGGAATTTATTCGCCGCATCGTACGTGATACCGAAATGCCGATTATTCTCGACGCCGATGGGCTCAATGCCTTTGCGGGGCGCGCGGACGAGTTCAATATGCGCAAAACGCCGCTGCTGGCCATGACTCCACACCCTGGAGAAATGGCGCGCCTTCTCGGGGTAAGCGTGGCTGCAGTGCAAGCCCAGCGGCTCTCTGTTGCGCTCGATGCCGCGAAACGCTGGCGCGCTTATGTCGTGTTGAAAGGTTTTCATACAATTTTGGCCACACCTGACGGCGGCGCCTTCTTCAACACCACCGGGAATCCGGGAATGGCGACCGGAGGCACTGGCGACGTGCTCACCGGAATGCTGGCCGGCCTCACCGCTGAGTTCGGTACGGCGCAATGGGAACGCGTGCTCGGCTTGGGAATTTATCTGCACGGCCTTGCGGGCGATCTGGCGGCGGCTGCCGTAGGCGAGGCCCCGCTCGTGGCTTCGGATTTGGTCGACGCGTTGCCGGAGGCCTTTGCGAAGTTTAATAACGACTGGAAACTCGCGCGATGCTGAGTTTTGGCTCGCCGTTTGTTTCTCATTCGCCCGAAGAAACCATTGCCAAGGGCAGGGAATTGGCACAACGATTGACGCCTCCCGTTCTCGTGATGCTGGCGGGAGAATTAGGCAGCGGTAAGACCACCTTCACCAAGGGAATTATCAGCGGTCTCGGTGCCGCGGAGGAGAACGAAGTCACCAGCCCCACGTTTACGCTTGTTCATGTTTTTCAACACCGCAGTACACTCGCTGGCCCCGCCGCGCCCGCCATCTCCGTCTCCCATGCCCTGAAAGATGTGAAAAATTTGGAATATGCCGTCGCGCCGCCCCTAAAGATCTATCACGTCGACCTTTACCGCATCGAAGGATTTGCCGACCTCGAGACGTTGGGTCTCGAAGATGCGCTCTCCGAATCCGCCATCGTCATCATCGAGTGGCCCGAGCGTTTTTCGCTGCGCAGCGAGTGGCCGCGCATCTCCGCACGCCTGGAGCACCTCGAGGGCGACTCCCGGCGCATCACCATATCGGAGCCATTTTTGTCAGAAAATGGCGCGACAAACGCCCTTAACACGCCCTAAAATTTGGTGCTCAACCGCTGTTAACAGGTATCCTTTTTTCTTCACTACTTGTGCCATAGCCACGCGCGCACGCTATTAACGGGTTGGCGGCTCCACCTTGTCTGCCCTGGTAACCCTTGCTAACCTGAATCGGAAGCGCCACTTACGCCATGGCCGAACCCCACATCGCGTCTGCGACTACACCGTCAGCCGCAGGAAACCTGAAACCCTACACCGCCGAGCTGCCGCTCGGCTCGCTCGCCGTGGGTGTCGATAATATCCATCACGATGTTTATTTGAGTCCGCGGTTCACCGAGCAGACGCGCACCTATCTGCTCGAGTTGATACGCCAGACGGCGAACATCACCTACACGGTGGAAAAGAAGCAGCGGACGCCGAAAGGGCCGGAGACGGCGGCGTGGAAGCGGCAGCTTCTGGAGTTACTGCAGGGGTCGCTTACGCGCGCCAAGTACGAGAAAAACATCGAACTGGATCTACTGCTGCGCGTGGCGCTGATCAAGTTTCTGACGCAAGAGATTGGCACGCAATTTTCGACGCTACTGCTGGAGGCTAAGGAGTGGATTCGCAATCGCGGCGATTACTTTGAACGCTCCGAACAGGCGCACGTGATGAAGGCGCGCCTGGCCGAAGTGCAGGGCGACCGCCGCAACATTTTTCGGCAGGTGGGGCAGCACGTCTACCAGATACTGACCGAGCTCGAAGAAAAGCACCTGGGACGCGCGCGGCGCGCACTGCTGGGAGATGAACAGAGCGCCGCTTACGAAATGCTCGCGAACAGCATCGCCTTTGTCGAGGGGGGCCGCGATGACGTGCTTTTCCTCGACCAATACGTACTGCTGGGGAATTATTTGCGCGATCAGGACCGTTTCGAGACGATTGACGCACTGATGGTCGAATTCCTGCGCGAGGCGGTGCAAGGGGGAGCGCGGGGCGAAGGCGCGAGCGAATCGAGCAATGCCCATGAAGCATTGGTAAAAGCTGCGATCGAAACGCGCACCGAGTTTGCAAAGTGGAATTTGGAGCGGCAGTCGCTGGGGCGCAAGCTCGAGCGCGGCGGAGGACTGCTGGCCCGCATGGGCATCGGGGCTCGCGTCGAGGAGTTGCGAAGCGCGCTAGCGGGGGCCGAACTTCGCGCGCAGCAACTCGACGCAAAGCTGGAGGAGATGGGCCCGCGCATCGAGATCTCCAAGACCAGAACCGATTTTTTGGCCGAACAATATCAAAGCCGCTTGGGCGAATACCTGAACGAGCCGGAAAATGCGCGGCGGCTGTTGGATGAAAATTGGACCGGGGGCACGGAGCTGGCCGGGACACGAGAAGGGGCCAAAGTTCGCGCGAGCCTTCTAGACGATTGGCTGGCGCGGCTCGAACAGCGAGGATTGCTCGTGCACGTATTGGCGAGTTACGAGCTGCGCAACATTTATCATGACTATTGCCCTCCCATCCATTTGCAGCAGCTGAAGAAGGCCCTGGTGTCACGAGAAGAGCTTGAGCGCGTCGGCGATATCCTGAAGCAATTCCCGGCGCGACAATACTCGCTCGAGCGCATCGCAGCGCTGGCGAAGAAATTGCGGCGCTACCCTCGCGAAGAGGCGCGCGCGGTGGCCCTGCGTTTTGCCGAGGATTTCATACGCTTACGGCGGGACCTGCGCAATTTCGACCACCTTACGGCGGCGATGGAGCGCATTCAACTGGTGCGCAGCGAACGCACGCGTGAACTCTCACGCCTGAACAACAGCCTCTACGAATTTCTTCTTCCTTCAGAAGCGCGCCCGGTGCATGACAACGTCGTCAGCCACGCAGTGGTGAAGGCCGACGTGCGCGGCTCGACGCGCATCACGCAGGATTTGCTGGCGCGGGGGCTCAATCCGGCGACGCTCTTCAGCCTGAATTTTTACGAGCCGGTGAAGCGCATCCTGGCGCAGTACGGCGCTGCCAAGGTATTCATCGAAGGCGATGCCATGGTGCTGGCGATTTTTGAGACCGAATCGAATCGCGCGCACCAGCGCGCGGTCTCGAAGGCCTGCGTGCTGGGGCGACGGATTTTGGCCATCGCGGGCGCCTACAACGAACGGCCGGACGCGAGTGGCCTGCCGCGCCTGGAACTGGGCGTGGGCATCGCCTTTCAGGGGTCGGCGCCGACCTATTGGGTGGATAGCGACTCGCGCATCATGATTTCACGCGCGCTGAATTTGTCCGACCGCCTGTCGAGCTGTTCACGGGCCGCGCGGCGCATGCTGGGCGATAAACCGTCGCTGTTTCATCTATTTGTTTTTCAGCCGGGGGTTACCGGGCCGGAGGAGGAAGAGGCGGACGAGTTTCTGATCCGCTTCAACCTGAACGGCATCGAGGTCAATGAAGAGGGGTTTGCGAAACTGAAGGAAGAGATAGCGCTCGACTGCGTGGAAGCGGAATGCGAGATGCCGTGGGGGCGCGAGGCCACGACGTTCTTTTTTGGCGAAGTGCCGATTGGCGAAGGGCTCGAGCCAATTTTGTTGCGTCGCGGGTTTGTACGGCAGATGCTCGCGGATGGGACGATTGGCCCCGCTGGACAGCGGGCTTACTACGAGGTGTGCACCGAGACCAAGTTGTACGAGTTGGTGGAGGCGTTGCGGGTAGCCACCTTGGCGAAAGATTGAATAGCGGCGCGCTCATGCCATAGCCGGCAAGGAACTACAAGCGTCCGGCGGTCCTTCCCGAACAGAACCAAGCAAATCCTTATCGGGCGCCGCCTCAACTGGAACGCGGCGCAACCGCCATGTACCGAGTCGATGGAACGAGCCGATGGTTCCGTCCTAGAGTGACGGAAGACCGCAGCTACGCGAAGGCCCCCTTTCGCGAGGGACCGCGGTTTGATCCCGGCCCTTCCCGCACTGTAGGGCTAAGACAAACACGGGAGTGTAGAAAATCGTGTTTGCTTGTGGCAGGCTCTGTGGTCACGATGACCACGATGGCCCGCAACGTGGATGTCGTGAGCCTTTGGCCGGGGCTGGCGAGCCGGTACGCTTGCGCAGATTGGCGCAGACTGCGTCTCGTCGGAGTAGGCTGATTGAAAAGCGGGTGGGGCCTTATGAGCGATGACGGTAAGAACAAGAATTCCGAGGAGCGGATGAGGAGCTTGCCCGGTCTATCGATTCGAAAACGGCTGGCGCGTCGTGTGTCTACTGTTGTTCCGGAGGTGGTCGAGAAATTCGTTTTGGCCAAGCGGTTCTTTGCGGATATCGAGCGGATGCAGTTCGAAGCCTTTTCCAACCGGTACGATTTGTACGAATTCACGAATAGAACTTACTATCACGGACGGGCCTTGCAATTTCTGGAATTGGGCGTGTTTGAAGGCGAGAGCATCGAGCGCTGGGCTACGATTAATAGTGATCCTGAGAGCCGGTTTCACGGGTTTGATTCGTTTGAAGGGCTGCCGGAGGATTGGGGAGGCACTCCCAAAGGGCATTTTGATTTGGGTGGAAATATTCCGCGGACCGGCGATGCCCGCATCAGCTTTCACAAGGGCTGGTTCCAAGACACGTTGCCCGGGTTTGTCGCTTCAATGCGTTCGACGCCTCCGTTGCTGATTCATATCGATTGTGATCTGTATTCGTCCACGCTCTATTGCTTGTCACAATTGCAGGGAGTGTTTGATTCCGGCGTGATTGTGATCTTTGATGAATTCGGCTCGGTGCTGCATGAATATCGGGCGGTGAAGGACTTTTGCTCGGCGTATTGCAGGCGCTGGACAATCGTGGGCGCGACCAGTGACATGTGGACCGCCGCGATACGATTCGAACCGCAGGAGCCTTAGAGTTTTTGCGGCTGCCAAAGCGTGATGTAGGCTGGTCGGTGCCAAAGTCGAGTGCTCCTCGCGCCCCTAAATTAACAGCAGCATTAGGCGCCAAGGAGTGTCATTATTTCGTCGTTATTTGATCGTTATTTTCAGGGGCATGCGTTTCAAACCGAAATGCCGGCGTAATTATAGGGAGGTGTTATGCGAGCGAAGCTACTTGGGGCTAGCGCGCTTATGGTGTTTTTAGCGATATCGGTTTTCGCGCAGAATCCTGCGGTGGGACAGCAACGTATTCGAGGCACGGTGGAATCGTTCAATGCGCCGACATTGTTGGTCAAGGCGGACGACGGGCAATCGTTTTCGATCATGGTTCCGGCTGAGCTGAGAATTATGGCCAACGCCAAGAGCAGCCTGGCGGACATCAAGCCGGGTGATTTTGTCGGTTCTGCGGCGATCAAGGGCGCTGATGGAAAAATGCACGCACAGGAAGTCCATATCTTTCCCGAAGCTATGCGCGGCACCGGTGAAGGGCATCGCCCCATGGCTCCTGACCCTGCGGCGAATATCTCGGGAGTGGCGGGNNCTGACTCTGAAATACAAGGATGGCGAGGCGGAAATTGTAGTGGCGCCCGATGTGCCGATCATAACCCTGGTGGTTGGAGATGCAAGTTTGTTGAAGCCTGGGGCCGCGGTGGCGATTGTAGCGGTGAAGAAGGACGCGGGCCTGGTGGCCACGAACCTGACGGCGGAAAAGGATGGCGTCAAGCCGCGGTAAGTCAAAACTTCCAGAGGAGAGATGAAAACGTGAGCAAGGTACGGCTTCTGGTGGGAACGCGCAAGGGCGCGTTCGTGCTAACGGCGGACGGCAAGCGTGA
>PLJR01000222.1 GCA_003140295.1 Acidobacteriota bacterium
AACGCCCCGCGGGCGGCGGCAGGTTGGACAAGGAGTCGTGCAAAAGGCGCGCGAGGCCTCAATCGCGCTTTAGGATTTTGATTGTACCATTGAAGGAAGAAAGTTCGACCTTGGCGTGGCCTTCATTCATCGAACCGAACAAGCTCTGAGCCATGGCGCTGTTGGGGTATTTCGGCGCACGCATCTTGTGGCGATCGGGCACGACCGGAGCCTGATTGATTACGTTTCCGAAAAGGGAGCTGGCATTTACGTCGAAGGAATCGTTGCTGGAGAAGCGAACTTCTATGGTGCCGCTGTAATTTTTCAGGACGTAAATTCCGCGGCTAAGGAAGCTGCCGTCGAACAGAATGTTGCCGGAGGAAGTTTGCACGCGAACATTGTCCATTACCGGCTGAACCAGCTGGAAATTGCCACTGATGGAATTGGCGTCGAGCCGGCCCGCGCAGCGCGTGCAAACCAGCGAGCCTCCGATGGTCTTGATTACGAGGTACCCTTCGACGTCCTGCAGAGCCAGGTCTGCGGCTACGCTATCGAACGACATGTCACCGTGCACGCTATCGACGGTGACGTTTCCACGATCGCTGCGGACTTGCAGCTCGGTTTCCGTGGGCACGCTGATCTCGTAATCGGTCCGTAGGTCGCCGGTCGTCACATTCGAATCGGTGGGGCGGGTAACGATCTCGATGCGGTTGCCGGCCTGCTCGGTATCCACTGCGACTCCGGCGGCGGCAGACTGGCCGAGCACCATCACTTCATGCTTGTCCCAGGCCTTTACCTGGATGCGCCCGTTGGGATTCTGCACCGTGACGATGGGCTTCCCTTCGACGGCAAAATGCTTTTCGGTCCGGCGGGTTTGAGCCCCGGCCGAGGTCGCGAGCATGAGCGCAGCCATGGCTGCGCCGGCGAAAACACCATTCGCCGAGATCGTGCGGGCGTTCATCGGACCTCCAAGGTGCTGCGATCGATTGCGGTGGCGAGCAAAACAGCCTTCTGCTGATAAGCCCCGTAAAGGTATTGACGCACTACCGGGTTATCGGGTTGCTCGCGCATGGATTTTTCACATACGGCAATCAGGTTGTCGACGATCCCCAAGTTCTGTTGCAGCGAGGTGGTAAGCGAGGAGTCGCGCTCCGGAAGAGAGGCTAGGACCCGCTCGAGATCCCCGTTGAGAGTCTGGTTGAGGTTCGCGGCCGTAGCCACGGGAAACTCCGAAACCAGCGACACGGTCGGCCGCACCTGGACGAGCACGCCGCCGGCTGGCTGGTCGGCGGTAAAGGCGCCCACCTGTGGCGGCATTCGAAGTCCCAGCAGGAATGCTCCAATTAACAGCAACGATAAATAAGCGCCCGCGAAACCTATACGGGGTACCGCTCCGGGGGTTCCGCCCACCAGAAGCTGGAGTTGTGAGAGCCAGCCGCGGTCAACCTCGTGGATCAGGCCTTCGGATTCGAGTTGCGCGCGCAGCGACGTCCATACCCGGCTGGGGGGCGAGACTTCCTCGGCGCTCAACTCACGGCACGCCGCGCGGATGGCCGCGAGATCCTCATAGATCAGGCCACAAGTGGGACAAGTCTGCACGTGACCGTCAGCCTCGGCTGGAAGCGGGCCGTCGGCTTGCTCCAAGATTTGTTCAAATTGCGCACACTGCATGGTGGCCCCTTCCCGACGCTATTCCTAATTCGTGCTACCGCTCGCCTTCCGTTTTGGCGGCCTGGCGTTGTTCACGGGCGCGGGCACGCTCGGTCTCCTGCAACAGTTGACGGAGGCGCATCCGTGCCTTGTGTAACTGTGATTTGGAGTTGCCGATCGAACAGTGCATGATGGCGGCAATCTCGTTGTGTTCGTATCCCTGCACGTCATGCAGCACGAAGATCGAGCGATAGCCAGGCGGCAATTGTTCCACGGCGCGCTCCAGGTTCACCCGATCGACCGACCCCGACAAACGCAGATCCGGCCCCCCGATATCCTTCCGCGGGCCGCCGCCTTCTTCGTCTGGCTCGGCAGTTTCTTCAAGCGAAGTCTCCGCGAGAGTTTTCTTGCGGAGCCGCATTAAAACCACATTCACCGACAACCGGTGCAGCCAGGTAGAAAACGCGGACTCTCCCCGGAAGGTTGCAATCTTGCGAAATAGTTGCAAGAAAGCTTCCTGGGTCAAGTCCTCGGCTTCCGCTGTGTTCCCCACCATCCGCAAGCATAAGGCGTACACCCGCCGGTTATGCATTCGGTAGATGCGCTCGAACGCGTCGGCGTCGCCTCGTTGTGCCCGGCGGATCGCTTCTGCTTCGGGTAACTCGCCGGTCTCAATTGGTCTCGTGCGGGCCACCGGTCCCGTCGGGACGCATCCGGTCAGTTGGGATGCGATCCTTGCTGCGTGAGTTGTCCTTGCGGGCTTTGCGCGCACGGCCTTGGCGGACCTGCACACCGCGGGGAACCGTCACGAGTGTACGGTAGAGTGCCCCTCCCGAGCCCACGGGGGGCAATTGTGGTAAAAATGCCGCAGCGCGTCTCGCACGAGTGGTGAGGTGGGAGGGGAGCCGGGAGAGCAAGCGCTGGCGAAAGGGAGGAAGTTGATCACTGGGAAGCACGCACAAGAAGGACTTCAACACGACGGTGGTTTCGCGCAGGCAGGTGTTCAAATCATAATGGAGTACTTCGAGACGCTTCCATTGGTTCGGAAGGGCGACACCGCTCCCGTCGACGATGACCCCCGCGATGTCTCGTGCTTCGTTCCGCAGGGCGTCGAGGGTCTGTCTGATTGCGGCGAGCTTGCGGAAGAAGCGCGCCCGGGTCCGTAAAACTATTACGTAGGCCAAATTATTGGCGCGGGCGACGCGTTGCGCGTGTTCGCTGCGGAAGAAATCCGCGCACAGGGGAAGCACGTTGGGCAAGGTGCCGAACCGGCGGCCATGCTCTCCTAGCGCGCCCAAAACGCCGTTCACGCACCCGGTCAAGCGGTCAAATAAATCTGCAAACATCACGGACTCTTCCCGCGCGGGCCCCAGCTTTCGCTGTTTGCAAAGCGAGAATGCCTCATTCAACGTAACGCTCAATATGACGTAGGGAACCTCCAGCTCTTCGAGGGTGGCGTCAAACAGGATGTCTTTTTCTTCAGGTAACCAGGCAGTCCAGTCTTCCCGGACGGTTGCCATCCGGCGCGCTTCGCGCGGGGCTTCTTCCATACACCCTCCTGGCGGGCCGAGAATAATATCACGGGACGTAGCCTCCCTGCACGGTTCCTTGACGCGTTCGGAATGCGGTCGCTATACTGCCCACGAATTGGCGCTTTTCCCGGGAAGGAAAACAGCTTGCCGTTCGAGCCGCTCGATCAGTATCTCCAACGCAAGAAAAAGCTGGCCGAAATCGAAGCGCTGGGCGAGGATCCGTTCCCGCACCGGTTCCATCAAAGCGCAACGCCCACAGAAATCGTTTCAGCCCATGGGTCGCAGGATGCTGGCGCACTCGATACCCAGCACGTGACCGTGAGCACCGCCGGCCGCATTCTGACGTTGCGGTTGCACGGGAAGGCTGGGTTCGCTCACATCCAGGGCGGTGGGGCGCGCTTACAGATTTATGTGAAGCTCGATGTGGTGGGCGAACGCGCCTTCCGTTTGTTCCAGTTGCTCGACATCGGCGACGTCATTGGAATTTCCGGCCGCCTTTTTCGCACCAAGACCAACGAACTGACGGTGTGGGTGGAGCGACTGACGCTGCTGGCGAAATCCCTGTTGCCATTGCCGGAGAAGTGGCACGGGCTGGCGGATGTCGAAGTGCGTTACCGCCAGCGCTACCTCGATCTGATTGCCAATGCGCGCGCGCGAGAGATTTTCGAGCGCCGGGCGTTAATTCTCCGCACGTTGCGCGCTTATTTCGATGCTCGCGGTTATATCGAAGTCGAAACGCCGATGATGCAGACCATTGCGGGCGGGGCGGCGGCGCGGCCCTTTGTCACCCACCACAACACTTTCGATATGTCCCTCTACCTGCGCATCGCGCCGGAGCTGTACTTAAAGCGGCTGGTGGTGGGCGGCCTCGACCGGGTGTACGAGATCAACCGGAATTTCCGCAACGAGGGAGTTTCGACCGAGCACAATCCCGAATTCACCATGCTCGAGTTCTACCAGGCCTATAGTGACTACCGCGACCTGATGACCCTGACCGAGGATTTGTTCGCGCATCTCGCCACAACAATTTGCGGGTCCACGGTAGTGAAGTACGGGGAGCACACCATCGACTTAGGCAAGTGGCAGCGCCTCTCGATGCGCGAAGCCATCGCGTCTTACTGGCCTGCAGGGGCGGCGCCGGCGCCGACGGCGGCCGAACTCGCGAGTCGGGAAGGGCCGCGCGCTGCGGCGGAACGCTTCAATTCGTGGGTCCGGGCCCGGGCCCAGCGCGGCTCCTCTGAGGCCGGCGCGCCTCAAGCACCGCTAGCCGGGATCGAGAAAATGACGCACGGTGAGCTTACCGGATTGCTCTTTGAAACCGTGGCCGAGCCGAAGCTGATTCAGCCGACTTTGCTTTACGATTTTCCCACTGACATTTCGCCGCTTTCCAAGTGCCGGGATGACGACCCCTCGCTCGCCGAACGCTTTGAGGTCTACATTGCCGGCCTGGAGCTGGGCAATGCGTTTTCCGAGTTGAACGATGCGGAGGAACAGGAGCGCCGTTTTCGCGAACAGGTGGAACGAGGTGGTGAAGAAGCGCCGCGAGAAGTGGACATGGATTACGTTCGCGCGCTCGCCTACGGCTTGCCACCTACAGCGGGTATGGGCATCGGCATCGACCGGCTGACGATGCTGCTTACCGATGCGCATTCTATTCGCGAAGTGATCCTGTTTCCGCTGCTGCGCCCCGAGCGTGCGGCGTCAATGTCGTCAATGTCGGCATCGCCGGAGGAAATATCCGCTGCCGAGTCGGGAAACATCATCCCGGCCTCGCAGCGGGAGGCGGGCTCTTCCGAAACCGAGGCGCACCCCGCCGATACGAAAACGCCGCTTGATTGGCGTCGGGCCAACGATAGCGGGCAGATCAAAACGGGCCCAGGCGAATGAAATTTGCCTGGCTGTTGGCGCGGCGTTACTTGCGTTCGCCCAACAAGCCGGCCGTGTTACGGCTCGTAACCGCGCTCGCCGTGATCGGAGTCGCTGCGGGTGTGGCTACCCTGGTGATCGCGCTCGCGATGAATACGGGTTTTCGCCTCACCTTGCAGGACCGTCTTTTGGGCGTTACCGCTCACGTCAATATTCAGAAACCGGGAGGAGAGGGGCTCGCCGATTATTTCGCGCTGGCGGAGCGCTTGGGGCGCACTCCTGGTGTTCGCGCGGTGGCCCCGGCGATTTATCTGACGGTGTTGTTATCTTCGGGCAACCGGGCCCGCGGCGTGGTGCTGAAGGGCATCGATCCCGCACTTGAAGCAAAGCGCAATGAGGCGCTGCAGCACATCGTTTCACGCTTAGGGTCGGGCTCGGGAGATTTTGTCCCCGATAGCAACGGGATCGACTCCATCGTTATCGGCAAGATACTGGCCGAAGAGTTGGGATTGCATGCGGGCGATTACGTGTCCCTCACAAGTCCGGCAGGAAGGCTAACGCCGTTCGGATTGGTGCCGCGCTCGCGGCGCTTCCGTATTGCTGGAATTTTTGACTCGGGCTTTTACGATTATGACGCCAACTGGGGCTTCGTGACCTTATCGGCGGTGCAGAGTTTGGCAGGCGTAGGCGATGTAGTGAACGAACTCGAGTTCCGTATCGCTGATGTCGACCGCGCCGAGGATATGGCCAAGCGGCTGCTGCAAGAAGCCGGTCCGGGCTACGTGTCCACGACCTGGATGGACGAAAATCGAGCGCTTTTTCGGGCTTTGCGGCTGGAGAAGCTAGTGACCGCGCTTTTTATCGGGCTCATCACTTTTGTCGCCGGCCTGAATATTCTGGTGGTCTTGGCAATGACCGTAAGCGACCGCGCGCGTGACATCGCCGTGCTAATGGCCATGGGTGCGCGGAGGGAACAGGTGCGCCGCGTATTTGTATTGCTGGGCTTGGCCGTGGGTGGCTTTGGCACCGCAGCGGGGCTGATAGCCGGTTACACACTGGCCTGGGCGGCGGGAAAGTACCAGTTGATACCTCTCGATCCCCAGGTATATTCCGTACCTTTTGTGCCCTTTCACCCTAACGGCGCGGATGCGCTGTGGATCGCCGGGGCGGCGCTGGTAATCAGCGTCGGGGCTACTTTAGTGCCGGCCCGTTCCGCAGCCCGGATTCAGCCCGTGGAGATTCTGCGCTACGAGTAAAGCGAGCGGGCCGAGCGGACACAGGGCGAGCGGGCAGTGACCGAGTGGGCAGCGGCCGAGTGGCCAACGGGTACCCAGGAACTTTGGCTGACAGCGTGCTCTTTCAATATATGCTGCACGGGAGTAAGCGAATCGTATTCAGAGTGGAACCGGCGTGGGGCATCCGAGCGTATTGCAACCAATCGCGGTTGCAGTCCCTTAACCCCGCTGGTGTAACCGGACCAAATAAGACCGCTCAACTCGGGTAATTTGCAGGGAAAAAAGTGAAAAAATTTGGCAACTACGCTTCGAAGGACGGAACGGAACCGAGGCGATCTTTCACGGCAAATTACGCATCCAAGTAGTCAGAGGTTAAGTCGGTGACCACGATAACGGCCAATACGATCGGACAAAATAGCGCGCATCATGGCGCGCCGGGCTCCCTGCCGAATGCGCTGATGGAGGCACGGGACCTGCGCAAGGTGTACGGCGCTGGATCTGCCGCTGTGGTGGTGCTAGATCGAGTAAACCTGCGGGTTATGCCTGGAGAAATTATTGCGGTGATGGGCCCGTCAGGCGCGGGAAAAAGCACGCTGCTGCATCTTGCAGCGGCGCTGGACACGCCGACAAGCGGTACAGTATACTTTGAAGCGAAAGCACTGGAAACGCGCCGGGACGAAGCGATTGCCGATTTTCGGAACCGCAAAATTGGCTTCGTGTGGCAACGGCATCACCTGCTATCGGATTTTACGGCGGTGGAGAATGTAGCCATGCCTTTGCTCATGCGCAATATAGGTTATGCCGCGGCTCTGAAGAAGGCCGGCGAGTGGCTGGGCGAAGTAGGATTGGCGGCGCGGGCGCAGCATCAGGCTACGGAGTTGTCTGGAGGCGAACAGCAACGCGTAGCGATTGCGCGGGCGCTGGTAAATGATCCAGCACTGCTACTCGCGGATGAACCTACCGGAGATTTGGACGAACACAATGCTAATGCAATTATGGATTTGATCGAGCGCTTGCATCGCACGCACCGGCTGACTTCCATTCTGGCAACGCACAACCCTGTCCTGGCAAAGCGCTGTGGCCGTGTCTTAAGACTCGAGCATGGGGTGCTCGAGCCTGACCCGGCATTCCAACAGGCCCCTTCATCACTTGTTGAGGGAGAAAAGAGCTGAGCCGTGTTTGAACGCTATACGGAAAAAGCCCGGCGAGTAATCTTTTTCGCTCGGTACGAAGCTAGTCAATACGGCAGTCCCTACATCGAGACCGAGCACTTGCTACTGGGCTTGATGCGTGAGGACAAGGCGCTCGCAAATCGTTTTCTGCGCTCTCATGGCTCGATCGAGTCCATTCGCAAGGAGATCGAATCGCGCATCACCATTCGCGAGCGCATCTCCACGTCGGTCGAGGTGCCCCTCAGTCAGGAGTGCAAGCGCATTCTGAATTTCGCCGCCGAAGAGGCCGAACGCCTGGGGCACAAGCACGTGGGAACCGAACACCTGCTGCTGGGCATCCTGCGCGAGGAAAAATGCTTCGGCGCCGAGATTCTTTCCGAGCGCGGCCTGCGGCTCTCCGGCCTGCGCGAGGAATTGGCGCGCAGCGCGGGGGAAAAAGTGCAGGTGAACCGTCCCAAGGAAACTTCGTTGCTGGCGGAATTCAGCCGCGACTTGACGCAGGCCGCGCTCGAAGGCCAGCTCGATCCGCTGGTGGGTCGCGAAAAAGAAGTCGAGCGCGTGATTCAAATACTCTGCCGCCGCACGAAAAATAATCCCGTCCTCATTGGGGAGCCGGGTGTCGGGAAAACGGCCATCGTCGAAGGCCTGGCGCAGTGCATCGCCGACAGCGATGTGCCGCCGTTCCTGGCGGACAAGCGCATCTTGTCTCTCGATCTTTCGTTGATCGTAGCCGGCACCAAATACCGCGGGCAGTTTGAAGAGCGGCTCAAGACCATCATGAAGGAGCTGATGGA
>PLJR01000027.1 GCA_003140295.1 Acidobacteriota bacterium
GCGATACGGTATGCGGCGCAACTGATCAGCCGCGGCGGGGTAGTGGGCGTACCTACGGATACATTTTACGGGCTGGCGGCCGATCCCTTCAATTTGGCCGCGGTGGAAGAAATTTACCGGGTGAAGGGCCGGCCGGAAAATCGCGCGTTGCCCATCCTGGTAAGCTCGACCGAGCAGGCCATTCCGCTGACGCGCGATTTGCCCGACAATTTTCTGAAGCTGGCGAATAAGTTCTGGCCGGGTTCGCTGACGATCATTGTGGATGCATCGCACCGGATGCCGCTGAAGGTGACGGCGAATAAGGGACGGGTGGCGGTGCGCTGGCCCAAGTCGCCGGTGGCGTGCGCGGTTATCGAGCAGGTGGGCGGGCCGATCACCGGGACGAGCGCCAACATTTCCGGGTTTCCCTCGTGCTCGAATGCCAGGCAATTGGTGAAACAGCTGGGCAGCCGGCTTCCGCTGATACTGGATTCGGGGGAGACCGGGGCGACGATGTCTTCGACCATCGTGGATTTGCGCGGCGAGGAATGGCGAGTGCTGCGCGAGGGAATTGTTACCGAGGCGGAGGTGCGGGCGGCGCTCGAGTAGGGGGCGGATTTAGCGGGGCCCGATTCGGATTCGGAGTTAGCGGCTAAAGCCGCGGCCCTCAAAGAGCCTCGTAGGGATGGGCGGCGCACAAAGAGCCTCGCGCGGAATGTGCGACTCCCACAAAGAGCCTGGCACCGGATGTGCGACCCACAAAGAGCGTCAAGCGGAGCGCGGCGCACAAAATCATCGCGCGGAATTCGTGGTGATAACGAGACGCCACGTATCGCGCCGGCATCATATTTAACGAAGCTCGCCATTTTTGCAGAAACGCGAAATGGGCATCCCGGGAGAGATGAGGCCGCCCGGAGCAGGTGGAACGCTGATGCCGATTACCCTGAAGGTCGATCACGAACGCAGGGAAGTGGACGCTCTCGCCACGGGACCGATTACCTATGCGGAAATTGAGCATCATCTTCTGGAGGAGCGAAATTTCGGAGGGTTGGCTTATAAGGAATTCATGGATGCGCTTGACGCCGGGCTGGTATTCGCCGCCTACCCGGCCCAAATCCGGCAGATCGTTGGGCTGATCCGAAATATGGGCCGGCAGTCGACCCTGGGGCCCAGCGCTGTCTTAGTGTCGACTGACTTTTCGTTTGGGGTGTTCACATTCTTGGAAGTACTCGTCGAGGACGTTGCTGAAATAAAGCCATTTCGCGACGAATCAGAAGCGCGCGCGTGGCTGGCCAGCAAGTCTGTGCAGTGAGGTGAGATTCGCGAACGCTGGGATGCATACACGGTGATATCCGCAGAAAAACCCCACTTTTGCGAAAAGCGCAAAAATGGGGTACCCGCTGCAAGAACCAAATCGTTTGAACTCGTTACTGCTGCCGATTAACGATCCCTGGCCGGATTTCCGCGCGAAGCAGGAAGAAGAAGGATGCGGCGCCGCGGATTTGATGCAGGAGTACTGCGGCGTATTGTGCGGCACCGCGTGCGATTTAGTGCAGGGTGATTTTGGTCAGGAAGTCGAAATCGCCGGCGGGGGATAGCGCGATATTGGCTATACGCTGGCGGTGGACGCTGATGTTGTCGAGATACCACAAATTGATGTAGGGGAGGTCCGCGGAGACGATGCGCTGGACTTCGGCGAACATTTCGCGGCGGCGCGATTGATCCGCGGCGACGCGGGCCTGCTCGAGCAGAGCGTCGACGCGGGGATTGCGGTAGTGGCCGCGGTTGGCGCCGTCTGGAGGCATGCGGTGGGAACTGAAGATGAATTCGAAGATGTCGGGATCGTCGTTTCCGCCGATCCAGCGCAGGGTGTAGAGCTGAAAACTGCCGCGAGTGATATCGGCGTAGAGGGTGGCGGCTTCGAGCGAGCGCAATTCGAGATCGATGCCGACGCGGCGCCATTGATCCTGCAGGACGGCGCCGAGGGTGCGGGAGGATTCCTCGGTAGAGGTTTTGAGCACCAGGTGCAGGCGCATGTTGCCAAGGTCGGCGCGGCGCGGATAGCCGGCGGCGTCGAGAAGGCGCTCGGCGCGCGCGGGATCGAAAGGGTAATGGGTGACCTGGGGCTCGAAAGCCCAGCTATTGGGCGGAAGGACATCGTCGGCGCCGCGCGCTTCGCCGCGCAGCAGATAGCGGATGATGGATTCGCGATCGGTAGCGCAGGCGAGGGCTTCGCGAACTTCGTGATGGGCGAGCGCGGGATCGTCAAAATTAATGGAGATGTAGGCGAGATTGGTTCCGGGCGACTCGGCGACGGCGAGGGCGGGGTCGTTTTGGAGGACGCGCACCATGTCGGCGGTCAGCGAACTCAGTTCGAGATCGGCGCTGCCTTTGCGCAACTCGAGGGCGCGCACCACGGCATCGGGCACGACGCGAAAATTTAGGGCGGCGATGTTCGGGGGCGTACGAAAATAATTCGGATTGCGCGCGAGAACGACGTCTTCGTCCTGACGCGCGGTGATGAAGCGGAAGGGTCCCGAGCCGATGGGATTGTAGGCGAAATGCGCATCCGCGCCGAAAGGTACGATGCCGATGGCGGGGCGCGCGACATTCCACAAAAAGGATGCGTAAGGCTCGGTGAGATGGAAGACCACGGTGGCGGGGTCGGGAGCGTCGATTTGTTTGACCATGCGATAGGCGGAACGTTTGGGCGTGGAGATGGCGTTCGTGAGAATTGAATCGAAGGTGAACTTTACGTCGGCGGAGGTGAGCGGGCGGCCGTCGTGGAATTGCACTCCGGGGCGGAGATGAAAGATGTAGGTGAGAGGGTCGGGCGATTCCCAGCGCTCGGCGAGGTCGCCGCGGATGTTCATTTGCTCGTCGCGTTCGACGAGGCCGCTGAAAAGCAGACTGTCGATGCGTTCTGAGAAGGCGTCGGTGCCGATGCGCGGATCGAGATTGGCGGGCATGGATTCAATTAAGAAGGTGACCCCGCCGGGGTCGCCGGCGGAGGCGGATGGGCGGGCGCAGCTGGTGAGAAAAAGGGACGCGGAGACTAGAAGCAGCGCGAGGGCGCGGCGAATGGCGCGCGTCGTGGCCCGCGTCATGATGCGTTTGGCGGCGCCAGCGATTCGTTGGTGAAAGTTAGCGGGGCGGCGCATAGCATATTTTGCCGAGGATAGCGGGGCGGGCGGCTCCCGTGGCGCTGGGGAGGTTCGACGGACGGCGGTGAAATGTTTCATTGGCGAGGAGCGCAAACGCGAAGGCCTCCTTCGCATCGGCGGGCACGCCAAAGGAATCCGAGGAGAGAATTTCGATTCCGGCAAGCGCGGCGCGGAGCTGCGCAACGATCAAGGGATTGTGCGCACCGCCACCGGAGAGAATGAGCTGCGTCACAGCGGTCCGCGGCAGGACCCAGCGGTGAATCGCGTCCACGATCGACAGCGGCGTCAGCAGCGTTGCGGTGCGCACCAGGCCGGCGGCCGCACT
>PLJR01000102.1 GCA_003140295.1 Acidobacteriota bacterium
ATACCACGATGCGGTTTTCGAGGATGAGTCCGCGAATCTTTAGCGGATCGAAAAGACCAGAGCCTGGTTTGATGTCGAACGAGCGGGGCATATGTCGCTCCCTGAGTGGCCGGAAGTGTGGCGCTTAGTGTCGCTTTGCTTTAGGAGGACGCGCTCATCATCGTCTCAGGGCACGTAGCAGTATGGCAAACACAAAACGTGGGCTGCCAAACACAAAGCATAAATTAAACATGGCGTGAGGTAAGCGCAGGAATTTGGATTCGCTTACAAAAAGCATCTAACTTAGGTAACGGCTAGGGCGGCAGCCCTCCGCAGCAAATGCCACCGGCTTGGGCCGCATGGGCTTAAGATAAGCGATGAGTGCATAAGCAGTCATGCCAGAACACGAGTCCAGTCCGCCATTTCACCTCGCCAGCCGCAATTGGATGGATTTGCTGGGGCTGGCCTTCCTGGCCGGGCTGGCGGTACTGCCGCCCGTTCGCGAAGTTCACAAGCAGCTTATCCTCGTGGCGATCGGCATCCTGCAAGTCACCGAAGGCCAGTTTATCCGGTACTTGCCGCGTCGCGGGCGAAGCTACGTGGTGCTGGTAAAAATCCTGCTCGCGATGCTGCTTTTGAGCCATACCGGCGAGGTTGGAATCAACAGCAGTTACTATNNGGCACGCTCTTCTGGACCCTCCTCGCGTCCGCCGCGTATTGTTCGTACTTGTATCCGGCGCTGCAGGAGTACCAGTTGACGCCGGGAGGCATCGCTGAACTGGCCATCCGCATCCTGTTCTTTTTTCTCGCCGCGATTGTGGTGAATCGTTTCGCCGTGGAAAACCGGCGCCAGACTCAACGCTACCAGATGGTGGCGGAAGAGTTGGCCGAAACGAACATTCGCCTGGAGCACGCGCAGGCCGAAGCGCGCCGCTCCGAACGGCTGGCCGCGCTCGGGCAACTCTCGGCGGGCCTGGCGCACGAGATTCGCAATCCGCTGGGCATCATCAAGGGGTCCGCGGAGATGCTCACGGAGCGCGTCAAGAATTCCGAGCCGCTGGCGGGCGAGCTGGCGGGATACATTGTGGCCGAGGTGAATCGGCTAAGCGCTCTGGTAACGCAATTCCTCGATTTCGCGCGTCCCTTACACCTGGAACTCAAATCCGCCGTGCTCCCGGAAATCGTGGACCGCGCACTGAGGGCGGTCGAGGCCAACTGGAGCGGGGCCCCGGTAAATGTGGAGCGGCACTACGATGGGGATCTCCCGCCGGTCTGCTTGAACGATAATTTCTGCGAACAGATATTCGTCAACCTGGCGCAAAATGCCTACGAGGCGATGAGCGATCAGGGCGGAGGCACGCTGCGCGTTTCCATTGCGCGGGCTGAGCGGGACGCCCGGCCCGGAATCGAGGTACGCGTGGCCGATTCCGGTCCCGGAATTTCAGCGGAGTTGCGCGAGCCGATTTTCAATCCCTTTGTCACCACGAAGAAGACCGGGGTCGGGCTGGGGCTCTCGATCGTGTCGAGAATCGTGGACGAACATCACGGATCGATCGGGCTGGCACGCGGCGGGGGGCGGGGCACTTGCTTCGTCGTATTTTTTCCCGCGGCAGCGGCCACCGCGTCCGCTACCCGTTCCGCAAGCCGAACTCACACGCTGAGCGTAATCCCCTGATAACCTTATGCCCTCGCTGATACCTAAACCTACCATCCTGATCGTCGAGGACGAAGCGCGCATGCGCCGCCTTTTGGAACTCGATCTCGCCGAGGCGGGGTTCCAGACGCTCTCGGCGCAGGATGCCGAAAAAGGGCTCGATTTTCTCCGGCGCGAACACGTTGACCTGGTGTTGACCGATCTCAAGCTGCCGGGGACCAGCGGGCTCGATTTTCTACACTCCGCCAAGCGCCTGCACGCCGCGCTTCCCGTGATCGTGATGACCGCCTATGGATCGGTAGAAACGGCGGTTGAGGCTATGAAGGCGGGAGCGAGCGATTACGTGTTGAAGCCATTTTCGCTGGCGGAAATGCGCATGGCGGTGGAGAAAGAGCTCGACGTCCGGCGCCTGCGCGATGAAAACCGCTCGCTGCGCGAAGCGCTGGGGCAGCGCTACAGCTATCCCAACGTGGTGGCCCGCAGTGCAAAGATGCAGGAGGTGTTGGCGCTGGTGGATCACGTCGCACCCACGCCCTCCACAGTGCTGCTGGGCGGGGAGAGCGGCGTCGGTAAGGACCTAATCGCCCGGGTGATCCACGAGCGGTCGAGCCGGGCGTCCGGCCCTTTTATCAAAATCAATAGCACTGCGATCCCCGAAAACCTGCTGGAAAGCGAGCTTTTTGGATATGAGAAGGGAGCGTTCACCGGTGCCGCCGCAACCAAGCCGGGCAAATTCGAGCTCGCCGATAAGGGCACGATGTTCCTGGACGAGATCGGAGATGTGCCGCCCGCCACGCAGGTGAAACTTCTGCGCGTTTTACAGGAGCGCGAATTTGAACGCCTGGGAGGCACGCGCACTATCAAGGTGGACGTGCGGCTTATCGCAGCGACGAACCGCGATCTGCGCGCGGCACTCGAGGAAGGAACTTTTCGCGAGGATCTATATTACCGACTGAATGTGGTGCCCATCGATATTCCCCCGCTGCGCGAACACAAAGAGGATATTCCCGACCTCGTAAAGCTGTTCCTGACGCGCTTCTGCCAAGGGTCAGCGGGCCAGCCGCTGGCGGTCTCGCCGGCGGCACTCGAGCAATTAATGGCATTTCACTGGCCGGGGAACGTGCGCGAGCTTGAAAATGTCATCGAACGCGCGTGCGCGCTGGCCCGCGGACCGGTGCTCGAACCTGCGGATATCCACCTGGATACCGCGCGCACGAAATCCTCGGGGGCTTCGCCATTACTGCCGGAGGGCAAAACGCTCGATGCCTGGGAAGATGAAATTATCCGCGAAGCCTATCGCCGGGCGAATGGAAACAAGAGCCAAGCGGCACGCATGCTGGGGCTATCGAGAAATGCGTTGCGTTACCGTTTGGAGAAGATAGGCATTGCCGACGAACCCGCGAAAGAAACGCAGGAATAGCGGAATAACGCGCGCAATCGTCGCCTTGTTCAGTGGTTGAAAACCACCGCTGCCGGTGGATTATGGCCGGCGAAGAGCGGAATCGACAGTGCGCGTCAAACCTAACATCTTTATATCGTGACAATTACAAGTCTCACAGGTCGCCTGTTGTGGCCTTTGATTTGCCTATCTCATACGTGGACTCGCATCCGCGCGGCTGGGCGAATTGACGTTTGACGAGGTGCGCCGTGAAAAACAGATGGGCGATCAAAAATAAGACGGCTTCGGTCTTGGCGATCTTGTTTCTGAGCTTCGCCGGCATCCGCGCTGGGCACGCCCAGCAGCGGAGTTATCCGCCGCCCGATGCGCGGGAACAATATCCGGATCAGCAGTACCCGAGGCCGCCGCAGGTCGACCAGCCGTATCCTGACGACCAGCAAGGGTCTGGTCGCACGCCATCGGAACAGCAGCTAGAGACAGATGCAGGGGTGGCCCGCGCGAGCTTTATTCATGGTGATGTTTCCATGCAGCGGGGCGACAACAATGACGTTTCTGCGGTAACCCTGAACACGCCTTTGATGTCTGGTGACAGAGTTTCTACCGGTGGCGACTCGCGCGGCGAGCTGCAACTCGACTTCGCCAATATTTTGCGGCTAGATTCTAATTCCGAATCGAACTTGGCCACGCTGACACGCTCGCGCATTCAGGTGCAGATTGCGCAGGGCCTGGCGAATTACTCCATGCTGAAGGGTTCGGACGCGGACGTGGAAATCGACACTCCCAACGTCTCTATTCACCCGCTGCGCGAGGGGCGTTACCGGATTGAAGTAAACCCGAACGGCGACACGATGATTGCGGTTCGTGACGGGGAAGCGGAAGTTTCGACTTCGCAGGGCAGCACTCGAGTGCAAAAGGGACAGAACATCGTCGTTCATGGGACCGAGAATGACGCCCAATATCGGCTAACCGATGGGCCTTCCAATGATGATTGGGATAAGTGGAACAAAGATCGCGACAACATTATTTACAACGCCGAGAGCTACGAGCACACCAATCGTTACTACACGGGTGCGGGCGACCTCGATGGACAGGGCACCTGGTCAGAAGTTCCCGACTACGGTCCCGTGTGGACGCCCAACGTGGACCCCGGCTGGGCGCCGTACCGTGCGGGCCGCTGGGTTTATGAGCCCTATTATGGCTGGACGTGGGTTTCTGACGAGCCGTGGGGCTGGGCGCCGTATCACTANNGGACCTGTGTATGGCGGTTACCGTCCCGTGTGGGCGCCAGCGTATGTGTCGTTCTTTGGGTTCGGGGGCGGCGGCGTAAGCTTCGGAGCTGGATTCGGTGGTGGGTTTGGATCCATCGGCTGGGTTCCTATCGGCCCCTGCGACTACTTCAACCCGTGGTGGGGCGGGTACGGGGGGCGCTTTAACGTGGTGGATATTCACAACGTCAACAATTTCCGGGAAGGCATCGGCCCACTGCACGGTGGCGAGCGTTTCTCGAACTTGAACAATTTGTCGGGCAACGATCGCTTGCGTGCGGGCGTCTCCGGCGTGCCGGCCGGCAATTTCGGAAGGGGCGGGATTTCCGCACGCCCGGTAAGCGCATCGGAGTTCCGCAGCGGTCGCATGATGACGGGTGGATTGCCGGTTAACCCCTCGCGAGAAAGCATGCGGGCGTCGGATCGGCCGGTACCGGCATCGGCGGCGGCGCGGTTTAACAGCCAGCAGCGTTTCTTCTCGGGGCGGTCTTCCCAAGGCGCGGCCGGAGGTGGGGGCCGGATGCAGACCGGGCAGGGGCAGGGAGGACAAGGCCAGAACGGGCAAGGCCAGAACGGCCAAGGTTGGAACCGGTTTGGCTCCGGCGAACAGCAGCAAGGCGTGAGGGGAAACACGCAGCCCCCGGTACGTATGCAGCCGCAGGGAGGATCAGAGGGCGGCCGGCAAGGTCAACCAAGTGCAGGATGGCAGCGATTTTCTTCGCAACCGCGTGCAGATGCGGCGGGACGCGGTTACAGCGGATCGCAGGGCAGCAATTATCGGCCTCCACTCGATATGAGCAAGCCGATCGTTAATCCGCGCGGCTCAGGAAATGAACGCGGCTCGGCAGCACCCAACTACGGTAACAATTCAAGCCGCGGGAATAGCGGCGGCGGGGGCTACAGCGCGCCCAGCGATCAAGGCGCTCCCTCTCCGAGTTACCGCGGCGGCGGGGATGGCCGTTATGGCGCGCCGGGCTACGGCGGAGCGCCGAGTTATCAAGGCGCGCCAAGCTACCGCGGGGGCGGGNNGTTCTGCCGCGCCGGATTACCGCGGTGCCCCGAGCTACCAAGGTGGCCCAAGTTACCGCGGTGGCGGGAATAGTCCCGCGCCGGGCTACCGCGGCGGGAGTGCCCCGAGTTACCGCAGTGCGCCGAGCTACCAAGGCGCCCCCAGCTATCGAGGCGGGGGCGGCGGCGGCGGCGGTCGACCGAGGCCGACGAAGGCGAGCCGCGGCGGTTCGCGCAGTGGCGCGGGGAACATATGGTCGAACTCATGCGCCAGCATCACGCGGCCGGCGGAATCGGCCGGCGCGGGGAGGGCGCTGTTCTCGGTCGTCCAGAAGCGGATGCGTGGCGAGCCGGCNNTCGGGCGGCGGCGGCAATAGGTCTTCGTCGGGTGGGGGCGGTCGGTCGGATGGCGGCCACCGCTGAGGCCAGGTTATCGGCCCTGGCATCCTGATTAGGCAGGCGCGGGCTCCTTGAACACTAAGGGGCCCATGCCTGTTTCCGATTCATAAAGGAAACTCGACATTTCTCCCCAGCTAACTCCGCCAGTTGGCCGGCCCGGATCGAATGGCGGATCGGATAGCAGGCGTGGCCTCTGCCTGGGTTTCGCAAAGCACAACGAAGAATTAACATCGGCGATAAATATGAAAGCCACCTTGCAGCAAGGCCAGCACACCGTGGACTGAAACGCTAAGCGGTTATCATAAATAGTCCAATGTGCACTGTGCACCACGCGCAGAACGGCAGAGTACTTTACGTCTTCACGCTACAGGGCGAGAACGGCCGGCGTGTTAGAGTTGCGGATTAGGCAGTGCCTGGGGTTACTTCGCAGGCGGGGATGGCAGGGTACGATCCATGATGTTCTTCTGAAAATCCTGCATCTCGGACAGAGAGCACATCGTCTCCCCCAGCGGTTCCGAACTCAGCTTGAACGTTCTCTTTGACGTCCAGGATTTCGTGTAGGCCTTGGGGTCTTCGATGGTGAGCTCGAGCTGCAGCGTATCATGGTCGATCCGCGTCAAACGCTCCACCGTGTGCAATACGTCGCTATGAGGATGTCCCACTAGATCCAACCAGCTTTTGTCGTTTAAACCGATCGTGTCGATGACGAGTGCGCCGTTCTCGTACTTGCCCACGGAGTCCCCGAGCCAAGTGGAATCGGGATCCTTGGGATGAGGACGATCCATTGTGACCACACGCCAAAGATGAAGGTACTCGAAGATTATGAAAACATTGGCTGGGGTTTGAACGACGGTAAAATGCCATGGAAAATTGTAGAGCCGGGTCAAGCCTGGCGGATCGCAATATTTCTCAGTAGGATCGTTCGGATTCTCGAACGTTTGGTTGGCTCCAAAGGCAGGCCTGGCCGCCCGGAATTGTTCCCGGGCCCACGGTGTCATGGGAAGTTCATCTGGCTTGGCGCCCGGGCCGTCGCTGGGATCCCAACTCGGCTGGCCTGTTGATATGGACCAAATACCGGAGAGGTCGGACGCCGTAGCGGCAGTCTGAGCTTTTGAGAACTGCGCTGCTTTCGGCAGCTCAGATGTCTGCGCCAGCAAGAGAGGTGAGCCCAAGAACAAAGTCGCCGGGATCGCAAAATTGCGAATAGTATCTACGAGGCGATTCCGCATATTACTACTCCTCACAAGACGCAAGACCAATGCGCGATCACACGCGGTTTCAAAGGTGGGGAAGCGGCGTACCGTTGACCTCGAACTTCAGGAGGAAGGTCGCGGTTCCACCGATCCCGATCGGTGCGCCATTCCTGGCAGGATGAATCTCTGCCACAAGATGGTCGCCCGACTTGATGGAATTTTTCGTCCAGCCGAGACGCGCCATGAGCAGAGGAGCGGCAAGTTCCAGCGACCATTGCTGCATGGTTCCATTGGGGTCCTTCGCGTCCGCGTACACCAAAATGTGGGGATTGCTCCAATCGTATTTTGTTACTGTTCCTGTGAGGGTGACAATCTTCGCCATGTCATACCCCGCAGCGCCGTGATGCGCAAATATCGGACGCGAAACAGTGAGAAGACTGATCGCCACTGCGAGGACGGGAACCAGATTCTTTCGCACAGAGCACCTCTTCACGGCGGTATTGCCTAGAGCCGATTTCCACAGTTCAGCCCAGTTCTTTTTATTGCCTGTCGTAAACCGTGACATTGTTCACCGGTTGGCCCTGGGTGTTCGTGCCCTTTGTTGTGAGCGTCATTGTCTGGCCATCTTTGGAGATGACACGCAAGGACGTCGTCGTGATTTTTCCGTTTTTCTTGTTGGTAGTACGAGTCGTGTAGGCGTCTATACGCTCGGCGAAAATAGCATCGCGTGTCGGATCCCCGGTGATCGGATAGTCTTTGCCGTCGTATTCAGCGACAAACGTCACATGCAAAGACCTCCCCTGTGCATCCACCTGGACTGCGTCGTACGTGAAGCCATCCTGGCCATGCGGACCGTAGGTGTTCAGAGAACTCTTCGGCGGAGGGCCGGGGCTATAGGTCGACTTCGACAGGTTGAGCTTCCACGTGCCCATCAGAGGATCATGCGCCGCCCAAACCGCTGCTGAGATGCACAAGAGCGCAAGACCGACTTTGGGTATGCTGAGATGCACGATGTTTGTCCTGGTCGGAATTCCGAATTTAAACCCCCGGTTCGCGCATCGTACGCTTCTCCTGCTCCGGGCACAACGAATTTGCCGCCCGTGTCGCTGCAAAGTGAGAA
>PLJR01000077.1 GCA_003140295.1 Acidobacteriota bacterium
GAAGGCGTGTGGCGGCAGCGGGGGATGGGCCCACTATGCCGAAGATCAGCTTCAAATTAAACGGGAAAGCCACGGTTGCCGCGTACGAGCCGGGGATGAATTTTCTTGAGGTATTGCGGGAGGAATGCGGCGTTATCTCGGCGAAAAACGGCTGCGCCCCTGAGGGTACCTGCGGCTGCTGCGCCATCCTGGCGGATGGGCGCCCGGCGCTCGCCTGCCTGCGCAAGCCGGAAAGCATGGAAGGCCGGGACGTGGTCAGTTTGGAGGGTATCCCGGAGGATATGCGCAGGGTGCTGGGCGACGCGTTCATCCAGGAGGGCGGGGTGCAGTGCGGCTACTGCATACCGGGAATCCTGGTGCGCGCTTCTTCGCTGATTCGACAAGGGGTTACCGACGATCGGGAGGCTGTGGCGCAGGCCCTTTCCGGGCACCTGTGCCGCTGCACCGGCTATGCCCGTATCCTGGACGGCATTCAGTCCGCCGGCGAAGCGTGGAAAAATGGGGGCCAATTCACAAGTAAAGAGCCGCGCCGGCATTTCTTCTTCGGCGAGGAATATGGCCTGCAACGCAACCCGGCCTTTGCCAACCGTGAGAACGGGATCGGCCAGTCACCCTCGCGGTATCGGGGGTTCGATCAGGCGTTGGGCGAGCGGCCCTTCGTCGATGATCTGCACGTGCCGGGAATGCTCAACGCGTCTCCGACGCTCAGTAAGCACCCTCGCGCCAAAGTTTTGGCTATTCGGACTGCTGCGGCGGAGGCGATCCCGGGCGTGGTCAGGGTATTGACGGCACCGGATGTGCCTGGAGGCCGGGGCACGGGCATTACCGTTCCCGACTTGCCCGTGTTTGTCGCGGTGGGTGAGACCACCTGCTGCGTGGGCGACATGCTCGCCCTGGTGGTGGCGGACACGCCTTACCACGCGCGCCAAGCCGCGCAAAAGGTTGAGGTTGATTACGAAGTCCTGCCTCCGGTTACCGATCCGTTTGCCGCTCTGGAACCCGGGGCCCCGCAAGTGCATCCGCCGGGCAATCTCTACGTGCATCCCAATTTGCTGGACGCCACGGCTTTCGCGCGAGGTGACGTGGATGCAGCTCTGGCGGGCGCCACGCACATCATCGAGAAAACCTTCGCCACGCAGGCTGTCGAGCCGGCGTTTCTCGAACCCGAGGCTTGCCTCGCGATTCCGAATGACGACGGCAGCATCAAAGTTTTTTCGCAGAGCCAGGGCTCCATCTTCGACCAGCGCGAAATTGCCCGCGTGTTGAACGTGCCCGCTGAAAAAATTATCGTCGAACTGGCGGCGAGTGGCGGCGCATTCGGGGCCAAGGAAGAGCTCTCGATTCAGGCTCAGACGGCGCTGGCCGCGCTGCTTCTTGGCCGTCCCGTGAAGACGGTTTTAACGCGCGTGCAATCGACGCAGGTGCATCCCAAGCGCCATCCCATGACGCTCAAATATACGGTGGGCGCGGATGCCGAGGGGCGCCTGGTCGCCGTGCGCACCCGCATCGTCGGCGATACGGGAGGCTACTCGGGCACCGGCGGCAAATGTTTGCTGCGCGCCGCCTGCCACGCTTGCGGGCCTTACCGCGTGCCCAACGTGGATATCGAATCGAAGGCCGTCTTCACCAATAATCCTACCAGCGGCGCCATGCGCGGCTTCGGGACCAATCAGGCGCACTTCGCCATCGAGGGGATCATGGACCTCCTCGCCGAAAAAGTTGGCGTCGACGGCTATGACATTCGCGATCGCAACATCCTGGCTCCCGGGGATCCTTTCTGCACCGGGCAGGTGATGCGAGAAAGCTGCGGGATTCGCGCCACGCTGGAAGCGGTGAAGGACATCTACAAGAGCGCGAAATATGCCGGCATCGGCTGCGGCATCAAGAGCACCGGCATCGGAAACGGTACCGTCGATAGCGGGCACGTGCTGATTCGCGTGCTCGAGGGCGGCCGCATCGAAGTCCTCGCGGGCTACACCGAAATGGGCCAGGGACTATTCACCACGATTCGCCAGGCCGTTTGTGAAGAAACCGGATTGCCGCAAGAAATTATCACGGTCCGTTGGGATCGCGAGATCGGGCTCAAGTGTGGTGAGACCTGGGCGTCGCGCGGGACCACGCTCAGTTGCGCCGCAACGCAGCGTGCGGCAGGCGAGCTGGCCGCCGACTTGAAACAGTTGCCGCTCGAAAAATTGGCCGGCCGCGAATACCATGGCGATTACGTCTGTAATTTCACCACCAAGCCGGGCACGGCGGCGGCAGCCACCAATCCCACAACGCACTTAACCTTCAGCTACGCCACGCAAGTGGTGCTTCTGGATGACAATGGGCGCCTGAAGCGCGTGGTAGCCGCGCACGACGTCGGCCGCGCCATCAATCCCAAAGCGTGCGCGGGACAGATCGAAGGTGGCGTGCACATGGGTCTCGGCTATGCGCTCTCAGAGAATTTCCCTTCGACCAACGGCACGCCCGATTCGCTGCTGCTGCGTGACTGCGGCATCATTAAGGCCAAGGACACGCCCAAGGTCGACGTCATCCTGCTCGAAATCCCCGATGAAATCGGAGGCTACGGCGCGAAGGGTGCCGGCGAAATAGGCCTGGTGCCCACGGCCGGAGCTGTCGCGGGCGCCTTATATTCCTACGATGGCATCCGCCGTTTTCGCCTGCCCATGCAGGATTCGCCGGCTGCGGCGCCGTCAATCCCCAAAGCGCGGCGTGCCGCGACGCCCCGCCCGGCGCCCGTTTTCGGTGTGGCCGCGCCCGTGGAGCAAGCGACAGCCGGAGATTAAATATTTACTTGCTGTGCTCGAGTTCGATTTGCAGAAAAAAAAGGCCCCGCGAATAGCGGCGGACCTTTTTTTGATTTACGTCTCCCGAAGATCGCGCCAGGCATCCGCAGCGCCTTAAATCCGCAGGCTATCTTCAGTGCTTTCGCCCGCGCAGGCTGTTGAACCCGACCGATATGGGCGGAATGGCATGCGCAGCAGACCTGACAGCGTGCTAATATGAGGTGTTGCCGTTGCCTGTATCGTTTCCCTCTCGCAGTTTCAAAAGCGTAACAAACTTACAGGCTACACCCGATGGTCACCAAACCTCCGCCTATTCACAATATTCCTACCTTGCTTGCCCGTTTGGGATTAGCCATTTCTGCGGTAGCGATCGTGGCGGTAGCTGTGCTGGTGTGGCACTCGCAATCGCTGCGGCGCCGCGCGTCGGCTGGGGCCGAACCGGCTCCGGTAATTTCAGATGCCACCGCTGCGACTCCCACGGCAAGTCGGACCTCTGACCTTGCTCCCACTAACGTCTATGCGCATAACCTGATGCTGAGGAAAGGTCAGAGCTTTCGCATCTACGTTCCGTGGTTTCGCGGACAAATGATTNNTCCCTCATTCGATGAGCCGGAATCTTTTATTCTGGACGTGCAGACCGGCGTGATCCACACAAACGTCGGGGATTTGGCCGCTTTCCTTAACGACGAAGCCACTAATTCACCGCTGAAGAAAATTACTCTTTCGGGCGACGGAGATCAGCTCAAGCTGCATGGCACTCTGCACAAAGGCATTCCTTTGCCCATAGAGATGACCGCCACTATCGGCGTGGCTCGCGCGAATCGCATTCAAATACATGTGACCAAAATCGACGTTCTGAAAATTCCGTTCAAGGGTTTGTTAGGGGGCTTCCATGTCACGATTGCCAGCCTGTTTCATTCCGGCAATATTCCCGGCGTAGAAGTCTCCGGCAACGATATTTTTCTGGATACGCAGAAGCTGCTGCCACCGCCCCATATTCGCGGGCAACTCACCAGCGTGCGAATCGTTAATCCGGATTTCGAACAAATATACGGAGACGCTAAGGAGGACGTGACTCGTGTCGCGCAATGGCGCAATTTCCTGCAGCTTCATGACGGCACAATCGACTTTGGAAAACTGACCATGCGCAACGTCGACCTGATTATGGTCGATCTTTCCAACGACCCCTGGTTCGACCTCGACCTCGCGCACTATCAGGCACAACTTGTGAACGGATATACCCGCATGACTCCCGAGGCAGGCCTGCAAATTTTTATGCCCGATGTTGACAAGCTTCCGCCTAACACGGCGAAGCAGGATATCAGCATGGAGTGGCTTAAAAATCGCAACACCCCGCCACCAGCCTCCGTCATGTCCAGGTAGCAGAGCTGCCCCACTTTGGTTGCCAATTTTCGGGGGCAACCCTGACATGCAAATTCCACCTGCTTGCTCTATGATACGTAGCTGGATGGCCGGCCACGCGGGCGTGGCGGAATNNACTGCTCAAATTCGGGGAAACCTTAACTGGCGATCCCGAGCCAAGCCTGAAGCAATGTTTCAGGAAGGTGTAGAGACTAGACGGGCAGCGCCTAACCTCCAGGGTTACGGAGTAAGGTGAAGGGATAGTCCAGACCGCAAACCTGCTATGTCAGGGCGGCGAAAGCCGTAGCCGGTAAGAAAATCCGCAGGGCCGCAAGGCCCGTGTGGGTTCAACTCCCACCGCCCGCACCACTTTCTTCGATCCCTTACGCCGAAAAATCGGAGCAACTGATCTCGCTCCGAGCTCCGAGGGCCGGCTGTGCTTTCACGAAGGAAGACCCTGCTATTTTCCATAAATCCCAGATACTGCAATTTTCTTGCTGGCCATGTGCGTTTCTTCTTTTATCTGCCTACTTCCGCTGCGAACCCTGTCACTTGTTCCCGCAGGTGGGACTGTTACTTGATTCTCTACGTTAGGATCTCCGAGAACCGAAGTCACTGGTCCGTTACGATGGGAAACGGCCAGTGTAGTTAGCTGCACCTTCAATTGGGAACAGCGATCCATCACTTTCAGGCTTACCGCGGGAGTCCCGCGCCAGGCCCAGCGCATCAGTGAGGAGCGCGAGGTAGGCACCACATCCATGCCAAAGTTGCCTGGCTCCCTTGGTGTCGACCTCATTCACACGCAAAAGTTTGTAGCTCATGTTCTACTCGACACTAACTGCAAACCCGACTATCGCCAGTGTTTGCGCGGCTGGTTCACACATACGCATACCTGGAACGGGAGTTAGCGCGGCACGTGTATCGAAGGGAACATATCTCGAGCGAGCATAGATTTATATTCGCGGAATGCTTCTAGAAGCGTCTGGCAACTACCAACACCAGGTCCGACAAGTGTCTGCGCGAATTGCCATAGCTCCCAACTTTGCAGAGCTGGCCACGCTAAATCAGCGTCGTAATGAAATCGTTGCCGAAGCGCTCGAGATTGTCCAGCAATTGAATGTTCCAGAGCCTAGTGAGTGTAACTTCCATTCGCAACCCAGTGTGAAATGAAGACCAAGTCTCTAATTAATCGGAAGGTACAACTCGCGTTCTCGTCCGCCATCTTCATCTTGCTCTTCATGGGTGCGATGTCCTATCGCGGCTTCCTCGTGTCCACGGAAAGCGACCGCTGGGTGCGGCACACCCACGAGGTTCTGGAGAACCTCCAGAACCTACTCTCGGAAATGCGAAGCATTGAATCGAGCTATCGCGGGTTTGTAATCACGGGCAACGAACAGTTCCTCAACGTTTATCACGGCAGCGTACTGCACTCCCAGGAGGAAGAAACCATCATTCGCGGCTTGACGGTGGACAACCCCCAACAGAATCGCCACCTTCCCGCCCTCGAAAGCTCGATCGCTCAAATCATCCAGTACGGCGACATGGTCATTGGTGTGCGCCGGGCTAAGGGTTTCGAGGGGGGAGTGGATGCGATTCGAGGCGGACCGGGCCAGACGATCATGGATGAGTTTCAGGAAGTAGTTCACGAGATGCAGGAGGAAGAGCGGCGATTGCTAGTTCTACGCGATGTGGACGCGAAGCGACGCCTGGGTCAGATCAGAGCTGTTCTGATCCTGGGGATCGTTGTGGGCCTGTTGATCGCGGTCGCGGCGGGCTGGAGCGTCCAGCGCGAGAACTCCCGGCGCGCAACTGCCGAGGAGGGGTTTCGAGTCAGCGAAGAGAAACTTAAACTGCTGCTCGACGGAGTCCAGGACTATGCGATTTTCATGCTGGACCCGCAGGGACAGGTGGCGAGTTGGAATGCCGGCGCCGAACGGATCAAGGGCTACCGGGCCAAAGAAATTCTGGGTCAGAACTATTCCTGCTTCTTCACTCAGGAGGATATCGAGCGAGGAAGGCCGGAGGAGATACTCCGGGTGACTGCCGCAATCGGCCGGCACGAAGAACAAGCGATTCGTGTACGGAAAGACGGTTCACAATTTTTGGCGAGTGTCACCTTCACAGCGCTACGCGACATGGACGGAAATCTGCGGGGGTATTCTGAGATAAGCCACGATCTCAGCGAGAGCAAGGAGGCCGGAGCGAAGTACCGAGGTCTATTGGAAGCGGCTCCGGATGCGATTGTGGTAGTGAATCAGGGCGGGGAGATCGTCCTGCTAAACATGCAGGCGGAGAAGCAATTCGGATATCACCGCGATGAACTCGTAGGACAGAAGGTCACCAACATCATTCCGGAAGGTTTCGCGGAACGGCTTATCGCGGACGATCTGCGATCGGTGGAAGAGGCGCTGGCGCAACAGATTGGCACGGGGATTGAGCTGAGTGGACGGCGGAAGGATGGGAGCGAGTTTCCGATTGAGATTATGCTGAGCCCGCTGAAGAGTGCCGAAGGAATCCTGGTGACGGCAGCCATTCGGGACATCAGCGTGCGCAAGGGTGCGGAAAAGCATCTGGCACAGATGGAAGGCAGGTACCGAGGACTGCTGGAGGCGGCTCCGGATGCGATGGTGGTGGTCAATCAAGGCGGGGGGATCGTGCTGCTGAATGTCCAGGCGGAGAAGCAATTCGGATACCGCCGCGATGAACTCGTAGGACAGAAGGTCACCAACATCATTCCGGAGGGCTTCGCGGAACGGCTGATCGCGGACGGTACGCGAAGTGCAGCTGAGGCGCTGGCGCAACAGATTGGTACCGGGATTGAGCTGAGTGGACGGCGGAAGGATGGGAGCGAGTTTCCGATTGAGATTATGCTGAGCCCGCTGGAAAGCCCCGAAGGCATCTTGGTGACGGCAGCTATTCGGGACATCAGCGAACGCAAGCAGTCCGAGGAGCATCTGGTGAAAACGGTGGCGGAACTGAAGCGTTCCAACGATGAATTGCAGCAATTTGCCTATGTCGCATCACACGATCTCCAGGAGCCGTTGCGCATGGTGGCCAGTTATACGCAACTGCTGGCCCAGCGCTATAAAGGCCGTCTGGACTCCGATGCCGATGAGTTCATCGCTTATGCGGTAGATGGATCGAACCGCATGCAGGGGCTCATTCAGGATCTGCTGGCCTATTCGCGCGCCGGGACAAATGGAAAGGCGCTTCACAAAATTTCCAGCGAAAACGCATTGCAAGAAGCCCTCGCAAATTTACGAGCAACGATGGAGGAGAGCAGCGCGGTGGTGACTCACGATTTGTTGCCGGCCATCACGATGGACGAAACGCAATTGGTCCAGCTTTTTCAGAACCTCGTCGGGAACGCAATCAAATACCGCGGCGCCGAAGCGCCTCACGTACACGTCTCGGCCGCGAAGAACGGTGGCAGTGAATGGATTTTCTGCGTGCGCGACAATGGCATGGGCATTGACCCGCAGTACTTCGAAAGGATATTCGTAATTTTCCAACGGTTGCATGGGCGAGAAGAGTTCAAGGGTACCGGAATCGGATTGGCCATTTGCAAGAAAATTATCGAGCGGGTGGGTGGGAGGATCTGGGTGGAGTCGCAACTCGAAAAGGGCTCGATCTTCTCCTTCGCCCTGCCGGCAGGAGATGAAAAATAATGGAATCGATTGGAACGAACGCGGCAGCTATCGAAGTGCTATTAGTGGAAGATAGTCCCGGCGATGTCCGGCTGACGCGGGAGGCGTTTAAAGACGCCAAAGTACATATCAACCTGCACGTAGCGGCGGATGGGGCGGAAGCCATGGCTTTCCTGGGGCGCGAGGGGCAGCACGTCAATTCTCCACGCCCGGACCTGATCCTGCTCGATCTGAACCTGCCCAAGAAAGACGGCCGGCAGGTTCTGGAGGAAATCAAGGAGAGTCCGACACTGAAGAGCATTCCCGTCGTGATCTTGACTACTTCGGAGTCTGAGGCGGATATCGTGCGGAGTTATATGCTCCATGCGAACTGTTACATCAGCAAGCCCGTGGACCTCAATGGATTCCTCGATGTTGTGAAGAGCATCGACAATTTCTGGCTGTCGGTGGTCAAGCTGCCGCACAAAACACGCGAATGAAAGAAAAGGCCCTACAAGTTCTGGTGGTTGAGGATAACGCGGGGGATGTGCGTTTGCTGCGTGAGATGTTCAGCAAAGAGAAACCGGGCAGTTTCGAATTGACGCATCTTTTGCG
>PLJR01000349.1 GCA_003140295.1 Acidobacteriota bacterium
GCCATTCGTGTCGGTGCGCGATCCGTGTGGCTGCAAGAAGGCGTCGTGCACGAAGAAGCCGCCGCGCGTGCGCGTGCTGCGGGTCTGATCGTGGTGATGGATCGTTGCACTTTGAAAGAGCACCGGCGCTTGCTGCGGAGCTAGCTCGGCTGTGGGCTTCAGCGGCGCGCCATCGCGACAACGCAAGCCACGCAAGTGCTCGGCGCGAGTTGNNGATCTAAATGCGCGCAAAATGCCGGTCGCAACACTGGGCGCGATGAAAAGATCATGAAAAAGGAGTTCACCAAACTTGTTCCAAGACCCAAGCTTGCATCCCAGCGTATTTCGCGAGCCCTGCTGGTCGCCGCGTGCGGCTTGTTGGCCGTCATGACGCTGGCGGCGGCCTCTACCAAGTGGAAAGCGGCGGGCCAGCACTGGTGGGCGCACGTGCAATACCTGGCGGGCGACGACCTCGAGGGCAGAAATACGGGCAGCGCGGGCTACCTGAAAGCGGCCGGATATGTCGCGCACGCGTTTCAGGCCGCGGGTCTCGATCCCGCGGGCACCGATGGATATTTCCAGGATGTGGTTTTCGACGTGAGGCAGATGGATGAGGAACACTCGAGTCTTGCTCTCGTCGGTGCGGATGGCGCAGTTGACCCGCTCGTTCTCGGCGAAGACGCGATGCTCAGCGCGCGCAGCGACGCCGGCACCTCCAGCGATTTGCCTGCGGCATTCGTGGGCTACGGCTTCGCAGTACCCGAACTGAATTTCGATGAGCTCGCGGGAGTCGATTTGCACGGCAAAGTTGCCGTGTATCTGGCGGGCGCTCCGGACTCGCTGCCGGAAGATCTGAAAGCGCATTATCAATCCACGGGGGAGCGCTATAAAGCGCTCGCACGCGCCGGAGCGGTGGGCGTCGCGGTGATTCTCAATCCGAAAACGCAGGAGATTCCATGGGCGCGTCTGGCCGCGGGGCGCTCGCAGCCGGTCATGGATATCGCCGAGCCAGCGCTTGCCGAGGTGCGTGGTATGTCGGTGATCGCGACGATCAATCCCGAGCATGCCGACAAGATCTTTGCGGGCTCAGGAAACTCGATCGCCGAACTGCTTGCGCACGCGAGTGGCGGCAGACCGCTGCCCAAGTTTCCGCTGGCTGTGAAAATACGCGCGAATATCGCGGTGAAGGGGTGGCAGGCGCACTCGCCCAACGTGGTGGGGCGGCTCGCCGGCAGCGATCCCGCCATGGCGCCGGAATTCGTGGTGATCAGTGCGCACCTGGATCATCTGGGCGTGGCGGAGCCTGCGGCGCACAGCGCAGTACAGAATCATGGGTCCTCGTCCGAGGTTCAACCCGCGCCCCGACCCGGAGGCCAGCCTGGTGGCGTCCAGCCGCAGACGCAAACCGGGGCTGCCCAAAAAACGGCGGGCAACGGTGCTGGAAGTGCCGGACACGTTGTTTACAGTGGCGCCATGGACAATGCCGCCGGAGTCGCTTCGCTGATCGAGATTGCGCGATGGTTTCACGATACCGGGACGCGTCCGAAGCGCTCGCTGATTTTCTTGGCGGTGACGGGAGAGGAAAAAGGCGAGCTGGGATCGGCGTTTTTTTGCGCGCATCCGACGGTCGAGCTCGACAAGATTGTCGCAGACCTGAACATGGACATGTTTTTGCCGCTGTTTCCGCTGAAACATTTGCAGGTGCAGGGCCTCGGGGAATCTACGCTGGGTGACGCGGCTCGCGAGGTGGCGCGCGTGAACGGCGTGGAAGCGCAATCGGATCTCGAGCCCGGGGCCAACCGGTTCATTCGCAGCGATCAATACAGTTTCATCAGGAAAGGCATCCCAGCGGTGGCGTTCAAATTCGGTTACCTGCCGAACACGCGTGAAAACCAGATTTTTTACGATTTCGTGCACACGCGCTATCACGCCCCCGCAGACAACACGAGCAATCCGGATATCAATCCGGTGGCGGCGGCGCACTTCGATCACCTCGTCGCCGAACTGGCGCTGCGGGTGGCAGACGCTCCGGCACGGCCTGCGTGGCATGCGGACAGCTTTTTCCGGAGGTTCGCTGGGGCGCCGGTTTCGCGTTAAGGCACTTCTCTTAGGTCACCCTGTTTTAATGTCGGACACCCGTTTTAAGTTACCCGGCTTTACGGCGCCGCGCGTTCAGAGACTTCGCGTGAAGGGAACGCGTTCCGCGTGCGTCAATCGTGCGCGGTGCCGTTCTGCTCCTGTTCTTCGGTCTGTTGCCTATCTTCGCCATGCAGACCGGCGCGGATGCGCAGGATTTCCGCCATGCGCGCGCGCAGGCGTTTCTCGAATCCCTCGTCGGTGGGCTGGTAGTAGCGCCGGTCGGCGAGAGTGTCGGGCAAGCACGTCATGTCGGCAACTTTATCGGGAACGTTGTGGGCGTATTGATACCCGCGGCCATAGCCCTGGTGCTTCATCAAGGGGGTGGCGGCGTTGCGCAAATGTAGCGGCACGGGCTCGGCGGATTTATTTTGCAAGTCGCTTTGGACTTCGTTGTATCCGGTGTAGAGCGCATTCGATTTCGGCGCAAGGGCCAGGTAGACGGCAGCCTGCGCGAGGGCCAGATGACCTTCGGGCACGCCGATGAAGTCGGCGGCCTGCATCGCTGCAACGGCCACGCCCAGCGCGGCGGGATCGGCCAGGCCGATGTCTTCGCTCGCCATGCGGACCAGGCGGCGCGCCACG
>PLJR01000343.1 GCA_003140295.1 Acidobacteriota bacterium
ACTTTACACATTCCTGCCTGTGCACTTTTGCATCTTTCCCGCCGCGACTGATTTCATTCAAATTGTCGAGTCTGATTTGGCGCAGCAATTAGAGGAAATGGCGCATCGTTTCTAGCCGGATTTTTCAAAGCCGTAAAGAATTGCAGGATTCTGTACGAGAATCCGATGGCGAGTCGCTTCGCGCGGCGCCCATTGAGTGAGCAGGTCGAACAGCATAGCGTCGTCTGGCTTTTTCGTTTCGTTCGGGTGCGGCCAGTTGCTCCCCCACACCATCCTTTCTGGCGCGGCTTGCACATAAGCCTGGCCGACCTTATTCACATCGGCGTAAGTAGGTGGGCCGTCCTTAGTATTGTCATGCGTAACCGACAGCTTGACCCATGTCCGCCCCTTATCGACCAGCCGGCGAATGATGGTGAACGCTGGGTGCTTCATGCCTATTGGCTGCGGAATGTGACCCATATGATCGAACACGATCACCGAAGGTACACGGTTCCATAAATCCTCAGCTGCCACAATTTGATCCGGGTCCATGTTGATCTGGATGTGCCAGCCCAGTTCGTTGACGCGTTTCGATAACGGCTCAATCATTTCGAGCGTGGTGGCCGGCGTCTGGTTAGGAATGGCGGACAGGGAAAAACGGATTCCGCGAATTCCGCCGCGCACTAAAGTGCGCAACTCGGCGTCCGTGACGGTAGGGCGAATGACGGCAACGCCTCGGGCGTTGGCTCCAAGCTGAGCAATGGCATCGACGGTCACACGGTTATCCGTAACGTAGGGTCTGGGTGTTACCACCACGTTCCGTGTTGTGCCAATGCGCCGCTGCAGCAAACGGTATTCCGCCACACGCGCGTTAGGCTCCGCCCCAGACTGGGGAGGCGGAAAGCGCGCGGGATCATAAATGTGATGGTGGCAATCACACGCGAGCGCGGGGGCTTTGAACTTCGGCAATTCAGTGCCGCTCGAATTCGGCGCCGCAACTTGCGCGTGACTGACCCAAGCATCGAGGAGTCCCGCCGCGCTTAAACCCGCGAGGCTGGCTCCCTGAAGAAAGACGCGCCGGCCGATCTTGCGCTCATTCATCCTGTTATTCCTTTTGGTTCGGTGTGAATGGCCCTAACGCGCGGCATGTCATGGCAAGCGTCTAGGCTGCTCCCGAACGCGAAAACCCATAGAGCGTCATGTGCATTCCGACGGAGACCCATCCGGGTTTCGGCTTATTGCTTATCGAACACCGTTGTTTGGCTTGCTGGCTGCCCTTGCTCGTTAGTCCATTTCGACGTAATCGTCGTAACCTTCCCGTCTTTGGAGACCACGGCTGTCGAAGTCCGAACCACCTTGCCGGCTTTCTTGAATGTAGATGAAACTGTATTCGCGTTTACCGATTTGCTGGCGATAGTGTCTGCCGCCATCGGGACTCCCGCCCCGGAAGTTGCGGAATCCTTGCCGTCATAGTTGGTCGTGTAGCTCCACGCGATACGGCTTCCGTTCCCGGCGACCCCCGCGAAGCTAATTTTCGCGCCAGCGCCTTGCGGTTCGACCGTCCGCATTTCGTTCTTTACTGCCTGCGCGTTAACGTACTTGGATTTCGCTACGTTTAACTTCCAGGTGCCGGCTTGGGAATTGCTCTGGGCCAGCAAAAAGCCTGCGGAAATGAAAGCCAGAACTACAACGGTGCCATATGTCAAAAGTCGATTCATGTGCAACTCTCCTTTACTTGCAGAGGCTACTTTTTCATGCAGTCGATTGGAGGGGCTCTGACTGCGGGCACACTAAGCTGTCAGGGTAGGTGTGTCAATCGATATTTGGTTTGATTGACGCATTCCGTCATATCGGAAGATTTTGGCCAAGGCCTAAAAATTCTGCATCGCTATCCCGCGCACCTACGAAACAGGAGGCCCCAGTCCTCGCCTGTTTAACGCTCGCTTGCAAAGCCCCCTCATCTGCCCTTTAATCCCCGCAGCGCCACACAGGTTACGGCCAGCGTTGAAACCGAGTCAGACATTCACTCGTACAGATAATGTCCGTGACACCCACCGACGCCGAATTGGTTCAGCAGGCTCTTGGCGGCTCCCAAGCGGCGCATCACGCTCTCGTCGCTCGCTATGCGACGCCAGCCGTCAACCTGGCGACCCGCATGGTCCAGGACCGTGCGCTGGCGGAGGACCTCGCCCAGGAAGCGTTCGTGCGCGCCTTCGAGCGGTTATCCACCTACGACCAGAAACGCCGCTTCGCCAGTTGGTTTTTTCAAATCCTTCACAACGTTACCATCGACCACCTCCGCCACAAGCGGCCGGCCATCGTTTCGCTCGACGGGTTGGAGGAAGCTGGCCACCCGGGCGTTCCCGCTACTTCACTGGGCGGCGCGCCTGACGCTCTGGCGGAACAAGCCGCGCTAGTGCGTGCGGTGGATGCCGCTTTGTCCCGCATCCGCCCGGAATACCGGGAGGCGGTGGTGCTGCGGTATCGCGAAGACCTCTCTGTTCAAGAGATTGCGGACACGATGAGCGTGCCCGTGGGCACGGTGAAAATCTATTTATACCGGGCCCGCAAAGAACTGGCCTCGATTCTTTCCGAACAGGGGTGGAGCAACGCGCCGAAAAGCGGCGATTGAAACCCCGCGCATGAAAACCTCGTATAGGAAGCAGTGGCCCCTACGGCCCCAAGAGAGCCAAAGAGAACCGGATGCCGAACGAGCGACAGTGGCTGCAGGCCGAACTCAGCGGAGAAGATGACCTCGCCGAGATGTTGTTCGCGCACGTAGTGGCCGAGATACCTCCAATCGAGGCTGGCCCGGATTTCGTCGGCCGGACGGCACAGGCGGCTTGGCGATCCCGCACACGTCGCCGCTTCGTGAAGGCTTTGGCCGGCGTCGTAGCTGTGCTGTCGATTGGTTTCGCCGCCTTCGGCTCGATCTATGAATTACGCGGGCTGGCGGTTGCACTCATCGCGCGAGGCGCGGCCGTGTTCTCGCATTGGTTGGTGTGGCTCCTGACATCGGCCGGCGCAGGAGTCCGGTGGTGGTGGATTGCGGAGCGGATCGGCACAGCAGTCAGTGGCACGTTCGTCGCTCCGTCCCTTGTCGCCGCCGTCGCCGCAATGGAGATGATTGCCCTGTTGGCGATCGTGGCGTTGAAGCAGTTGGTCCACGAAGGCTGAGGAACGCAGGATTCAAGGAAGGTCCGACTATGACATCTCGATTAAGGAACTTAGTAATTGCGTGTGCCGTTCTTCTAATCTTCAGCGCCGCGATGTTCGTGCGCGGTCAGGCGGCTTCCAATATCACGGATCTGCGCGATCAACTCCGCCAGCGCTACGACATCGTGGCGCTGCGCGATGGGTTGGGTCTTGTGCCGCGTCAACCCGTTGGTGACGTCCGGCTCATCGAGATTCGTAACGGCGTCGTCGCCATCAACGGGGACGCGGTAACTGCGCGTGAAGCGCGCGCGCAGCTCGGTAAGGATGCTGAACTTATTCTGCGACTAACTTACCTGGATTCCGCAGCGCTGCGGCAAGTGGCTAGTGCGGATTCCGTCGCGACGCCTTCAACGGGAGACACTGCGGAGAATACGAACGAGCCGGAAACAACACCCGGTGCGCGGACCCAGTTGCGCCGCGGCGATCTGGTTCGCATCGGCGGCGGTGTTACCGTCGGCCGCGACGAAGTCGTCCAAGGCGACGTGGTTGCCATCGGTGGCTCCGCGGATATTGACGGCGAGGTTGCGCACGACGTCACGGTTGTCGGCGGCTCGCTCAATCTTGGACCTGAGGCGCTTGTGCGCGGCGATGTCACGGTTGTGGGCGGAACCCTGAACCGTTCTCCCGGCGCGCGCATTGATGGCAAGGTCGATAACGTCGCCTTCGGCCCGCAGTTTCCGCTCAATCGGCGGTTAGGGAGGGGTCTCGTGTTTCGGAGGCCATTCTCGCGGGTGGGTAGTTTGCTGGGTACCGTGTTGCGTATGACGCTGCTACTACTCAGCGCCCTTGTTGTCGTCGCCCTGGGGCGAGGGCTGGTTGAATCCATTGCGAATCGCGCCGCGACTGAGCCACTCCGCGCAGGCCTGGTCGGACTGTTGGCCGAGGTGCTCTTTCTGCCCCTGCTCGTCATCACCATCGTGGTGCTGGCCGTCTCGATCGTCGGAATTCCGCTGTTGCTTCTGGTGCCGTTCGCCATCGTGCTGGTCGTCGTCCTGATGCTCATCGGTTTTGCCGGAATCGCGTTTCAGATTGGCCGCCTCGCGAGCGACCGCTTCGGAATCAAGCGCGGGCCCTATGCGTCGGCGGCCTTGGGAATCGTGGTGGTTGTCGGCATCACGCTCATCGCCAGGATTATCGCCCTCGCGGGAGGCTTCACCTTAGGTCTGGTTGTTGCCGGCTCGTTGGCCGCAGTCGGCTATCTGGCGGAGTACGTTGCGTGGACGATGGGAATTGGGGCCGTGATCCTGACGTGGCTCGGTACTCGGCGGCGTGGAGCGCCAACTGCCAGTGTAGCGGCGCCGACTGTTGGCGAGGCTCACGCTGAATGACGCCGCACGCGACGCATGGCTTTTGCAACTGGGTTTTGGTCTGCTTCGCCGGGTTTTGATCTGCGCGGGGAGGATTATTCTATCGGTGCGTTATTTTTTTGAGGCTGCGGCGTCCACTCCAAAATCCCAAACATACATCTCCAGCCCTTCCGGCCCTTTCTCAACTAGCGCGTATTCGCCGGCGCCCAGCTCTTTTTCCACGGTCAGTCGATAGAGGCTCTGGGCCGCGTCCCAAATCAGAAGGGGCATTTCGTCGCCCTTGTAGTTGGTTTGGCCCACGATATTCGTTGTCGACGTTTCCAGTTCGCGCTTGTCGCCCTTGACGGCCGTAATGTGCATCAGGGAAACTGCCGGCTCCCGGCCATCCGCGGTGCGAAAATAAAATTCCGGATCGCCCGAGTGCAGCCGGATCTTCGCGCGTTTCCCCGGAATTTCGATGTGCGCTTTCGTCGGGATCAGGGGCACCCCGGTAACCATTCGTTCGGCGAAGCGCCCCTTGTCCAAGTGCGACACGGCCTCGTTCTGCTCCATGGTAACCACCAACTTGCCGTCCAGGGCGTAAAGCCCGGCGTCGTCGGGCAACAGGATGCCGGGGCGCGCTTCATAGCTCCTGTCCGAGTTGAGGTCGGCGGTGCGCGCCGCCAACTCGGTCGCCTTGATTTTCTTTGTCATCTCCTGGTCGCGTGCAGCATCATCCGCTTCGCCCTTTTTCGTCGCGTCCCAATCCACCAGCGCCGCGGGGAGCTCCTCCCAGTCGGAGCGCTCCACGCTGTAATACCGCACGCGGTCGCCCTGCAACTGGTATTCGCGCACGATCTGGAA